>CAZVKZ010000067.1:0-7111 GCA_964627775.1 uncultured Candidatus Bathyarchaeia archaeon | reverse complement strand
GAATTACAGGAAATGCGCTCGTTATCCGTCGTGGAGAAGATATCCTCAAGTTTGCAGGATCAATCGACTTCGCCTCCAACAAAAAACGCACCATCCTCACCAAACTCGTTGCTTCAGCGAAAAACTTCAAACGTTTCCACGGACAACGCAGTGAATGCGTATTGAAGATCCTGAAACATCCCCCGGAAGATGTATACGACATAGAAGTACCCAGGAGCCACAGGTTCATCGCCAACGGAATCATCTCTCATAACACAGCAAAAAGTCAGCTCCTCCAGTATGTGGCTAGGGTCGCGCCTCGAGGATTGTACACGAGTGGGAGGGGATCGACGGCAGCCGGCTTGACAGCCGCAGTCATAAGAGAAAAAACTGGGGGCATGGCTCTTGAGGCAGGTGCGCTCGTACTGGCTGATCGAGGTGTCTGCTCGATCGATGAGATAGACAAGATGAGGCCTGACGATCGCGTCGCGATTCACGAAGCGATGGAGCAGCAGACGATAAGCATTGCGAAAGGCGGGATCGTTGCCACTCTTAACGCTAGGGACTCTATCATTGCGGCGGCAAATCCAGCGTTGGGTAGGTATGATCCTTATCGAAACATTGGCGAGAACATCAACCTTCCAGTTACGATCCTCTCAAGATTTGATCTCATTTTTGTGATGAGGGATGTTCCCGAGAGTGAGATTGACAGCCGGATGTCTGAGCATATACTTACGCTTCACAGACTCCGGTCCACGCCTGAGGCAGCACCTCTTCCACCAGATCTCCTGAGGAAGTACATCAGCTATGCAAAAAGGATTGAGACTGCGCTGACCGATGAGGCGGCTAATGAACTAAAGGAGTTCTACCTCAAAATGAGGTCTAGCTCAGGAGCGACTTCAGAGTCGCCCATAGCAATCACGCCAAGACAACTCGAGGCGCTGGTGAGGCTCTGTGAGGCAAGGGCGAAAGCGTACTTGAGGGACAAGGTGACCATTGAAGATGCTAGGGCAATAGTGAGGTTGATGACCGTCTCACTCCAAGACGTAGGTATCGACACTAGCACAGGAAGGATTGATATCGATGTCATCATGACCGGCAAACCCAAGAGCCTTGTTGACAGGATGAAAGATGTCCTAGACATAATCGCTGAGATGGAGAAGGAAACCGGTTTCGTAGAAGAATCAAAGCTGTATGAGGCGCTCCAAGAGAAGAAGGGCATGACTGAAGAACAAGCGAGGATGATTACAGGACGACTGATCAGAGATGGAGTGATCTATTCCCCCGAAGACGGGAAGATAAAGAGAACTTCAGGAACAACAGCCTAGCTAAACGCCCTCCAGCGAGGAACCACGGGCTACCCGTCATAAGATGCTGCGTGGAGGGACAAAATTGAAAGTTGATGAACTTGATGTCCCCGGTCAAGTGAAGAACATACTGATGGAGAATGGATACGAAAGGCTTTACCCTCCGCAAATAGAAGCTATCACTGCTGGAGTGCTCAGAGGAAGAAACGTTGTCCTCGCAAGCCCCACCGCAAGTGGAAAGACGCTCGTAGCAGAGCTCTGCATCCTTGGCAATACACTCAGCGGTTCGGGGAAAGGCCTCTATTTGACTCCACTCCGCGCCCTAGCAAGCGAGAAGTATGAGGAATTTCAGAAATACAGACATCTGACCAAGGCAGACGGCAGCAGACTCAAAATCGCTACCTCAACTGGAGACTATGATAGCTCAGATGAATGGCTTGAAAGATACGATATCATAATCTCCACGAACGAGAAGGTTGACAGTCTGCTAAGACATAGAGCACGTTGGATGAGTGAGGTAAGAACAATTGTTGCCGACGAGATACACCTACTAACCGATCAAGACAGAGGGCCCACACTCGAAGTTACACTAACCAAATTGATGGAGCTCAACCCTAAAGCTCAATTTTTGGCTCTGAGCGCGACCGTCAAGAACGCAGACGATGTTGCAAAATGGATCAAAGGAGTCCCCATAACAACTGAGTGGAGACCGGTACCGTTAAAGGAGGGAGTGTACTGCGCTGGGGAGACACAGTTCAAGGACGGCTCAGCCAGGAAGATCTCAGAGGATACGAGTAGGCCAGCCCTAGATATCGCACTTGAAACAGTTCGCAACAGTGGCCAAGCCTTAGTCTTCACTGAGACCAGACGAACAGCTGTAGAGTTCGGCAAGAAATCGGCGGCAGCCCTTTCAGGAAGGCTTACGAATACTCAGAAACGAACCCTAAAGCTCTTAGCTGATAGGGTACTGTCCTCTGGTGAGAAGACAAGGCTCAGCGAAATACTGGCAGAACAAATCCTCTTTGGATCAGGTTTCCACCACGCCGGGCTCTCCGCAGTTCACAGAAGGATTGTGGAGGACTCATTCAAAGCAGGTCATCTCAAGATCTTGGCCGCGACACCGACCCTCGCGGCTGGCGTAAACCTGCCAGCCCGCGTAGTCATAGTGAGCAGCTATGAGAGGTACGAGCCCGGCTATGGGAGATACCCAATCTCAGTCTTGGAGTATAAACAATTCTGCGGACGCGCCGGCCGACCCAGATATGACAAATTTGGAGAAGCGATCCTGATAGCAAAGACAGCTGATGAACAGGAGTATCTGATGGAACACTATGTCTGTGCCGAACCTGAGAGAATCTGGTCAAAGCTCTCTGTTGAGAATGTGCTTAGGCCTCATGTCCTTTCGACTATAGCAACTGGGTTTGCACATACCGAAGAAGGACTCTACGATTTTTTCTCTAGAACCTTTCACGCGCAGCAATATGACCTGAAGACGCTGAGATCTAAGGTCGGTCGGATCTTGGGGTTTCTTGTGAAGGAGGAGATGATCGAGATGGCTTCCAACCGATTGTCAGCCACTCGTTTCGGAAGAAGAGTGTCAGAACTCTATGTAGACCCGCTCTCGGCGGTCATCATTAGGGACGGTCTCTACAATAGACCTAACCGGCTTACTGAACTCAGCCTGCTACAACTGATCTCACATACTCCAGACATAGCTCCTAGACCTCATCCACGCGGCAGGGAGTCAGAAAAGTTGAGCATCTACGCCGAGGAGCACTTGGAAGAGCTGGTCTTCAAGGGCCCTGAGCCGTGGAGCGAGATGCTATCATACGAGCAGGAATATGAGGACTTTCTCTCCGAGCTGAAGTGCGTCGTGGTCTTGCATGACTGGATCGAGGAGACAAGTGAGGATGATATGCTCAAGAGCCACAAAGTCGAGCCAGGAGACCTCCTAAGGCTTACCCAAACGTCTGAGTGGCTCATGTATGCTACTGAAGAACTTGCGAAGCTCTTCCAACACAAGGATCTTTTGGGGCCTGTGAAGCAGTTAAGAACGAGAATCCAGAGTGGAATCAAAGAAGAGCTTATCTCACTCGTCCAGCTCGAAGGCGTCGGCAGAATAAGGGCCAGAATGCTGTTCAACAGTGGATTCAAGACCATAGCCGACCTGAAGAGGGCAAGTCTGAGTTCGCTAACAGCTGTACCAACGATTGGAACCGCTGTCGCAAAGAAGATCAAAGATCAGGTTGGAGGCAAGCTGAGAGCAGAGGACTGGGAAGCCCTCAAGAGAGGCGAGATGTTTACAGAGCAAAAACTGATGACGGAATACTAGCTTTCATTGCTTGGTTCATAGTCTCAGGGCCATCCCAGCCCAAATCCAATCTCAAATCCAAATGTCTGCGATAAGTTACCATATACATGTAGAAGATGTCGTTCTGGCACGAGCCCGAAAAAGCAGCAACCTATTATTCCAAGAGCATTACCAGCTTGTGGATCTATGAAGGAAGTATTTCCTATTTGAATGTCTTAGTAAGATTGAAATGCAAATCACGCATATCTCTCTGACGGGATAAAGATTGAGCTTTTCGTACAATTGTCCTTTCTGCCATCGACCAGTAATATTGGGAGCAAATTACTGCAACTTCTGTGGGGAAGCCCTATTCGAGCCAGTGGCAAATCCCCCTCCAGCAGACGTGTTTGGGTCACCCATGTATCCCAGCCCATTGTCGCCACACCCTATGCCGCCATTCTTCATGTGGCCTGTCTGTCCTCTGATGCCTTTGGTTCCGCACCCGTTCTACTGGTGACCTGCGGGGTAAGCCGTGAGTTCAGCCTTGGTGGAGGTTAGGGCTGCGTCTATGAGTGCCTGAGCCGCTCCCAAGTATCTCGAGTAGTCCAACAATTCAGAGATCTCCGATTTGGCGATCTTGCCTGAGACTAGACTATTCCCAGCCAAGACTTGAGAGAACGGCTTTCTCTCGTCGATAGCCTTCATGGAGCATCTTCTTACTATCTCGTGGGCTTCTTGTCTTCCAAGACCTCTCTCAACAAGAGTCTTCACTACGTTCTCCGAGATGAGCAGGCCTCCGGTTATGTCGAGGTTTCTCTTCATGTTCTCAGGGAAGACTACAAGACCGGCAAGGACGTTCTTCATGGACGTGATGATCTCATCCAGGAGAATGAAGGACATGGCAAAGGTGAAGCGTTCGTTGGCTGAGTTGGTCAGGTCTCTTTCATGCCATAATGCAACATTCTCATAGGCCGGGATGAGGAGACCTCTCATCAGTCTGGCTAGGCTGCATACTCTCTCTGACTTCACGGGATTTCTCTTAGACGGCATTGCTGAGCTTCCAACCTGACTTTCGCGTCTGAACGGTTCCATCACTTCCATGATCTCTGTTCGCTGGAGGTTACGCACCTCAAGAGCGAATTTCTCCAGGCTGCAGCCGATTAAGGTTAGTGTCGAGATAAGCTCAGCGTGGACGTCTCGTTGGATAATTTGCGTCACCGTGTCGGCTGGCTTCAATCCCAGCTTCTTCAACGCGATCTCTTGAATCTGTATTGCGCGTTCGCCAAGACCTGCACCAGTGCCTATGGCCCCCATTACCTTCCCCACGAGAACCCGTTCCTTCATCTGTTCCACCCTTCTGAGGTGCCTTGAGAGCTCTCGCATCCACACTGCAAGCTTTAGGCCGAGTGTTGTAACCGCCATGTGTTGGCCGTGGGTTCGACCGGGCATGATGGCAGTCCTGTACTTCTCGACGAGATCGATCAATAGTTTCTCGATGACAACAAGTCCAGATTCGATCAATGGAATCGCCTCCTTGAACTGTAATGCGTAAGCTGTGTCCTCGACATCCGCGCTGGTCAGTCCAAAGTGTACCCACCTTGCGGCTTGTGGCTCGCAGACCTCGGTTAACGCTTTAGCAACTGCCATGAGATCATGATTGATCTGACTATCGATCTCTTTACATCTCTCAAGCCTGACATTGCTGGTGTTTGCCTTCCTGATTATCTCCTCGGCAGCCTCCTTCGGGATGTTGCCAACTTGAGCGTGAGCGTAGGCAGCAGCGGCTTCAACGTCCAGAATCTTCTGAAGCCTGCTTTCTTCCTCGAATATTCTACGCATCTGGGGGCTGCCGTAGCGGCCTGTATCTATCGGGAGGATCGGCATAGACCATCGCTGACTAATATTGGCTAAGCTTCAAGACTTATGGTTATCTAGACTGCGCAGACAATCCTTCTTGGGTCTTGATCAGGACGATTCATAACAGCATATTCTAGATAGTCCGCGTTCTTCTCTTCCTAATGCACGCCTGATGTTATCCGAATCCCTCTCATGCCCAAAGGCGACTCACCTAGCATGGCGTATTCTCCAACAACGTATCGATGCCTGATCTGTGGCTTCACGTTCAACCCGAACAGATTCTACCCTCAATATCCAGAAGACGAGCATAATAAGTCACTGACATAGAAGATGACACGAGAGCAACATCTGCCAAGATAGAGTGCCTGAGAATCTCTAACAATCTCAAAGTTGATGCTCATCATGGGTGCCGTGAGCGCAATACGGACAAAGCAAGGGGTAGACGCGATTCCGAAACTCATCAAAATGATTAAAGCTCAAACTCATAGGGGAGATGATGTCTTCGGAGTTGCAACACCAAGAGAGTCACTCTTCACCAGACACCTGAATGATCTAAACGAAATGAAAAGCACCAACATTGCACTAGCGTACAACCTGATGAGACTTCGGCCTCATGATCTACCTCAGCCGAGACCGTATAGAAACCGACATATAATAGTCGAGAGCGACTACTTAGAATTCGAAAAGCCCTTTGATGAATTGCTTGACTATCTTTCAAGCGAGACTCCACAGAGGTCGTTAGCAAGATTCGTCTCCGAGTTCGACGGTCAGTACACATTGACAATCTTGGCTGGAGAGGAAATCTTTGCATCTCGAGATCCCGTAGGTCTGAAACCACTCTACTACTGCAAAAGCAGTGAGCTCGCTGCATTATCAACGGAGAGGAAGGGGCTCTGGAGGCTCGGGGCGAAAGATGTCCAAGCTTTTCCACCAGGTCATCTCTGGAGGTTGCACCAAAACGAGTCACCACACCCCATTAGGCAGATCACACCAGAAAGAGTCATCCAAAGAGGTGAAGAAGAGACTTCTGATGAGCTTGAGCGCTTATTGAGCAAATCTGTTACTGAAAGAGCGTCAGGATTCAAGAGGGTCGGCATCAGCTTCTCTGGTGGAGTGGACAGTTCCATTACGGCTTACCTTCTGTCAAGTCTAGGCATTGACCTCCAAGCATTTGTCGTGGGAGTAAGTGGGCACCCCGCAGCGGAGTGGGCGTTGGATGCGGCCGAGCGTCTAGGGATCAAGGTAAAGAACCATCAATACGGACTGGAGGATGCTGAGCAGGCGTTGAAGAAATGCGTCTGGCGAGTCGAGGATGCTAACCCGGTCAGATTGGGCGTTGCCGTTCCACTTTCTTGGGTCGCAGACCTGGCGAAGAAAAATGGCGTCAATACTGTGTTCACCGGTCAAGGCGCTGACGAGCTCTTCGCAGGATACCATAGATTCCTTCGAGTACTGGCTGAAGGTGGCTATAGCCTCCTTGTTGATGCCATTTTTGAGAGTGTTCGCGACGCTTACAGTGCAAGTTACAATGTTGGGGAGCAGGCCACAGCGCCAGAGGGGGTGAGCCTTTTGCATCCCTTTGCTGACTGGGAGCTCACTAATTTCGGCCTTTCTATTCCTCCTAGTCTGAAGACTGTCTCTTATACACATCTGACGCTGCCGACGAAGAGGATAGTGT
>CAZVKZ010000066.1:0-7141 GCA_964627775.1 uncultured Candidatus Bathyarchaeia archaeon | reverse complement strand
GTTCAGCCAGTAATATACTGGTCTGGCGTCCACTATCGTTGTGTTATGCTGTTTGCTTGGGGAGGTTGATTCAGTGATCACGCTGCTGAGGTCAGGAAGGGAGGTGGCGTTGGCGAATCTTGTCTTGACTTGGATATCAGCGCAGGGGAGGAGCCTCTCGAGCTCAATCTTTATTCTTGATAAGTTCAGCGCTTGCGTCAGGCTCGGTACTGTGTAGTCGGTCCTGTTGTCTACTACCAGGATATCTATCGTATACTTTTCCGCAACATTTAGTGGGTATATGAAGTCTGGTGCGATGAGGCCTTCAACTGCTCCGTATATGTAGTCTGAGAGGTACTGGGTTAGCCACTTCTGGCCGTAGGGGGTTTGGAGCGTTATGTTGTTGGCTCTTATAGCCCATTGAATCGGTAGTTGCTTTGTGACATTGCTTGGACCTGCTGAGAGGTCTATGAAGTATGTGCGGCTGGATCCTCCCCAAGAGGTCATCCACCGCCTTCTGATGGTGATGTTGAGGTCGGAGTCGACATATGTCATGTTGTAGTAGTGAGGGGTGATATCCTTCATCGATCTCTTTCGGTAGTCGTCGTATTGGCTTGGTGTGACTGAGGGCAGCCTGTCGGTTAGGTTAGCGAGAATCAGTGTATATGCGGGTTCTGAAGAGTTGCTGTAGAGGGATTCGTGGGAGCTCAGCCAATCCTCTGTCAGGTTGGCAGGGTAGAAGGTGTTTGTCAAGTTGACCCTGAAGAACGGGTTTTTGATGGACTCATTCTTTCCAATAGATTCCAAGTATTCAGTCAGCGAATCCTCGAAATCTCTCTTTGGGAAGACGAAGTCATAGGTGATATTGTACTGGACCCCCGTCGTCACGCCTGGATTCAGGTATAGTTGGTATTTGAACGTCGGAGCGTTCCACTTCAGATACGTTGTGTTAACCAGCTCTGGAGGTATCCCAACGATGACGGTCCTGACCTTCAGTTCTGATATCCTTGAAATGGAGATTTCAGATCTCATTTCAGGTTCTTTGACGGCTGACGCTTGAGGGATGGAGCAGGCAAGAAGCAACCCGATGATCAGCAGCTGTCTGAGCAATTTCGCGCCGTCCTCACTCCCTTGGTTGGAGGTGGGTTCGTGTGAGAGAGCCACACGGTACCACGGATATGCTTGAGTCCTTGCCTAGGGCTCTCTGCGCTGATTCGAGTGCGTTATCTACGGTCCTTGAGGTGCGCAGCTTGAAGATGTTCTTTGCGTAGTAGTCAGGCATGACCGATACGAGGTAGACTCGGAGTCCTTCGTGGAGCTCTCTTAGAAAGTACGCTCTTTCGGATCCAACCTCGAATTCCTTTTTCAGCAGGGATCTCATGTTCTTCAGATCCTCGCCTTTGGAAATCCACTTCCGGAAGCTGTCTTCTCCGTAGCCTCCAATACACTCTGCGACCAGTATTACCGCGCCTTCATGCTTTACGGCATCCCTGTTCAGCAGGATTGAGTCCAGCGAGCTGTGAAGTGTGTAGTCATGGGGTCTTCCGCCAGCACTAACGATCAGGATGTCAGATCTCTTCTCCAACCCGATCTTGTAGAATTCATCAAGGAGGTCTTGGCTTGCAGCTTGAAGTTCGTTAGGAGCTCCAGAAGACAACCTTCCAACCTCCCCGTTCATACTCGTCAGGGCCTCCACTGCAAAGCTTCGGCCCAGAGACGAAGCTAAAGAGTCGAGAGTCTTAATCGCTTCTGCTGCTGCGGAAGGATCCTTCTCGATGCTTGTTTGTACCAGTCTGCGGTAGATTTCAATCCTCGACTCTTCGTCGATCAGTCCAAGCAGACTGCTCTTGCAGCCAGTACGTCCGAGTATCGGGTCGAAGGAGAGTCTGCTCACGAGTATCTTGAAACTGGTGTTGGCGAATTCGCTGTCTATCTGGACTGTTTTTCTGCCGATGGTCACTTCTGTGGGAACTTTCGCGCTGGAATTTCCCAGATCGACGGTTCTCACTTTCCTTCCGCCTATGTCATCGATGTGGACTTTGGATTGTGCGTCGGCATGAGCATGCCTCCACATCAAAGTGATGTTTTCGTCGCTCACGACTTTGCAGAGCTCAAACAAGATCGAGCTGGTGATGTTGAATGAGGAGCTGTTGGTTGGAAGATCGATGAAAAGCACGACGCGATCTTCACGGTCAACGAGTTCTCCCAAGGGTTTGGCGCCGATGGGATTTTCAATTGCTTTGGCCAACTCTTGAGGGAGGTCTTTCAGGGGATCCATGGCCTTCGGTTCTGCGAGCCCGACAAGGCTCTCGGTTCTGATTCCAACTCGAACCTCTGTGTCACCGTAAGGAAGCCATATTTCCACTATAGTCACCGCCTATAGTCATTGGGATATGCGAGTATCGGTCTGACTCCAAGTCGTGGATGATCTCTCCAGACGCCTATGCCTCAAAAAGGTTACCTTAGTCTGGAGTAGCATTTGTCACCGCGGTAGTCTCCCGAGAACCAATATGTATAAGACACCTGTTGCTTAACAGAGTTGACCTAGAATGATTCATGAGATGGATACCAGAGAGGCTGAGCTATGCAGAATTCTGCTGAAGACAAGAGCCTTGAAGTTTGGAATGTTCAAGCTGACTAGTGGAAAGCTCAGCCCGTACTACATAGACTTGCGTTCCATACCTAGCTATCCTGAGTCGTTCAGAAAAGTGATAGAGCTTTACGAGGTCTTGGTTAGGGATACTATGGGGCTTGATAGTTTCGACAGGATCTCGTGCGTGCCAACCTCTGGTCTTCTGTTTGCTTCAGTCCTGGCCTTCAAGCTCTCAAAGCCGGTTCTTTACGCTAGAAAGGATAAGAGGACGCATGGAAGGGAAAGAGGAATAGAGGGTGTAATTACTCCAGGTGATCGCATCATTATTGTTGATGATCTCATTACGACTGGGAAGAGCTTGATCGATGCTACTGAAGCGTTGAGAGCCGAGGGCGGAGTTGTCACTGAGGCTGTGGTATTAATAGACAGACAGGAAGGCGGGAAGGAGAATCTCCAGAAGATCGGCGTGAACCTTCACTCCTTCATGAATATCTCTGATATAGCAGGTAGGCTTCATCATCTGGGCCTTATCGAAGAAGGTAAGTATGAGGAGATCCTCAGACAGGTCACTCAGAAGGAGCCTGCAGATTGAGATTTTTGACTGTCGGCTTGGGCCATTGTGGCGGAAAGATTGCTGACGATTTCAAGAGAGTTGCGATCGACAAGAAAGGTATGATAATGGATGTCTGCGCGATAAACAGCGACGTAGCTGATCTGGCGACCCACAGAAACATCCCTGAAGAGAATAAGTTGCTCATCGGTAGCGGAAAGGGTGCTGCGAAGAACTGGCAGGAGGGGCATGCGGCAGCGGTCCAGAGCCGAACAAACATCAAGGCGTTGATCTCGAAGCTGCTCAGTGACGATACGGATGTCGTACTGGTTACGCTTGGAGAGGGCGGGGGGACCGGTTCCGGAGTAGCCCCGATCGTGGCTGAGACTGTTGGTGAGTTTGGCAGGACCTGCGTGGCGATAGTCACACTTCCTTTTGAGACGGAATCCGTCAGGGCAAAGGTCAATGCGTCTATGGGGATCGACTTGCTTTACAGGCAGGAGACGGTTAAGGCGATAATCTGCATAGAGAACGATAGACTGACCGCGCACTACCCTGACAAGCTCCTGACCGAGGCCTACGAGAAGGTTAACGAGGTCACTGTTCAGACCTTTCTTGATCTTATTGATCTTGCGAATCTACCAAGCAGGGCTGATAGGATAGACGAGTCGGAACTCATATCGATATTTAAGTATCCAGGCTTTGCCACCTTGGCCAACTTCAAGACCATGGCGAACATGGTTGAAGATGTTGCAGTAACTCTCAGGCGCAGCTGGAATACCAGTCTATTCGCTGAGGTAGATCCAGCGTCGGCGGCTGGAGTGATCTTTGGGGTTCAAGGGCCGACGCACCTCTTTACCACGGTGCAAGTCGATGCCATAAGACGGACTCTGCACGAGCTCTTGGCAGGAAAGGATGCTATGCTAGGTATTTATCCTGCCGAGCACTTGCGCTGGGCCTCCTACATAGGTATCCTGACAGGTCTGGATGTTCCAAAGAAGGTCAACTTTCTCCTTGAGAAGGCCAAGGATGAGTATCAGGAGCACGAGAAGGTTCTGGAGGCTAAGGCAAGGTTGAAGAAGGAAGGCCTCGGATTCAAGCTAAAGGACCAGGCCACAGAGCGCAAAGCAATGGAACCGAGACCGCAGCGTGAGACGGATGCGCAGAGGTTGGAGAAGTTGGCAGGGACAACCAGTGCAGGAGGCATTGGTCAGGGTAGGGATCTCTCCAGGGCCTTGCAGGTTGTTGAGTCCCACCGCGGGGAAAAGCTCACTTTGGAGGAGCTTGTCTCGTTGATTCGGAGCGAAGCGGAGATTGAGGATGAGCGGTCAGCCGTGGCTGCTGTCCTTGAACTTCAAAGCCTCGGATACTTGGTGGAGATTAGGAAGAACCTATTCCAAGTCGCCTGACGCAGACTGGTTGTGAGAGGGCCTTACAACTCACTCGATCGGCCTGAACAATATAATATCTACTTCAGCGTTCTCGTCCACGCCCTCAAGCTCCTCAGGAATCACCATCAAGCCATTTGCCTTGATCATGCTAGAGACTATCCCTGAGCCAGTGGTTCTGACAGGCTCTGCCACATAATCTTCTCCATCTTTTGTGACATGGACGCGGACAAAGTTTCTCATGCCGATCGCCGAGGCTACTCTTCTGGTTACTCTAGCTCGGATGCGGGGCTCAGGTTCCCTCTCCGTTCGTAGCAGCTTCTCCAGAAGCGGTTTTCCAAAGATGTAGAATCCTATCATCGCGGCTACAGGATAACCCGAGAGGTTGAGTACTGGCTTTCCCTCAAGAGAGGCTAGGGCAGTGGGTCTTCCAGGTCTCATTGCAATTCCGTGAACAATAATGCCTGGTTCGCCGAGTGACTCTATCGCTTTCGTAGTGAGATCCATCTGGCCGACTGATGTTCCACCAGTCACCAGAAGAACATCGCTTCTCCTCAAGCCTTCCTTGATCTGTGTGCGTATTGCTTCAAAATCGTCCTTGGCAATTCCCAGTGGGAAAGGCTCGCCTCCGCATTCTCTGACCATGGCTGAGAGTATTATGCTATTAATCTCTACGGCTTGTCCTCTTTTTCTCTCAGAGCCTGGCGGAACAAGCTCACTCCCAGTTGAGAGGATCCCGACTATAGGCTTCTTGAAAACCTCTACTGAATTAATGTCCAGACTCGCTAACATGCCGAGATCTTGAGGCTTCAGCCTCGTTCCTTCCTTGAGGATCACTTCTCCGCTTCTTACGTCCTCGCCTCGCCATGAAACGTCCTCGCCGGGTGAGACTGGCTTGTAGACTTCGATTGTTTCCGGTTCAATCTTCTTTGTGTATTCAATCATGATGACTGCGTCGGAGCCCTTTGGAGTCGGTGAGCCTGTGTGAACGTATATGGCTTCTCCACTTGCGATAGTAGGTTCAGGTTCTTGGCTAGGGGCTTTTAGTCGCAGAAGGGCCGGGTTGGTCTGTGAAGCACCGAAAGTATCCTTCGCAGAGACAGCGTAGCCGTCGACAGCTGATTGATCAAGGTCTGGAACATCGCGTGGGGCGACGACATCTTTTCCCAAGATCCTGCCTAAGCAGTCTTGGAGAGGCAGAGTCTCTGTCTCCAGTCTTGCCAATCTGATAGATCCGTGGAATAGTCTTGTTGCTTCATCTATTCTGGTTAGCGGATGGCTGGCCTGATCAATATTCATAGTAGACGTTTCACACCCTCTTCCATCTGTGTGCTAATGTTGAGACAAGGAATGCTGACGACAAGTTGGATAAGAAGGAGATCTATTTGGGTGGATTTCTGCTTTTCATTCTGTCGAGTCTGGAAGAGGTGGCTGGGAGATCTAGTTCTTTAAGTTTCTGAGGTGTTGGAACGCCGTTCTCGTCCCAGCCTCTGAGGCGATAGTACTCTCCGAGCATGGAGTCTAGTTCGACCACTTGACCTTTGCTTCCACCATCAGAAAGTGGCTCCTCGAGGAAGCGTTTGGGCAGTGTATCATCACGCCTTGTGGCGCCGCAGGCTATGTTGAAGAGTCTCTTCAGGTTATATGTTCTTTCGCCGACAGCTTTTAGCTCGTCGAGCTTCATCGCCCAGCCTGTAACCATGTTGAGCATGGCGAGGACTGAGGCTGGTGGTAGGATGGCGAATTTGCACATTATCAGTGAGTCGAGGACATCGTGCCAGTTTTGGACTGCGATCACGGGGAATGCTTTGTCGTCGGTTGTGAAGCGTTGGTATCTTTTGTGTATTCCGAGGTCTGGTATGCGCTCTCCCTGCTCGATGTGGTAGACGAGTCCTCTCAGGTGGCATGCGCCTCTGTGGGATGTTGCGTATTGGAGTCCGAGGCCCTTGAAGGCTCTTGGATCGTGCATCGGTATCTCCAGGCCCTTGACGTGGAGGGCGAAATCCTCTGCTCCTTTGCCTATTTTCTTGGAGGCTTCTCTGACTCCTTTCGCTAGAATTTTTCCAAATCCTTCGTTGTTTCCGATCTTGTGGAGCATGTCGATTATGGCCTTGCTGTCGCCCCACTTCATTTCTATTCCGTCTGTGTCTTTTGATGTGATGAGGCCTCTCTCGTAGCATTCCATGGCGAACGCTATCATGTTTCCGGCTGAGATCGTGTCGATTCCGTATCTGTTGCAGAGCTCGTTGCCTACGGCTATTGAGTCGAGATCATTGTTCATGCATAGTGTTCCGAGGGAGGCGCAGGTTTCATATTCTGGTCCGGCTCCGTTTGTCTTGAGGCCGTACCCGTTGATCTTTACGTCTCTTCCGCATGCGATTATGCATCTGTAGCAGGCCCACTGCTTTCTAAGGATTGATCTGGCCATCGCCTCTCCGTTTATCTTCTCTACGCCCTCGGGCCATGAGCCCTTTGTGAAATATTTTACTGGGACGTCTCCGTACTCATGCATCATTGACATTATGCCGTCTGTGCCGTATGAGGCGTATATCTGAGCGGTTGGGTGGGATCGTATTGTTACGTATCTGTCTCTTATACACATCTGACGCTGCCGACGAATAGAGAGGTGTA
>CAZVKZ010000065.1:0-7160 GCA_964627775.1 uncultured Candidatus Bathyarchaeia archaeon | reverse complement strand
TATCTACTGTCGGCTGCAACCTCAAGTGCAGAAACTGCCAGAACTATGAGATCTCCCAGGCGCCGAAGAATTACGGCCCAATATTTGGGGAAGATCTCCCGCCTGAAGAGGTGGTGTCAGCGGCAAAGCGGTACAAATGCAAGAGCATAGCCTACACCTACGCTGAGCCGACAATATTCTTTGAGTACGCATATGAGACAGCCCGTCTTGCAAGCAAAGAAGGGATAAAGAACATTTTTGTCACAAACGGCTACATCACCGAGGAGGCCCTAAGAGCAATATCGCCCTATCTTGATGCTGCGAATATTGATCTGAAGAGCTTCTCTGACGAGTTCTACAGGGAGAACTGCGGCGCCAGGCTCCAACCTGTACTCGACAATATCAGGCTCCACAAGGAGCTTGGAGTATGGGTGGAGATAACAACGCTTGTGATTCCCACACTTAATGATTCAGAGAAGGAGCTACGCGAGATTGCAGGGTTCATAAAGAGTGTGGGGCCAGAGGTTCCATGGCATGTCTCCCAGTTCTACCCAATGTACCAGCTTCTGGAGCTGCCGAGAACGCCTGTCTCAACCCTTAGAATGGCACGTGACATTGGGGTTCAGGAAGGCCTCAGGTACGTCTACATGGGCAATGTGCCATCTGAGGGAGGCGAGAATACGAACTGCCACAAGTGCAATGAGAGGCTGATACGCAGGTTCGGATACGAGATCCTAGAGAACAGGATCGTGGACTCGAAATGTCCTAAGTGCGGGGCTGAGATCAGCGGCGTCGGCCTAGCCTCTTGACGCCCAAACTTTTATCAAAGCACATCGCTATCAATAGTGTGGGATGAGCTGATGGAACCTTCTGAGGAGAAGAAGAAACAGTACTACTATTACGGCAAAGAAGAAGTTGGCGCAAAACAGATTCTTGAGATAGTTACGGAAGAGCCTGCCGTGAAACCCGCCAAATCAGCGAGGAAGCCCAAGAAGAAGGCCAAGAAGCCGAAGAAGATGAAGAAGAAGGCTCGTCGACGCTAGCTTTTCCTCATGAACTTGGGAATGCACGCACTGCTACTTGCTGGGTCGAACCTCTCAAGCTCCCTGATCCCTAGCGGGAGGACTTTTCTGGAAACCATCCCGTGAAGTGAGTAAGGTAGCCTGATAAGGCGCATCCCACCCGTCGTGACCCATTCATCGATAGGGTAACCTTCCCTCCTCATCCTCGTAGCCAGCTCTTTTCTACGCCTTCGCGGCCAACCCACCGTTTCAGGATCAAATACATGGATGTGGAAACCCCTTCCAGAGTAGACTATTGAGGTTTCAGAGAACAGTCCGGCGAGCCTCTCATGAAGGCTGATGGTCTTTTCCCTGATCAGCCTGAACTCTAGCATACAGAAACTCAGCCCCTGATGGCGCTTCATCTTGTCTTTCAGGTCTCCATGTTTGGGGCATACCAAGTTCTCTGGATCAAGGTCAAAGGCCAGCTCCTGGCCCAGAACCCTTCTTGAGCCACCGCCTTCACCGTAGATGTTCCTATCATAGTATACCCCCTCTGGCTGGAACCTCACAAGGAGACTTCTGACTTCCTCAAGGTTCCTGTAGTCGTCAATGAGTATCGTTTTGGAGAAGTTCTTGCTGAACTCTCTCGGATAGAGCTTTGTGTGTCGACCGATTATAACCGCAAAGACATTGTGCCCTCTGCGTTTGCTTAGCCATTCGGAGACTTCATCAAGCCTGAACTCTTTCCGATAGAAGCTTAGCCTTTCATCCAGAGTTGAGTAGCGCATTCCTCGCGGGAGCCTATATCTCAAAACCTCTCCAATCCTAGGGCTTCCTGAAGCTTCCTGTCGCAGGAGTCGATGAAGCAGTCTGAGACGACATCTTTAGCCTTCTCCCTTCTCTCTTGGTGCTCCTTTAGGAATTTGGTGACTTTTGGAGCCAGTGCGGCTTTGTGTTCCCCGCATAAGAGTTCGCCGCTCTTGCATGTCGCCTCTATCTCGGCGAGCTTTGCGTCGTCAGGTTCGAAGAGATATCTCTCATAATAGTAGATCGGGCATATGTAGGGGTCCGCGCCTAGCTTCCTCTGCTCCTCAACCGTGGCCCTGCCCCCCGTGAACGCATTCATTATCTTCTTCTCAGCATCCTTGAGGGTGTCTGTTGTGAAGATGCATGTCTCAGGCATTGATGAGGACATCTTGCCACCCTTTCCGAGGCCTGGGAGGAACCTGCAGTGTATCTGCGCGGGTTTGTAGTAGTTGAGTTTTGACGCGGCGTCCCTTGCTATTCTCCAGTAGGGGTCCTGGTCTATGGCTGCGGGGATCAGGCAGGGAACATTCTTGCCTGTTATGGCTGACTCCAGAAAGCACGGTGCGGCCTGCAGGGCGGGGAAGAAGAGTATGCCTATGTTTGAGCTTTCTTTGAAGCCGAAGACAGCCTTTGCTGTCGAGTAGGTCACGCCCTTTGCGATCTCAATAGCGACCTTGTAGAGGGTCTGAATGTTCTTCACGTCTGAGATGAGGAAGGTTTTCTTGGGATCGAGGCCTGAGGCGAGAACATCAAGGGCATTATCATAAGTGAGTCCAAGGGTGTCCTGGAGGGTAAGATTCTGGCTCACAAGGAACTTCTCATCATCGGTGAGTTGGAAGTAGAGTTTCGCGTCAAAAGCGTCCTGAAGATATTTAGTGAATAGCCATGGTATGACGTGGCCCAGATGAACGTTCCCTGAGGGGCCCCTGCCAGTGTAGAGTACGAATTTTTCACCGGCCTCGTACCTGTCAAGAAGCCAGTCAAAATCCCTATGGGAGAAGAAGACTCCACGCCTCAGCTGAATATGAAGCTCACCAGTATGCCTCTTTATTCTGGAGAGGAGTTCCTCGTTCAGGGGCTGTGTACCAAATTCCTCTATCAGTTTTGAGTAGTCGATCTCGCCTGAGACCTCCCAAGGCGTCACTATCATCTCTTCATCTGCCAAGACCTTCACCCAGACTCTGATCTATATCGCCATCGCCAGTGATATGAAGGAATCAATTGATTCTATTGACTTAGTTAAATCTGTACCTTCACAAACTTTTTGAATGCATCCAAAGTCTATAAACCTTTGAGTCACAACTCCTCAGGAAAAGGTGCTTGCTCATTTGGCTAAACCTCAACTCAAGATTTGGGGGACTCTCTACAAAGAGGTTGTAACCACTGATCTCTGCATGTTCTGCGGAACATGCATCGCCTCATGCCCGGTAAGCGTGCTCTTCCCAACAGAGGATGAGAAGCCTACGATTAAGGGAATGTGCGTCTTATGCGGACTATGCTATCATGGTTGCCCGAGGATTGAACTCCCTGTAGATGATATTGAAGAACTCTTCTTCGGTCGCCTAAGGAATGAAAAGGAGAAATTCACGGGGATTCTACGTGGAGCGTACTCTGCGCGGGCAACAGATCCAAAGATAAGAATGATGGGACAAGACAGCGGTGCCGTGACCAGCCTACTCGCTCACGCGCTCTCAAAAGGTATCGTGGAACACACGGTCACAACTGGGGTGCATGAGAAAGATTACTGGAGGCCAAAGCCCTTCGTCTCCAGCAGCTTCGATGAACTTCTAAAGACCATGAGATCAAAGTATACGACAGGGGCCACGGTCAGCGGCGTTGCCGAGGCAGCGGTTGGCTATCCAAAATCGAGGCTGGGCCTAGTCGGTCTTCCCTGCCAGATCGAGGGACTAAGAAGGCTGACAACCTCTCCTCTTGGTCACCGAAAGCTTGGTGAACTCGTCAAACTCGCAATAGGCGTATTCTGCTATGAGAGCTTCAAGTTCAACAAACTCTTCTTAGATTTTGTCCAGACAAAGAACCAGATATCCCTAGAACAGATCGAAAAGGTTGACATCAAGAACAATCGGTTCAACCTTTACACTGGCGAAAAGCTCCTCATGGATCTTCCTGTTCAGGAGCTCAACCAGTATGTCCTTCCGGGATGCCTCAAATGCCAGGATTTCTGCGCTGAACTCTCAGACATATCGGTGGGGGCGGTTGGATCACCCAAAGGCTGGACAACAGTCCTTGTCCGTTCAGAGATTGGGGATGAGGTCTTTCAGGGCGCAGTCAAGGAAGGAATCATTGAATCTCAACCCCTTGCCGCTGTGAAGCCAGGGATCTCGATCGTGGCGAAGCTCTCACAGAAGAAAAAGGATCACCAAGCACCATACATCAGGCACCGAACAGCGTAAACAAAAGAGATAACCAAGAATCTGTAAGTTGCTCTGCACAAGCCAACTGAAATCGCTTATCAACTGCCCAGACGTAATGAAGATGAAGCAACCCGGATACTCAACCTTCAACCGATCATCGAAGGGGATCATTCGTTGAGTCAGGCAGCCAAGCCGGAAACCCAGCGAGCGCAGATGCGTAAACCAGACTGGATAAGGATCAGGCTTCGGAAGTCTGAAGACTACTTCGATATTGCGAGGACTCTGCGGACCTTTGGGTTGAATACTGTCTGTGAGGAAGCTCACTGCCCAAACTCAACCGAATGCTGGGGAAATAGAACAGCAACCTTCATGATCCTAGGTGATGTCTGCACGCGTTCATGCCGCTTCTGTGCAGTGGAGAGCGCCAGAATGGGAAGACCCCTAGATCCTACAGAGCCACAGAGGCTAGCCGAAGCTGCAAAGAACCTTGGAATAAGATATGTGGTGATAACGTCCGTCGACAGGGACGACCTACCCGACGGCGGAGCTGAACACTTCGCAGGCTGCGTGAGAGCGATCAAGAATCTCTCGCCAGCCTCAAAAGTCGAGGTTCTCATACCTGACTTTCGCGGAAACACTGAAAACCTCAGGAAGGTCGTAGAGTCTCAGCCTGATGTGATTGGGCACAATATCGAAACGGTCAAGCGACTCCAGAAAAGGCTCAGAGATCCCCGAGCAAGCTACGAGACCTCACTCAAAGTTCTTGAGAACATCAAGAAGCTCAATCGCGACATGCATACGAAGTCATCGTTGATGGTTGGCATCGGCGAGTCAGAGTCCGAGGTTTTGGAGGCCCTTGAAGATCTGAGAGACAGAGGGGTTGATATCGTGACGATTGGCCAGTATCTCCAGCCATCCAAGAACCACCTCCCAGTAGAGGAGTACGTTAGGCCTGAGGTGTTTGATCGCTACAGGATCGAGGCCGAGAGGCTTGGGTTCAAGCATGTCTTCTCAGGACCGCTCGTAAGAAGCTCATATCACGCTTCTGAGCCATTCCTGCTGTAGATGCTTCAGATAGGCTCTCGGAGCAATGTTCATAAGCAGGTTTGTTACTTAAAGTAACAAAAATTCTGAGCTCGCTACCCCATCCAGTGGCATCCCTATAACGCGCTCAGAAGACTTCAATCGAGTGAGCAAATGAATACTCCGTCAAGATACGTCAAGAGTCTAGACCAGAGCAAGGACTTCAGCGACATCTTCATACTGGTCAAGAAGGCTGTCAAGGAGACCCTTGCTGAAGCACGCGTAGGGCTGATGCTGGTACTTGCAGATCTTCCAACCCAGGTCGGAGCGTTCCATGAGGTCGGATCAAACGCAATAGTCCTGAATCGCAGACTTCTGAACGCGGTCGTGAAAGCCGGGAAGTCGATTCGGGAGATAAACTCATACGTGTTCACAATCCTCCTCCACGAGTACCTACACTCCCTCGGCCACCTGGATGAACGGCAAGTCAGAGGGCTATCCTACCAAATCACCAAGAGCGTGTTCGGAGAAAACCATCCAACCACTGAGTTCGTTGTCAGAGGCCTCGCTGAGAAGAATGTTGGGAGATTCCTGGAGAAGGGGGAAGTGGAGCTGCCTCAGATAATTCCAGATCTGGAGAAGACGGTCCAATCATACATCCAGTAGAATACTCTAGGCGATCATCATGATGCTTACGGACTTCTCATCCCCACCGCCAGAAGACCTATCAAGTCTTCAAACAGATGCCTCAGACATCTGGTGTGTCGAGAGATCGAACTTCGACAGATCCTATGACACAAGTCTTCAGGAGGCCAGTGATTTCAAGGGGGTCTTTGAAGTAGTTAGGCGTTCCGTCAAAGATCTTCTGGGCGTGGAGAGAGGAGGCTTAGACTTGTATCTGCGGGACCTGCCGCTCGGCGTAGGTGCCTTCCACAAGGTCGGCACCAATGCAATCGTTCTCAACAGTGCACTCATCGCTCTCATTGTCAAATATCAGGTGGCCTTCGCAGGCATAAAATCATTCGTTTACAGCGTCCTGCTCCACGAATACCTTCACTCCTTGGGCATATACGATGAGCTGCAGGTAAGAAGGCTGACTTATCAGATCACTAGAGAAACCTTAGGTCAAAGACACCTTGCCACATTTCTTGCGAAGAAAGGACCGTGGGCCGTCCTGAAGACTGGATTGAACCCGGTCAGCAGCCTCTGGTCTTAGAACCTTAGGTTAGAGAAAACTCCTAACTACCGTGCTAGGGGCACAAAGCGTAGCTTTGCCTAGTTTCCTAGATCTGGTTTACTCAGAGGTCGCATGCCGAGATCTTTTCCTCGAAAGATCTCTATGAATTCTTATTACCAAAATGGAAGAATCGCTAGAGATCAATCCGTAATTTCAGCGAACCTACGGTGTTTCAGCATCATATGCACAATCCCGCCACTAGTCAGTGTAAGACTACCGATAATGATCGCCAACAGGTCAACATAAGACACCATAAATATGCAGGAGATCAATCCTAGTAAAGATAAGAGAGGAAACTTACCAATATTTAACGGGACTTTGAAAGTCCTCCTCAGAGAAGGCTGCTTATACCTTAACCAAATCAAGGAGAGGTTTACAGAAGCGAAGATCATGAATGTTGCAAAGTTTGTTACTCCCGCGACCAAGCGTATGTCGCCAAACATGGCGAAGATCATAGACGAAACCATTACTGCCAAAACAGCAACCCATGGCGTCCCGCTGCTCTTGTGAACAGTTGATAGGATCTTGGGAAGAGAACCGTCTTTGGCCATACCATAGACCATCCTGGAACCAACTATCAAAAGTATCAGTACTGTGTTGGCGGTTGCAAACAGGGCTATGACGGATAGGATCACAAATGCGTTTTCACCCAAGACGATAGATGCGGCGTACGCTAGGGGAGCATTCGAACTCCCCAGAGCTCTCCAGTCTGCCAAGCTAACTGTGGAGATCGCC
>CAZVKZ010000064.1:0-7195 GCA_964627775.1 uncultured Candidatus Bathyarchaeia archaeon | reverse complement strand
GTAACCTCAGAATTTTGGTGGGCCGGGGGAGATTTGAACTCCCGACCCTGCGGCCAATTCTGGTTTCCGCGTGTAAGGCGGACGTTCTAGCCCAGCTGAACTACCGACCCAATCCAGCACTTCTGTTATTTCCTCTGTCTTGATATAGGTTTCTCGTTCATATTCGTCTCCATCCGCCATTCGGGATGTGGCAAACCTGGCTTTTCACCAAGAGACCGTGACGCTGCTGCGCTCGATCCTTGAGCGAAGGAGTATAAGACACTTCACCAAGAGGCCCGTATCCGAAAAGCTGCTCAGGCTCATAGTCAGAGCGGGGCAGAGGGCTCCGACATCGTGTGGGGCTCAGTTCTACAACTTCATAGAGATCAAGGACTTGAAGAAACGGAGAGCGATAATCGCGCTTCTGGGCAAGAACCAGACCTTGGAATCAGCTTCGGTATGGATATTCATATGCTGCGATGTTGCAAGGCCGCTGAAGCTGTTTGAAGCACTCAACACAGACTGCTATTTAGGTGAGGTCACAGGGCTCCTGCACAGCGTCATAGACGCCTCCCTCGCAGCTCAGAACATGGTGGTTGCTGCTGAGAATCTCGGTCTCGGCTCGGTCTTCACGATCTACCACTGGAAAGCCCTAACAGAGATCTCAAAGCTCCTCAATCTTCCGAGCAGAACCCTGCCCCTTCTCCTGCTCTGCATCGGCTATCCAGATGAGAAGCCCCCACTTCGACCAAGATGGAAGATCGATATCGTTCTACACAGCAACAGGTACATCCCACCGACTGTGAAGACGATGCTGAGCGACTACGGCAGGGCCAATGAGATACTGGTCAACATGAAGTACTTCAGGCGAGATGTCGGGAGTCTCAGTGAGAATTGGGAGAGAAAATTCGCGTCAAGAGAGATGGTTCTTCGCGAAAAGAAATTAAGGATGGAGCTACAGAAGCTTGGGTTCCTTCCCAAAAGACTGTGAAAGGACGGTTCCAGAACAAGACAATGTCAAAAGCAAAAGGCCAAAACCACCTCAAAGTCAAAGCGGTCCTTTTCGATCTTGATGAAACCCTTATAGACTCCATCCAAGGTCATGTTGGAGCCCACGCTGAGGTATGCAGGATCCTCATAGAGTTTCTTAAAGAGAGAGGAATCTCTGCTGACAAGAGAGATCTACTTTCGAAGATCGAAAAGCTGGATGATGAGATGAACAGGAGATTCATCTATGATCGTGATGAGTGGTGGCCGAGACTCATGCAGGAGGTTTCACCACAAATAAAGCTGCCCAGAGAACTGGTTAAGGAGTTGACTAGAAAGTACTGGCTGGCTTACGCGGCATCTGCAAAGCCCTATCCTGATACTATGCAGTTGCTGAATTATCTCAAAGAGAAAGGGTACCTGCTTGGTTTGGTATCGGATACGGATCGTCTGCCGGGAATGAAGCGTCATAGAATAGAGATTCAACCGTTCAAAGACCTCTTTGATCTCACACTAGTCTCAGGTGAGGAGACTAAGGAGTCCAAGCCCAGCCCAGAACCGTTTCTAGTTGCAGCAGAAAGGCTAGGTGTCAGACCTGAGGAGTCTATCTTCGTGGGTGACAAACCCTTCGCAGATGTAGAGGGTGCGAAGAATGCGGGGATGAAGACTGTGCACATTCACAGACGTGATTGGCAATCTCACGTAAAGGCCGACTATGTCATAAGATCGTTGGATGAACTCAAGCGAATTCTCTAGGTTATACCGCTATCTACCCAAGTGACTCACTTGCTTAGTGAATACTCATATCGGTCGATAACGTTGTGAAAGGTCTGCACCCGTCCTCAGTGACAACCACAACATCCTCGATTCTAACCCCGAACTCTCCGGGAAGATAGATGCCAGGCTCGATGCTGAAGACCATCCCAGGCTCAAGCTCGGTCTGGTTGCCCTCGCTGATGTACGGAGATTCATGGATGTCCAAGCCAACTCCGTGCCCAGTCCTATGAATGAAGAACTCACCATACCCCTCTTCTCTGATTATCCGTTTGGCTGTGAGATCGACAGCTTCAGCGGTCACGCTTGGACGAACAGCACCCATCGCTTCATCATGAGCCCTGAGAACAATATTGAAGATCCTCTCTATCCTTGAATCTGCCTTGCCAACGGTGACTGTTCTGGTCAGGTCAGAGCAGTAACGTCCAAACATTGCCCCAACATCGATCGTGACCACATCACCGGCGCCGATCATTCTGTCGCCGCACGAGTAATGTGGCAGTGAACTGTTCGATCCGGATGCTATGATGGTCTCGAATCCTGTTCCTTCGGAACCCTTCGACCGCATCTCATACTCAAGTCGAGCCGCCAGCTCAAACTCCTTCCTTCCCGGCTTGCACTCAGCCAGCGATGCCTTAAGAGCGTCCTCGGTGAGTTTAGCTGCCTTCTCCATCAGCTCGATCTCCTGCTGCGATTTGAGCATCCTCATTCGGCCCAGCAAATCCGCTGTGGATGTGAATCTGGCATTCGGCGCAACTTCTTGAAGCAGCTTGAAGTGTCTTAGCCAGAGCCGATCTGAGACTGCTATGCTTCCTTTGAGCAGTTTACACTCCTTTAGAATCTTTTTGAGCTGGGTTGCTACCTTAGATCCTTCAGCCCATACTCTTACGTTCTTTATCCATGATGTCTTCCTGACCTGTTCCTCGTAGAGCTTAGGAACGATAAACAGGGGGGCACCTGTTCTTGGCAGGATGCACAGAAGTGGTCGCTCAATCGGGTCTGTCCAGAAACCTGTTAGATAGTACATGTCGGATGAAGGGGAGACGCATATGGCGTCGACACCGTTCTTTTGCATGATCTTCTTGGCTTTGATACATCGTTCTTTGAAGTAGTCTGCCACCATCAACAACCACATCCAAAGCGTCAGTCTAGGGGTTAACCTCTGTAGTACCCTGTGACCGCTATTTTATGACTACAGGCTGGACACGTGTTATCCTTGCCCATCTTGTAGTTTGCGATATCGAAAACATAACGTTCAATGAGTAGCTCACCGCAGCTTGGACAGTAAGTATTCTCGAGCGTGTGGCCTGGGCAGTTCCCCAAGTAGACATAGTTGACACCTTCTTTCTTGGCAACTGCATGTGCCTGTTCAAGCGTCTCTATCCGTGTCGCTTCCCGATCTATCATCTGGTAGTCTGGGTGAAATCTTGTAAAGTGGAGGGGGGTATCAGATCCAGCGTATCTCAAATGGTTCTGGACGATCTCCTTGACAGAATCGATCTCACTGTTGACTCCAGGAATCAAGAGAACAACAACTTCCACATGCATGCCCAATTTTCCAGCTTCCTCCACATTCCTCCAGACGACGCTGACATCAGCCTTACAGTGTCTTCTAACAGCGTCGGCGTCTCCCTTAACGTCAAACTTGATCGCATCCATCCCAGCATCTCTCAACATGTGAAGCACGTCAACTGTCATGTAACCGTTTGAGACATACGTGTTGTATAGGCCGAGTTTCTTGGCCATGGGGAAGAGGTCCAGGGCGTACTCGAAGAGCATCGTGGGCTCATTGAAGCTAATGGATGTTCCATGCCACGTAGAGCCGGAACTCATTCGAATCAAGTTCTCCGAGCTTGTGTAGGTTGCGCTCATAGGATTTGGTGGGGTCCGGCTTAGCTCATAGTTTTGGCACCAAGCACATGGAAAGTTGCATCCCCACGTTCCAACCGTTAATGCTCGGCTGCCTGGCCAGAAGTGGAATAACGGCTTCTTCTCTATCGGGTTTATTGATACTGATGAAATGTCCCCGTAGACTAATGTGTAGATTTGGCCGTTGAGGTTCATTCTTGTCCGGCAGAACCCGACTTCCCCTGGCGGGATTGAGCATCTCCTTTCACAGGTCAGACATCTGGCGTTCTGCCCCTCTTTCACGAAAAGCCTAGACCTGTGAACTGTTGGTGATCTAAGTAGCTCCTCTACACTTCCCGCTGTTAGTGGTTGAGTGCTACTATGCATCAATGCATCATCTGAGGTATCTGCTGAATATGAAAACTAACAGCGAGATTATCGATATTACTATGAGAATGGGTGATGTTGCGAAGTAGAAATTGTCGCTGCGATATGTCCACCAGAGTATGGACGGAACTTTGCCGAGAGAGGGAAGGATTCTGGATACGAAAGGGAGCATTATGAAAAGGAATCCCAGAAGTATCAAGATCAGACCGATTATCATGAATCCCTCATATTCTTCCGGCATATCTTCAACGCCTCTTCACGAGTTGTCTACCTCTATTTCGGAACTCTTTCGCAATCAAACATAGACTCCTTGAGGCCCCTCTTAACCTTAAGGCGAGGTTTGGCAGCACACCTCTTCCAATCTGGTGCGCATCTACCCCCTTGCCCTTGCACTTCGAGACGCTAGGCTATTCTCCTTCAGAATAGTCCAAGATTACCTGTGTTTTGAGTGCAACGGCTGACAATGGATTGGCAGGTGGGCCCGACAGTATTCGCACACTTGGATGCGAACCCATTCATCATGAACAACTGCAGAAAGACGTGAAAAGGTTTCGATATCGACTCGTCCTAATACCGCTCATTGGAGGAGTGAAATTAACCGGTGTGAAATCGTGCTAGGGGAACTAGTATCCAAGCTGCATTAGTGTGCTCCAAAGTTGAGTGGGGAAAACAGAGCAGAAGAAAAAAAGGTGGAGGGGTGCGGCTACTCGGGGGGTATCTCGGAGAGCAAGGTCTTCAGGTCGATGCCCGCTTTCTTGTTCTTGTAGGAGTAGTATATGAAAAGGGCTAATGCAATCCCTAGGACGAGACATGATATTGAGAGATCCAAGGGTGCCATGACCCTTGCGTTTTGAGCGAAGAAGTATACTCCTAGAGCGAAGCTGATGACGCCACACAGCGAGGGTAGCGGTATCCCTGCTACATCCGCTTTGATGCTATCATAGATTTCTGGTCGAACGACTGGAAGTAGTGCCATCGCCAGTCCTGTGAACAGCCAGCCTAGAAGATACATGAATGTCGCGTTGATTCCGCCTGCCAGTGTTCTCAGCGGACCGAGAACTGGTGACGAGATTACTATGCCTATGATTCCTCCGACAACCATGAATATGATTGCCCATGTTGGCGTGTGGAATCTCTCGCTGACATTTGCGAATCTTTCTGGGAAGAACCTGTCAAAGGCGATGGAGAATACTCTTCTCGTTTCCATCATCAGTGCTGCTGGGTTCACGTGGTAGAGGCTGAAAGCACCAGCTGTTGCGATTAGGAGTGCAAGAAGAACGTTCCCTCCTGCAAAGACCACGCCGAACATCGGTAGGACAGGCTCAATCTTCGGCGTGATTGCGAATTGATCTCTTGCCCTGTAGTATGCCCAGTTGTATTGTGAGATGAAATCGCCGCCGGCAAAGAATGCTGATGCTGCCAAGCCTATGTATATGACGGCAGTGATGAGTGTGCCTGAGATTATCCCAATCATCATGTTTCTCCTTGGATTCTTTATCTCACCAGACCATTGTGCAGGGTTGTGAAATCCAGAGTAGGCGAACAACGCTGCTCCTGCAACCGCTGTTATTGTAGCGTCAAAGTTTGGCTCTCCAAGTTTCCATCCAGTTTTCTGAGCGATCCCAACTATCTCCTGATAGGAGCCCGTACCCCAGACCGCATCCCACGCGCCGCTGAAGGATGCTGGGGCGAATGGGTTGGCAAAATTCAGCAGGATGCAAATGATGCCACCGAGGAGAGGAATGAACCAAATCACTCCTGTGTATACCTTGAATGCAGTACCTCCGACTGACAAGAAGAACCAGACAGTCAGGAGGAGAAGTATTGCCCCCGCGAGCGTTATCATTGGGTTGGGCGGTGCCGACAGGAAAGTGCCGAAGTCAGCTAGGCCTGCATTAGCTGTGCCCTTGCCTAGGATTCGGAATGCGACGCCCCACAAAGCAACGTCTGTCACGAGCAGGAACCCTATTGAGAACCATCTGCCTAGAAAGTTGCCGATAGTCACTAAATAGCCCAGTGCGGGGCTGATCGTCCTTGAAATGAAGACGTAGTCTCCACCCGCTCTTGGCATGCAGGAGGAAAGCCATGCATACGATATCGCAAAGAAGAAAGCTGGTATCAGTCCTATCGCGAAGGCTAGTGTTGGATCCGAGCCAGGATATGTGTATGGCATACGTATTGAAAGTCCCCAGATTCCAGCGCCTATCATATTGTTCATGGCCATCATGAGTACCATGAAAGGACCGAACTCTCTGACAAGACCCGTAGCCTCTCTAACGAAAGTTCCTCGTGCCATTTTTCTCCAGAATATGAAGTGTATTAAATTCTATAAAAGACTATGTCATAATTTGACAGGATGCTGACTGATAAGAGGATTAGTGATTTAGCTGGAGACCCTCCAGTGGCCTTGGACCTTCTCCTCACCTAGGAAGACTAGGTAGCCACGGAGCACACCCTCTGCATATTCGGATCCAGGGTTAATACAGAGGGTTCGACCGATCCTTCTGAAACCAGCCGATTCATGTATATGGCCGTGAAGTCCCAGCAGAGGTTTGTATTTCTCGATAATTCGCCTGACGGCCCTGCTCCCCATAGGACCGAGTTCGACCCCTCCAATACCGACCTTGACCGAGAGGTCTTTCGTAAGTTTTGGCGCGGTGTCCAAGCCGGAATTGTATGGAGGCGCATGGAAGTTGCATACGAGCTTCTCGTAGTTCTGCGCTTTAGTCATTAGTTCTTCGAGCATGGGCTCAAGCTTCTCATCTGGTACCTCTCTTGTTGTCTTCCATGGGGTAGGGTTCACCCAGCCACATGTAACCATGTCATAGCCGTCAGGTAAGTGGACTAGTCTCCTTTCACACGCAACTATTGAAGCACTATTCTCAAGGATCTCATCAATGACTGGACGGTCGTCATTGCCAGGAGAGACGTAGAGCGGAGATCTGCCATTGAATCTAGTCGATGCGAGATCCATCCAGTCCTCCATTCTCTGTGCTATGAGTCGGTTGAATAGGTCATTCTGGGCCTGTTCGTCATTTCTCAGGCGTTGAAACTCCTCTTTATCACAGGGGTGCGGATAGTAGCCTGCGTTCGCTACTTTCGAGCACTCCTCTTCTAGTTGTGTTCGTTTGAATTTCGTGTCTCTCCCAAAGAGACTGTACGAGTACTCACCGCCATTTCGTATCATTGGGATAACCATCTTTCCAGTTAAGTCTCCGCC
>CAZVKZ010000063.1:937-7436 GCA_964627775.1 uncultured Candidatus Bathyarchaeia archaeon | reverse complement strand
ACAGATACTATCTGCAGCTTCCAGCTTCACCATCCTTTCTGTCTCCTATCCCTTAACAACCTTTCAATCACAATGAGGGGATTGAGCATGGCGGATCATGATGACTTGACTCTTGTCTAAGACTGTCAACCAAGCAGATTTCAAGCTGAATAAGAGATGGTCTTGAAAAAGCATGAGAGCACGCGCGCGTACAGCCGGGGCATCTTTTCGGTCTGCCGGCAGAACTCCGGACGCACGCTCTAGAAATCTATCAGAATATCTCTCAAACATAATCGACTATATCTTGACCTACACCAGTTCAAGCATACTTTCCATACTTTCTGGCTTCGTCAATCATCACTTGGATATTTTCTGTCTTAACGTTGCTGTGGAAAGAGTTGCTCTCTGAAAGAATGAATCCTCCGCCTTTGGCGGCGGCATCTATGCATCGCCTGACTTCGCGTCGCACTTCCTCCTCCGAACCGTAGGGAAGAACCTGTACGCAGTCAACATTCCCTCGTAGAAAGATCCGATCGCCATACTGCTGTTTTACTCTTCCAAGATCCATAACGCTTGGCTCCATTGGATGTAAACCGTCAATTCCGAGGTTGACCAAGTCATCAAGGATAGGGTAGAGGTTTCCGTCTGAGTGCTTCATAACCGGCACATTATGCGTGTGACATTTTTCGACAAACTTCCGTGCGTATGGATAGTAGAATTCTCGGAGAAGCTTTGGCGAGATCATCGGCCCCTTCAGGTCTGCTATGTCATCTCCTTCTACGATGATATCTACCCCGGCCTTGATCACCCGCCCAACTATTTCCATCTGGAACTTGAAGACTTTCTCAATCAATCCTCTGGCAAAGTCCGGCTGCCGGTACAGATCAACAATGAACTTGTCGATCCCTCCCCGTATCTGGCAGGGACCAATGAAGGCTGAGTGGCACCAACAAATAACGGGATACTCCCCTTTTGCAGTAGCCACTGTCTCGTCTACAAGATCCATGTTGAGTTCGTCGGGACTGGGAAGCTCAAACTCCTCGAGATCTGCAGGTGACTTTACGGTGCCATCAACCCAGTAGGTCGTCTTCACGTCTGGCTTTACTCGATGAATCCTGCCGATGTGATCAACATAGCTGTCGCCACTCATAAAATGAGGTCTGAAGCCATCAGGATATAGGTTCCAATCATATATCATCAGGGCATCGAAGTCGAGCTTGATGGAGGCCTCGTTCAGCAACCGCTGGTTGTGCGTGGCTACATCTGCCATGTCTAGATCGTCTGTCCTCAATGAATTGAAGATGAAGGCGCCCATAGGAGCCTTGCCTAAGATTCTTTGGGCATGAACAAGGTCTAGTCCACCGTCGACCGGAACCATGTCTGGAACCTGACGATAAACCGCTTTCATGTATCGAACTTTGTGCGTTACCAATTTCGACGCGCTCGTGCACTTCCTTCGTGGCAATGGTTCTTATGGTGGCTTGGGCTTCGCTGCAAATATATTAGGTTTTGGCAGAGCGAGGAGATATTTCCGTGCGTGTCTGCCTCGCTGAGATCACTGTCAAGTCTTTTTCTTCTGAGAAAACCTTATCATCATGCCCATCCGAAACCAACGGCTATGAGCTCCAAAAAAACAGGCGAAATCCTGGAGGAAATCTCAAAATCAATCTCAAACCTTGAGCCACTTGACCATGTCACTAAGCTTGTTGAGAAGGCACTGAAGAAGCATTCCGTAACAGAGATCATTGAGAAAGCTCTCAAAAGAGGACTAGATGAGGTAGGAAGTCGCTACGAGAAAGGAGAATACTTCCTCTCTGAGCTCCTCTACGCGGGAGAGATAATGACCAATCTATCAAACGTGCTGAAACCACACATGAAAGAGTCTGATGTCGAGCAGGGAGAGACTATCCTACTTGGCACGGTAAGGGGAGACATGCACGATATCGGCAAGAATATCTTTGGCATGATCGCTCAATTCTCCGGTTTCAGAGTTCATGATCTCGGTGTGGATGTAGATCCGAAAACATTCATCGATGAAACGAAGAAAATCAATGCGGGAATAGTGGGTATGTCCACCCTCCTAACATCAACACTTCCAGAAGTCAGAGTTGTGATAGATGGGTTGAAAGAGGCTGGCGTCAGAAGTCGAGTGAAGGTCATCATAGGAGGCAACGCAGTAACCAAGCAGTTCGCAGAGGAGGTCGGCGCAGACGCTGCTGCCCTTGACGCTGTCGAAGGAGTCGAGATATGCAAGAGGTGGACGGCCAAATGACGCCGCGGGAAAGAATGAAGGCTGTATTGAACTTTCGCAGGCCCGATGTTCTACCATGGCTTGAGAGTCTCTATGACGAGACTACTATGACCTGGTTCAGACAGGGGCTTCCCACTGACAAAGTGATTGTTATAGAGTGGGAGATGGGAAGAGGCGGAACAAACCTCTACAACTGGCCCGCGGTCAAAGGGTTCGACGCCTACTCCTATTTCGGCTGTCAAAGCTTCTACGGATGCATCGTCCCAGTTGACATAGGCCCCTTACCGCGGTTCAAGCAAAGGGCGCTTGAGGAGGATGAAAGGTACCTAACCATGATGACTGAGACTGGCGCCGTTGCGAAACGCATCAAGAGCGAGGAGAGAACGTGGTATAGCATGCCCATGTTCACAGAGTTCCCGGTGAAGGATAAGAAAAGCTGGCAAGCATACAAGAAACGGCTTGACCCTGAAGATTCCAGAAGATACCCCAAGGACTGGAACAAGGACGACTACATCAAAGTCTTCGAGAACTATCGGCGAGGCATAACGATGCTGCGTTTCAACGGTTTCTACGGCTTTGGCGCAGAACTTATGGGAATCGCACCATTCAACATCATGCTGCACAAGGATCCAGAATTGATCTATGACATGGCGGAACACTGGGAATACTACATAAGGGAGACACTACGCGAAGCCGTGGAGACCCTGAAAGACCGCATCGATATGGTATTCTGGTGGGAAGACATGGCCGAGAAACACGGCCCCCTCATGTCACCCAAATCATTCAGAGAGTACTGCCTCCCACACTACAAGAGCCTAACAAGATTTCTGCGAAAGAACAAGATCGACAGGATCATGGTAGACAGCGACGGAAACGTAAACCCGATGATAGACCTCTTCATCGAGTCAGGAATAACAGGCATGTGGCCTTTGGAAGTCAACTGCAACATGAACGCAGTAGAAATCAAGAAGAAGTGCGGAAACAAACTCTTCCTCATTGGCAATCTGGACAAGAGAGAACTTGCCAAAGGCGGCGAGGCGATGAGGAAGGAAGTCGACTCCAAAGTCCCATTACTCAAGGAGACGGGTGGCTACATCCCATCTGCAGACCATCTCATACCAGTCGAGTTCAGCCTAGAGAAATTCAGAGAGTACGCAGACTACATCAAGAAACTGCTACCCTACGAATGATCCGCATGAGCTGACCCCTGCCCACTGGAGATCAGGGCAGAAGTCTGAAATCTTCCTTGACGCTAGCAAGCACTATGTGTGTGTTGGTCCTTTCCACGTAGGGAAGGCTTAAGAGTCTCTTGGTAAACCTGCTCAACTCGTCCATACCCCTAAACTTGGAGACTACTATCGCGTCAGTCACTCCAGTGACATCGTAGACCGCAAGAGTGTTAGGCAGCATAGCTATCTCCTTCTCCATCTCCAGCAGTCGTCCTTTGGAGACCACAATCTCAGTGATAGCCGTGACATTGTAGCCAAGCCTCTCATAGTCCAGCACGACCGAGTACCGCTTGATTACCCCCTCTTCCTCCAGTCTGCGGAGCCTCGCAAGAACCGTAGCTGTAGAAGTACCTATCCTCCTTGCGACTTCTCTGCACGATAGACGTGCGTCTTCCAAGTACTCTTTCAGGATCTTGCTGTCCAATTCGTCTATGCCGGCTCGCACAATGACCACTTGATGCATATTCACATCTATGCCAGAACACTATAGATTATATCGAGTGAATTGGTGAGTGATGTTCATTCCTAAAGGATATATTAAATTTGCTTTACAATTGTATGCTTACTCCTCTCATTTTAGACCTAGATTCAACATATGTTAATCGGTAGGATGATTTTTACTATGAATGTTTAATGATGGTGGCGAATGTCATAAATATGGGAGGAGTAGCCATACACCAGCCAAATGAACATGTGATGTTGGAGACAATTATGTAGCGGTGAGAGAATGCCCAGCAAGTCAGATATTGAGAGCGCGAGAAGTATGTTAGAGAAGGCCGGAGTAAACAATATCCTCTGTTTCTTCAGCGACCTGAGGGGGATTCTACAGAGCTTCACAATCCCTGTCTCAGAGTTCACAAAAGGCGAGGCCTTCGAAACAGGACTTGGCTTTGACGGATCCTCAATACGAGGCTTCAAGCCAATTCAGGAGAGCGATATGGTGTGGATGCCAGAGGCATCGACAACAACCCTAGTGCCATGGATTGATGATCCAATCCACAAGTCTGCCATAGTCTTCGGAGATGTCTACGAAGCCTTCGGGGAAAAAGGAGGAGGAGTCGTATCGGAAGTAGACCCGCGCGGATACGTTGCACACAATGCAATGAAGGAAGCTGAGAATATGGGGTATCGGGCCATCTTCGGCCCTGAGATCGAGTACTTTGTCTTCGAGGGTGTGGACCCAACACATTTGCAATATGATCTGTGGGTCTCTCCAGCAGGAGGAAAAGGGGACTCATGGGGCCCACCTCGAGTAGTGCCAAAATCCCCAGAGATCAAACCCGGTGGATACATACTCAGACCGAAAGAAGCATACTTCAGAGCGCCACCCGAAGACACAACGAACAACTACAGGAATGAAGTCGTCTATCACCTCAGAAAGATGGGCGTGGAGGTAGAATATCACCACCACGAGGTGGCCACAGCAGGACAGATAGAACTGGACTACAAACCACAAGAACTCATCGATTGCTGCGATGCATTCTACAAGTACAAGTTCGCAGCGAGGAACATAGCCGCCAAGTACGGCTGGATAGCCACATTCATGCCCAAACCCCTGTATCTGGATAATGCGAGTGGTATGCACACCCACCAGAGCCTCTGGAAGGGCGAACCCTTCAAGGGCGAAAACGTCTTCTACGACAAAGATGACGAGTTTGGTATCAGCCAGACAGCCCGCTACTACATCGGAGGCCTGATAGAACATTCAAAAGCCATCACTGCAGTCGCCTGCCCAACAGTCAACAGTTACAAAAGGCTCGTTCCAGGTTTCGAAGCGCCCATAAATATCAGCTGGAGCCCAAGGAACCGAAGTGCCCTAGTGAGGGTTCCACTATACTTCAGAACACCTAACGCGATTAGATGCGAGTATAGAGCAGCGGACCCATCGTGCAATCCCTACCTAGCGATGGCATGCATGCTGGCCGCCGGACTGGACGGAATAAAGAAGAAGAAAGAGCCAGGAACTCCGTTGAGGATGGACATGTACGAACTAACCGCGGAGGAGAAGAGGATGTACGGAGTCGGCGAGTTGCCAACGACGTTGAGAGACGCAGTCGAACACCTCACAACAGACGAGGTCCTGCAGAGAGTTCTGGGAAGTCACATATACGACAGCTTCGTAGACCTCAAGTTTGAGGAGTGGAACCAATTCTGCCTGTACGTCACACCATGGGAGATCATGAAGTACCTCGACTATTAGCGGAGGTGAAATGGAAGTGGGTGTTCACAGAGTAACAAGCGAGGCTGCGAAGGCCTACGCTGCGAGAGAGAGAGCCATAGGTAACGGGATAGCAACACTCGGCTCAGCAGCCGAAAATGTCTCAAAACTGGACAAGAAGATCGTTGAGAAATGTGGAGACCTTGCAGCTGAGATGCTTCCCTACTCCCCAGGATACGTTGGAAAGACAATGCTGATCATAGCGAGACTGCTCTGGGCCCTTGCATCGAGTCCAGAGAAGGAAACAAAAGTAGTTCCAATAGAGGAGCTTGAGAAGAAGATAGAGGAGATAAAAAAGGCCCTTCCAGCATGAAACCCAAATGTCAGATACTCGAAACATCAAGAACATTCTGGGATTGCTAGAGCCCTATGACCCAGGGCTCTTCCCAGACGACATAACAGAGAGATACCGAATCTCCAGCGCTGAGATAGTGAACCTCGGTTCAAATGAGAATCCTTACCCGCCCCACGAGGAGGTGATCAAGGCTACAGCCGAAGCACTCCGCTCTGTCAACAGGTACCCTAATCCTTCCTACAAGGAAATCAAAGAGGCGATCTCAGAATACGTTAACCTTGACACAGACCGTATAGCAGTTGGCAACGGGTCCTCAGATATCATCGACCTCATCTGCAAAACAACGTTGAGTCCACTAGATCGAGTTGTGATACCCGTACCGACCTACGCGTTATACACGCTCGCATCCATGATATGGGAGACAAGCATATCTTATGTGGAGACCGAGGACTCCGGCTTCGCTGTCACCGCAGCTAAGCTGCAGCCTTCTCTTGAAGATGCGAAGTTGGTCTTCCTCGGATCGCCGA
>CAZVKZ010000063.1:0-927 GCA_964627775.1 uncultured Candidatus Bathyarchaeia archaeon | reverse complement strand
AATCCAACTGGAATAAGCGTCAGAAATGAAGAGCTGGAAAAGATGCTTAAAGACAAACATGCAACATTTGTTGTCGACGAAGCCTACTGTGAATTCTCAGGTAGAACAGCAGCTCCGCTTCTTGATGAATGCGACAACTTGATCATAATCCGGTCAATGTCCAAGTACTTCTGTCTTGCCGGATTCAGAATCGGATACGCGTTGTCAAATCCAAACGTGATTGAGAGCCTCGAAAAGGTGAGGCTACCATTCAACATAAACAGCTTGGCCAGTACCGCTGCTGTCCATGCCCTACAAAACCTGAACTATTTCAAAGAGATTGGTCAAAGGATAATATCTGAGAGGGCAATACTCGGCAGAGAGCTGAAAAAAATCGGCTTAGAGCCGTTGCCTTCAGACGCGAACTTCCTGATGGTCAAGTTGCCAGCAGGTCACGACGTTGACAAGTTCGCTCAGGAGTTGGCAAGCGGGGGGGTTATTGTGAGAAGCCTCAAGGGGCTACTAGGCCTTTCCGGTGAATACTTTAGAGTGAGCGTGGGCACAGAAGATGAGAATAAGAAACTCGTTCAAGCATGCGCAGCCCTGCTCTAGCACATTCTGAACCTTAAGACGAGCTACTGGATGATCACTCAATAGTACTACCATTCTGAGTAGTGTTAATAAGCCCCCCTTCAAACATAGGCCGCATAAGGAGTGAAAGATGCCATTCATAGGGCCATGGGAGATAGCGCTCATACTGGCCATAGTACTGATAATATTCGGACCGAAGAAGCTTCCTGAGCTCGCCAAGTCATTGGGGGACGCGATAAGACAGTACAGAACGGCTACTGAAGGTGGAGGCACATCTGCATCCAATACACAGTCGCAGACCGCGCCAACGCAGTCTAGATCAGGCGAGGTCCTGCTTGAGACAGCTAAGAAGCTGGG
>CAZVKZ010000062.1:0-7531 GCA_964627775.1 uncultured Candidatus Bathyarchaeia archaeon | reverse complement strand
ATCTGCGGGATAATAGCGATATTTAGCGCGACAAATCGTAGGTTAAAAATGCCCGTCCCTCCGATGTAGCTTACGTAATATACAAGGCCCAGAGTAAACGTTCTAACCTCTTCTGACCCCAGGAAGGCGAGGGCGAGAAGAAAATCATTCCAAGTCCAAACAAACTCAATAGCCGCTAGGGCACCCAGCGCAGGGGCGGCAAGGGGTAGATATATCCTCCAGAAGAGTTGGAATTCAGTACATCCGTCTACTCTCGCAGCGTCCCCCAATTCAGAGGGCAACGATACAAAGAAACCTCTCAACATCAAAACACAGAACGGAACACCAATTGCAACAGAGGGAAAAATTACAGCGGCGAGCGTATTAAGCATTCCCAGCGTCTTTAATATATTAAAAAGGGGCACAAGAACTAATAGAACAGGGATCGTGAGGCATCCGATGAGGGTACTAAACAGAAGACCGGAACCCCTAAACTTCATTCTGGCGAAGGCGTATCCTGCAAGAGAACCCACGACTAAATCCAACACGACAACGCTCGCACATACAACGAAACTGTTCCTCATGTATAGAGTGAAGTTAGCTTCTCCCCATATCCTAATATAATTGCCCCACTGTGGGTTCTGAGCGAGCTCGATCGAGGGCCTCGAGTATATTTCGCTATCCGCTTTCAGTGACATATTAATACTCCAGAGTATGGGGAAGATGAAAAACAAGGTTGCTAGCAACAAGACTAGGTGAAGAGCTACCCCCCGAATGTATCGACGCATTCGTGACTTCAGCGTATCCTGCCCCCTCCATTCCTAATACGCTTGTTTCATTCTTAACTTTAGGAATATGACACTGGTAACGATGACGATGGCAGATGTGAAAACCGCTATGGTCGAGGCGTATCCCATCTTCATCATATAAAAGGCATTAAAATAGAGCCACGTAGAAAGGACGTCAGATTGGTGATAGGGGTTGCCTTGGGTCATGACCCAGATGATGTCGAAAACCTTGAAACCACCTATAATATTCCAGGTCGCCAATAGCGTTGTAACTGGAGATAAGGAAGGCACGGTTACATTTCGGAGAGTTGCCCACCAACCAGCCCCGTCCACCTTTGCTGCATCGTACAAATCGGGAGAAATGTTCTGCAACGCCGCATAATATACTATCATGTTGAAGCCTGTGCCAATCCAGATGCCGACCAAGATGATCGAAGGCATTACGGTCACAGTATTGTCTAACCAAGCAAACCTAGTACGAAATCCCAAAATGGTGAGAAACGAATTTATTACTCCTATTACGGGGTCGTACATAAATTTCCATATAAGGCCGATCGATACGGGTATCAATAAAGTGGGGAAGAACAGTAAGGTTCTAAAGATTACTTTTCCTCTTATCGTCTTGGTATCTAACATGATAGCTAACAGTAGACCGAGCGCCATTTGACCAGCAGTTGTTCCCACAACGTAAATCAGGTTGTTTCTTATCGCGGTAGGGAGCGCGTAATCCCTAGTCAGTTCAACATAGTTCCGCAGTCCCACAAATTCCTCGAACCCTGGGGTCATACCACTCCACTTATGGAAACTCAATTGGATCGCAAAAATGGATGGATAAATCAAAAATACAGCAACGAAGAGAAAAGCTGGTGCGATGAATAGATAACCCAGATACTTTTCCCATTTCACTCTCGACATGGGAGTAGCACCCGAAAAAATGGGAGGGGAGGAGTTATGCGCGTAATTCCACAGCTCTTTTTTCAATCAGTGCGACGGCTTGTTCGGCAGTTGTTTCACCCGCAAGGGCCTTATCGACCTGAGTGCGGAAGTAGTCAATGAATTCGGGGGCGGTTGTTATCTGGGTGTCATCGCACAAAACTAGGTCGGATTCTGACATAGCTTTTCCATAATCTACCATAACAGGGTCCGTGTACTCTAAGTTAGCCTCCGGTATTGGGCTGAATGCATAACCAGTTTCATCAAACTTGCGCGCATACTCTTTTGAGAGTTCAGGCGACATTATGTAGTTTAGGAACTCAATGGCTAGGTCAGGATCCGCAGTTTTCTTGTTTATCATCATAGCAATAAGCGCAACATGTACGGTTGGCTTTCCCCCTGCTTTTCGAGGCGGGTAGGGGAATACGCCATAATCCTCTGGCCCCATCCCTGGCGGACTTGCTTTCAAAATTTTGACATAGTGATCTGGATGTCCCATAGAGATAGCGGCTTTTCCGGCGGCGACCATCGCGATCTCTTCGTCCCATGTCCTCGTCCAGGTGCCGGGAGCTGAGCGATCAAATAAGTACTTGGCCTCCTTGATTCCTTCTGCAAACAATGGGTCATCAAATTTGAGCTGATCAGGGTGTTCCCAAGCCTTAATGAACGCATTGTATCCTACTGTCTGCAATACAGGGTTTGTAATGATCCAAGCCGGACCATACCATGTAAAACCGCCCGGAAACGCGAAGGGATACAAGTCCTGGTCTGGTTTGTAGAGCGTTTCGATAATCGTATGAAACTCATCCCATGATTTTGGTGGTTTCAGACCGTATTCGTCAAAGATCTTCTTGTTGTACACAAGCGGGAAAGGCAAAATTGACCACGGATATGCATATACTTTTCCCGGCGGGCCCAATTGGTTCTCCATTACAGATGGATTCACTACGAAGTCCGTCCTAGCCTTAAGAGCTGCAGTTAGGTCCAATAACAAGTCGAGTCCAACCAGTTTCATGACGTACATGCCAGCACTCGTAGGAAAGATGTCTAACGGTTGCTCGGTTGCCAATTTCTGTTCATAGTATGTGTAATAGTCATGGCCTTGTAACGGGTTGTCGTCGATCACGAGCTCCACATCCGGTCGTTTTTGTTCAAACGTCATCCATAACTTGTCAAATGCTGGGCGTGCGCCCCAGTTAATGACGCGTAGTAGTCGTTTAGTGGCGGTGATGGTGGGTCCGGTCGCGGTTAGGGTCTTGGTTGCCGCCTGCGTTTGGGTGATGGTCTTCTCGACTACCTCTGAAGGTTTGGCGAGGTAACCTATGGCACCGCCCACTACTAGTCCACCAACAGTTCCGCCAACAACCTTCAGATATGTCCTCCGATCGGTTTTTTCAGACATTTTTCCATCTTCTCCTTAGACCCACTATGGCGCCGTGTAACCAATATAAGACTTTCGCTCGATCAAACGTACAATGGTGCGGGCTGTGTATGGCGAAAAATCGGTATGAGAGTACGTGGTACGGCATAGCGATGCTGTTATGTGGTGCATTTGTGTTCACAGCAATGGTAGGCCTGGTGCCGCTTCGGATGGATCGATCTCAGAGCTACTGCCTCCGCTCTGTCGGTGACTTACCCTTTTTCCAGAGACCGTGGCAGCGGTGGCTGCAGAAGCGATGGGCCGATCGACTTTCATGCTTCGCATTCTTCGTAGCCAGTATTCGATCGATCAAACGAATTGACCATCATCTGAGATATTCTAGACTATCTAGAGCTTTGATCCTCTTACTGGGGCCTTGAAAGGAAACCAAGGTTCCCTGACCAATCGGGTATTCTATTCGCTAAACTAATAAGGGTCTTGAAGGCACATGCTTTCGGAGAGTTGGATGGATGGCCGAGAAGATTACGGTAGCCGTTTTTACACCGAACGATCCTCGCCGATGGATTAGATGCGAGAACTTGGATCTAATGCTGGACCATGAGAGATCGCTCATAGAGGCTTTGCTAAAGGAGGGGGTTGAGGTCATTCGAGGTGGGGAGGGGTTTCCAAAGGAGGATCAGATCGCTTGGAACAGCGATCTTGTGAGGAAGCACATCAAAAAGATCGCTGAGAGTAAGCCTGACGCTTTGATAGTTAATCAAGGATCTTGGACCTTCCCTTTCGACTCCATCGACGCCGTGAAGTTCTTTCAGAAGGAGACTGAGGACATAGCCAGGGTCGTCATGTTCTCGTACAAGGATACTAAAGTCCCTGGACTTGTGGGGGGGATGGCCGCTGGTGGAGGGCTCAAGCGAATAGGCGTTCCGTTTCAACCTTGCTACGGGAGGATCGATGAAGACCCGAAGGTTCTAGGTTGGCTTATGGAGATTCTGAGGTTCTATAAGCGTAGAGCCGACGTAGCTGGAAAAGTTCTCGAGGCAATTGAAGCGTTGAAGAACCAGAAGTTCTTAGCCCTGGGTGGAATGAGCCTTCGAATGCCCACAACCACCGCGGATGTCGATCAGTGGCAGAAACTCTTAGGCATCAGCTACGAGGCGCTGGACCAGTCTGAGATGAAATTGAGAGCCTTAAACATGGTGAAATGGTCTGGGAAACCTGGTGAGAGCGATTATGAGATAGTGGACCCAAGGGTGAAAGACGCGCTTGAATTCCTGTATGAAGACGGGCACGGTAGATTCGACTTCTCCAGAGACAAGTTGAGATCGATAAACAAGTTCCTGTATCAACTTACCCTCTACTACGCCGCCATCGATCTATTCAAAGAGTATGGAGCCACTTTCGGTGGAATAAAATGTCAAGATGAGTTGAGCGCGCGAGACTGCACTGCGTGCATAGCCACCTCCTACTTAGGTAACGACGTGGGGCCGGACGGGAAGCTCAAGCCTATCTACCCACTCGCATGTGAGAACGATATGGACTCCGCCTTGACACAACTTTGGCTCCACCTTCTGTCAGGTCAACCAGCTGGATTTGGCGACTTCAGAGACGTTGAGAATGGCGTGCTCACGATCTCGAACTGTGGACAACACCCCCCATACTTCTTCGGGAGACCAGATGAAAACTCTCTGAGGAAATTGAATCTAGTCGAGTATGTGGGGCAGGAGACGTATTACCCCGCTGGAGGCAGCTCCGTTAGAGGTAGAACACCTGGCGGAGAGGTTATGACCGTGGCGAGGCTTGGTAGGGAGAATCTCAGATATCAATTGGTCGCCACAGTGATAGAAACCCTCGATGTCCCCGCAGATGAGCATGAGAAGTATACATATTCATGGCCCATAATCAAAGGAAAGATACCTATGAAAGACGAAGTCTTGATCGATGTCTGGCCATGCAACCATTTAGGATTCACCTACGGAGACTTCACCCCGCACCTAGTGGAGATGGCTCACCGCCTTAACATTGGCTACAGAGTCTTTGACGCTAACGGACGCGAACACTATAAGACAACCTAACCCCTCTAGACAACGCTAGTCAGCTCAAGCAGAGCGACACGTATGGAAGCGATTATGTCGATCGATCGACTGGAAAGGCCGGGCTACCTTGACACCAAAAGATCGAAGCCAATTGCTTCGACCGACTAGTGACACGAGGTTTTCTCTTGAAGTCTACAGGATGCAACTGGAGAAGTTCAAGCGAGTCGTTGAGAGGCTCAGGCTCTATCGAGATCCGTCGGTCGGGTGAGGGTGGCCGCGTAACACTGATCGATAGATAAGCTCATATCTCTAGCATCACCTTCAAGACCTTATCTGGTTGTTCCACGATAGTCCGGTAGGCCTGAGAGAGATCTCTTAGGGCAAATCTATGTGTAATCATCCCCGATGTCCCTATTATTTTCTTCGTCATCATTTCGATCACTCGGCTATAATCTCGATATGAGTACATTAAGGATCCCTTTACCAACAGTTCACGATCTTGGATGAGGGCGATCTTTGTTGATACCTCTTTCGGTGGAATCCCCACTACTATTATCTCCGAACCCTTCCGGACCGCTTCTATTGCCTCGTTCGTGCCTGACATGGATCCCGTTGCTTCGAATACCACGTCGACCCAATCTCTGCCAAATTCTGAGCGTATCGCAGTGGAAATGTCACGATCTTTCGCGTTGAATGTGTAGTCTGCGCCGAGCATTCTCGCAACTTCCAACCGAAGATCTACTAGATCTGTTATGATAGTGGAACTTGCGCCGGCTGCCTTACAACACTGAAGGAGCATCAAACCTATCGGTCCCGCTCCAAGGATCAGAGCATTATCGCCAACACGAAGGCTAGATCTTCGTACTGCATGAAGCGCTACCGCCGCAGGCTCAACCAAGGCTGCGTCCTCAAAAGACATCTCGGCCGGGATCCTGTAGGTTTTCGCCCAATTCGCAACAAAGTACTCGGCCATTGCGCCGTCGGCTTGGAAGCCAATTACCGCGAGCTCATTGCATATGTTATATCTGCCCGCCTTGCAGTGATAACAGCTGCCACAAGTGAGAGACGGCTCTACGACCACCTTTTCTCCTTTCTTCACATTCTTGACTAGGTCGCCGAACTCCACTATTTCTCCGCTGAACTCGTGGCCTTGGACCACAGGATACTTGACGAAAGGATGTTTCCCTAGGTATGCCGATACATCAGAGCCGCAGATTCCACAGGCCTTGACATGGATCAGGACCTCAGACGGCCCTGGAGAAGGAATTGGAACCTCTTGCACAGAAACCTTCTTGGGTTCTTCCAGCACAACACGGATCATTCTCAACCGCCTTCTTCAAACTTGGTGCGTCATTCATTCGGTCTTATGACAACCTTAAGCTTCTTACCTGGCTTGCTCACGATCTCCAGCGCCCTCCCATATTCTTCTAGAGGGAAGCTATGGGTTATGAGCTCCTTAACCTTCACCACGCCCCTCTCCATGACATCTATCGCGCGGCCGAAGCAGTGAGTCTGGGCGAAGGAGCCGACAATCTTGTACTCGTTCTGGAAGATCTCGTAGGGGGAGACCGAGATCCTAGCCTCCTCTGGACAGACACCGTAGACCACTATCTTGCTCCCCTTCTTGGCGAAGTCGAAGCATTCCTGCACGACCTCTGGCTTCCCCGTGGCATCTACGATAATGTCGAATCCCCTAGGCTCGAGATCCCTTATCTTCTCGCGGTGCAGAGAAAAATCCTCTCGATCCACTAAAACTACATCGTCAGCCCCAAGTTTCCTCACCAAATCCAGTTTGAACTGTCCAGGATCAGCCACAACAAGCCGCGCTACCCCAGAATGCTTGATCATCTGAGCCAAGATTATCCCCGTTGGCCCGCAGCCGAAGAGAAGCACACGATCTCCCGGTTGAACGTCGATCACATCCATCCCATGTATCACGCAGGCTGTAGGCTCAGTCATCGACGCCTCTTCAAACGAGAGGCTATATGGAATGCGAAACACCTTATCATGCCCGACCACGATATACTGAGCGAAACCTCCCGAGGCGGTGACGCCGCGCGAGAAGAAGTTATCGCAATAAAGCGGCTGATCGCGCCGACAGTAGTAACAGTATCCGCAGAGCACCGTGTTGTCCGCCGTCACTCGATCCCCGACTTTGAAATCCGTAACATTACGTCCTACCTTGGCAACGGTCCCCGAAAACTCGTGGCCCGGGATGAGTGGAAACTTCGATATGAAGCGTCCATGGTGGATATGGACATCCGTCTTGCATATTCCGCAAACAGCCACCTTGATGACGACATCGTTTTCTCCGCAGACAGGGTCGGGGACCTCTCTAACCGCAAAACTTTCAGGTTTGTCATAAACCAGAGCCCTCATATCTCGCCCTTGCCTTGATCTTATTGACATGACAGGAC
>CAZVKZ010000061.1:0-7546 GCA_964627775.1 uncultured Candidatus Bathyarchaeia archaeon | reverse complement strand
TGAGTGATTCCTGAAGATCGATCAGGTTGCTAAGTTTAGTGTTCATAAGCTCAATATTCCTGTTGAGTTGCTGGAGTAGCCTTACAACCTCAGGCGAGGAGTCTTCCTTGCTCATCGGCATGGTTCACGTCGCGGTTTCCTTGGATTGCTGGGGTCTCTTAGAATTTTGAATATGCGTACTTGTAAACATGTGTAACATAAAAACACTTCTATAGTCTTTGCAGAGTACTCGCACATTTCAGCCCAGAATCGAGGGGAGCGTTTTCACTCTCAGATACTGCTTCTGTCAACTATCCGATTCTGCGCGCGTACTTGGCAGCGTTCAGACCTGCGACACAGCCCTCCCCAACGGCTTTTGCAACTTGGAAAGGTGGACCGCATATGTCACCTGCAGCGAATAGCCCTGGAACGTTCGTTTCTTGAGCCTTGTTAGTCATTATGTAGCCATCGTCATCAAGAAGAACACCCATGCCTGATACTAGTTCCACGGCTCCTTTTTGGCCTAACTCGATGAATACTCCATCAACTTCAATAGAAGATCTGTCCGTGAATATCACTTGTCTTACTGTCTGGTCGCCGGAGATCTCCATCACGCTCTTTTTGAGAAGTTCTATGCTGGCAGCTTCCATTTGACTTCTAAGCCGTTCGCCGATATCTAGGTTCTCGGATATGAGATAGACCTTGCTGGCGTAGGCTCTAAGGAGGAGTGCACCGCTGCCGGCTGCAGGGCCCTCACCAACAACGGCTACCGTCTTTCCTTTGAAGAAGTTTGCGTCACAGTCGATGCAGTAGCCGACGCCTTTTCCGAGATATTCATCTTCGCCTTTGATCGAGTTTCTTTCTCTTTACCCCGGTAGCAAGGATCAGAGCCTTTGACAATTTCCGTGTCGGTGTCCGTATAGACATTGAATTTCTCATCAATCTTTTCTATTTTGAGGGCTTCTTGTTCAAGGATTTCGGCGCCGAACTCTTTTGCCTGCTTGACACCGCTCTCTAAGAAATCAGCCCCTTCGTGCATTCCATCCATGCAGCAGTAATTCTCGATGTGTGCCTTCGCCAATCCACTAAACTTCGTCTTGCCTATGACAATGGTTCTCAGCTTACTTCTGGATCCGTAGATTGCTGCTTGTAGTCCAGCCGGGCCTGCTCCAATCACAAGAATGTCGGTGGAGACCACGAGGTTCACCTTGCGATATTCGATCTTCATTGACTCATTGAGACTATACAGTTCAGTAGAGTCATTATCACTTCACGCTACCCAAGAAAGACTTTCCAGTCTGTGTCGGTGAAATCACATCCCTGCTGTTTCCTCTTGAATCTACTTTTGACAGTGGTCAATGGAGCAGTCGAAGCTGTCGTCTTCTCAGGTCTGCTGCGAAATTATTTAAGTAGACCACAGAGACAGCTTATTTGTTTCCTATGGGAGAGAAAGGCTAGAAGAATTGTCTGCTGTCGTTGCTTCTAGGCCAGACTCGCAGAGAGCCTATGGCCTTTCGCAGAGGCTTCATTCATGACTAAACATATTGGGCTCTTTTCAAAGGTAAGGGTGAAGTTTCGTGAAGCCAGCCAAGACATGGCAACCTTGAGAGTATCTCTGCGAGAGACTTTTTCGAGTGAGATTGAGGGTTTCAGAGCTCTCCTCACTAGATATCCTTTTCAGAGCATTGGTCTTGCATTTTTTGCTGGCGTCGTCTTCGGGGGTCTCCTACAAGCTAGAATCTCAAGATTCGTTGTTCTATCTCTGCTTGGAGGTTTTCCCTTGGCCACAGTCTATGGTAGCTCTCAGGGTTTGCTTTCAACCTTCTCGATCGGTTTAGTAATAATGATTGACAGTTTTGTTTCCTACTCACTCTTGAAAGTTCTCCGAGTCCTCGATGAGTACCCACGCCTTCAACCTTACATGAACAGAATCAAGGTGAGATACACAGAAAGTTCTCGTCTGTTTGTCACCTATTCAGGAAGGCTCGGGGTTCAGGGAGCGTTGGCAGCCTGCACCTTCCTGATAGGATGGTGGATAGCTGTGGTGATAGCGTACATCATTGATCTCGACACACGAACTGCTATGATCGGCATATTCTCAGGATTGCTGGCGGGGGGTCTGCTATCTTGGAGTATCTATGAAGGCTTCGTTAGGCTGATCCCGGATCCCATAGTTCTTGTGGTTGTATTCTTGTCGCTGTACATGGTTGCTGGTTTTGTCGTAGGTAGAATCTTTAGGAAAATTGGACAAGTATAGCCTCGTAATATTTCTTTGTTAGCATGATGTTGGTAGCGGGGGGTAGATTCGAACTACCGATTGAGCTCGATCTTCTGAGTATCTCAGGGTTCCTCAGGCTTTGGTTCTTATGAGCCCTGCGGGTTAAACCTGGTTGGGCTTCTTCATCTAGAAGAACCTACCCCACCCCGCTACTCGTCTGACTTGTCAGAGAAATTCTAAGATAAGTCTTTTGGCATCGGGGAACAAGGGTGTCAATACAGACCAGCATTGAAGAATCGTTGGGATCATGCTGCGAATCCGTTAGCAACCCTTATATGCCATAATGCAGCGAATAGGCGCAAGCTGGTTTATAGGAGAAGGAAGTAGGATCGGCCCGTAAGGTTGACCATTGCTTATTCTTATGACTAGCCAAACGGAAAGAGGTGATAGTATGATGGCCACGACTAAGCCTGTTGAAGAAGGGAAAGAGTATGAAGTTGACATCAAGGAGCTCAGCAGGCGTGGAGATGGACTTGCAAAGATAGAAGGCTTTGTCGTCTTCGTTCCCAATGCAAAGCCGGGTGACCATGTGACTATAAGGGTCACCCAAGTCAGAGACCGGTTTGCAGTCGCAGAGAAGATCTAAGCCAAGTTAAGCTTTGCTGGCATTTCACCTCTGAAACCTTTTCTTTACCTTCTCAAAACAATAATCCAATATAGTCACCTTCAGATTCCAAGCCCTGAGGTTCTCGGTTTGGAAAAGCTTCTGGTCACAAAGTACACTCCCACGCTATCCTCTCCACTGTATGTGGTAGGGCTTTCTGGACTAAGCGGATTCGGAAGGGTCGCAACTCAGATGCTGATAGAACGATCTAAGGCTAGGTCTTTTGCTGAGCTTTACAACCACCACTTCCCAGACCATGTCATCATAACAGAGGATGGAACGTGCAGGCTGCTCAGGTACGAGTTCTACGAGAGTTCCACATCATCACCCAACCTGCTCATTGCCTGCGGCGACGATGGAGTAACCCTTGAGAATCCTGAAGGCGGCTATGACGTTCTCGACGAACTCGTTGAGCTTGGGATAAGGTTTGAAGCATCAAGCCTGATAGCCCTAGATACTGTTCAGATGGACAGTGGTAGCTCAATCTACGTTGCAGCCACGAAGCCTGCCCTAACAAGAAGGCTAGAGAGCAAAGGGGTAAAACTCATAAGAGATACACGTTTGCTGGGCCCAGCTGGGATCATACTTGGAATGTGCGAATTCCATCTACTGAACTCCGTCGGCATCTTCCCAACATTAACGCCTGAAGACAGCATAGAAATGCGTGCGAAGGCAACTCTCAAACTCATAGAGGATTCCTTCAGCCTCAGCTACCCTTCATGAAAGAGCTTCTCGGATGAGATAGACTTGATCGTTAGAGTCGGCGTGGACGATACAGACTCAAAGCATGGTATGTGCACAACCTACGTTGGAACTGTGATCGCTGATAAGCTCAGGGCTCACGCTTTTGATCTGAATGGCTATCCAAAGCTCGTTCGACTAAATCCAAACTGGCACCTTAAGACCAGAGGCAACTGCGCGATCTCATTACATGTGGAATGTGACGGATCAAGGATTTCTGACGTGAAGGAACTTGTCTTGGAAACGGTCAGGGAGCTAGCTGAGCTTCAATGTGAGACCACCAATCCTGGAGTAGTATTCTATGGTTGCGACAGAGTTCCTAGGGAACTTAAGAAATTCTCCAAGATGGTGATTCAAAGTGTTGTGGAGATAGAGGATGCTGAGAGATTGGCTCAGAGGATAGGCGCAGAATATTGTAAGTTCAAGCTGGGAAGAGGCATAGTCGGCGCCCTAGCAGCTGTTGGAGAGACGTTTGAGGAAGACTCAACATATGAACTCCTGGCATACAGGACGCCCGGCTTCAGAGGGAAAAAGAGAATGATTGATGCCAATAGTGTCCATGAAATGGATGAGAAAACGTTCCCTAGGACCTTTGATAACATTGACCGCAACACCGGCGAGATCAGGATAACACCTCACACACCGTGTCCCGTTCTCTTCGGTATTCGCTCACAAGATCCAGGCTCAGCACTGGAAGCCTTTCATTTGGTAAGAGTAAATGAACCGGTTGAGAGGTGGATAATCTACCAGACGAATCAAGCTACTGACGCTCATCTGGTCAAGAGTACCATCAGCAACCTTAGTCCATTTAGATCTGCAATTCTAAGCGGCAGTATATCACAGAGGCCCCGTATCATACCAGGAGGACATGTCATATTCAACCTAAGAGATGAGGGCGGTGAGATCAGCTGTGCCGCATATGAACCCACACGGAGATTCAGGGATGTGATCAGGAAGCTTGAGGTTGGAGATTCTGTAAGGGTCTTTGGCGGCATCAGGAAGAGACAGGGCCTTCCACTGACCCTTAACCTAGAGAAGATAGAAGTTGCAAATCTCACTAAGATCTACGTTAAGAAGAATCCCATTTGTGCCGTCTGTAATAAGCGCGCCAAGTCGGAAGGAAAGAGCAAAGGTTACCAGTGCGAAATCTGCGGTCGGCGCTTCCCACCTGGAAGTGAGACTTATGTCGAGAAGCCACGTGAGTTAGAGATTGGACTCCATGAAGTCCCTCCCAGGGCTCGCAGACACTTGGCGCGACCCCTAGCTCGCATGATAAGCCATAAACGCGCTTGATTTTCGCTGTGAATGGAAGCGATTCCATCAGGCTTTTGTAGAGGGTGCCGTCTTCACTTTCCCGTTACTACGATCATTGTTAGTGTAGAGCGTACCTTCTCAAGTCGTCTGATGCTTAAGGTCACGATCTCCTTGAGCCTATCCATATTTTCAGCTTCAACCTTGGCCACTATGTCATAGACTCCATACACAACATATGCTTCTTTCACGTTAGGCGTTTTCCTGAGTTCCTTCAATACTTCATCTTCAAAACCAGTTTCGGCATTTATCAGGACATATGAAGTGGGCATTTATGATCCTTGATGATCTGACCGGTCTCTCCCAACTTAAGACTTCTTCTCAAACTGGCCGCATTGACAAGTGTCCAGTCAAAGCCGCTGATCTGTATATATTAAATCCGGTCTATACAATTCAATATGGAGCGTGCTTGTAAGGTTGAATGGCACTCATATAACTTCACTTGATGTCAGAAGGCTCGATCTCAACTCCGAGTATCTGGGTGTCTCTACACTTCAGCTTATGGAGAACGCTGGTAGAGCTGTGGCAGCGGAGGTTGCCCTGAGGTTCCAGCCAGGCTCCAAGGTCTTGGTTCTAGCAGGTGTTGGCAGAAACGGCGGAGACGGTATGGTTGCCGCACGACATCTAGCTTCAATGGGGTATAAGGTCGATCTATGTCTTGTTGGCTCCGAATCCAGCATCCAAGATAGTATTGTCCTGTTGAACTGGCAGATTCTGAAAGAGATGACCTCAAGCATCGGGATTCAAGTGCTTTCTGACTCCTCCAGTCTCAAGCCGTTCACCGCCGATGTGCTTGTAGATTCGCTTCTGGGCGTTGGTTTCAGAGGCAAGTTGAGGCAGCCGATTCTTGAGGCTGTCAAAGCCCTGAATCATTCTGATGGTTTCGTCCTGGCCGTTGACGTTCCAACGGGCGTCGACGCCGACACTGGTGAGATACAGGAAGAGGCTGTTAGGGCCAGATTGACGGTGACTTTTCACGCTCCAAAGAAAGGATTCGACAAGGCAAAAGAGTATCTTGGCGAAGTCAAAGTAGCATCCATAGGGATCCCGCCAGAGGCGGAACATTACGCCGGCCCTGGTGACGTAGACATCATTATTCGAGATAGACCGCCAGAATCCAAGAAAGGAGATTTTGGTCGAGTATTGGTGATTGGCGGGAGCGAAACCTTCAGTGGGGCCCCAGCCCTTGTTGCTCTTGCCGCCCTCCGATCTGGAACCGATCTAGCCTACGTCGCAGCACCAGAGAAGACTGCCGAGGCGATATCTTCAATGTCGCCGAACCTCATAACGATAAAACTGAGTGGGAGCCATTTCAATACAGCCAATCTGGGTCAACTGAAGGCTCTCTTGGAGAGAGCTAATGCAGTCGTCGTGGGGCCAGGTATGGGCCTACACAAGGAATCATTCGATGCAGTGGGGGTGCTTCTCGAAAAACTGGGAGAACTCAAGAAACCGACACTGATTGACGCGGATGCACTGAAGGCTCTTGGTACCTTGAAGCGTCGCCTCGCCTTTCCAGCTGTTCTCACCCCACATGCAGGCGAGTTTGAAGCAGTCGCTGGGAGAAAAGTTCCACCTGGACTTGGGGAGAGATCCCGAGATGTTGAGAAACTAGCCAAGGAGGTCGATGCTGCGGTTCTTCTGAAGGGAAGGGTAGATGTGATCTCCGACGGACAAAGAACAAGGCTGAACTGGACAGGCAACCCAGGGATGACTGTTGGAGGAACTGGCGACGTCCTCTCAGGGATCGTCGCCTCTTTAATGGCCCAAGGTTGTGAGCCTTTTGATGCTGCTGTCGCTGGAGCATTCATTAACGGCGCAGCTGGGGACTTCGTATACAAAGAGAACGGCTTCCATCTCCTGCCAACAGACCTGATAGAGCAGATACCTCGCGTGATGACTGATCCAATGAGTCATAGATATGTGAAATTCCTTGAAAGATGAGCCCAAGCTGAGAGTATTCGTCTACATCATGAAGCAGGATGACCCCAAGAAATGCACCTCCGCCAAGCTTGTTAGACTGGGTTTAGCAAGACCAATACGTGCAAGATCAATGATTCCAAAAAGAGCGATTGTACTCAACCCCTCAGCCCCAGCTGTGCTCTTGCCTTCAGACCGCGAGCATATTCAGCGTTCAGGCATCGTCGCAATCGATTGCTCATGGAACAAAGTTGGCGAGGTCTTCACCTCAAGATTCCCTGGTCTGAACCGTCGCCTTCCAAGTCTGCTCGCGGCTAATCCTGTAAGCTACGGGAGACTTGGAAGGCTCAGCTCAGCAGAAGCAGTAGCAGCGAGTCTGATGATTACGGGTTTCATTGAGGAGGGTGAGAGGCTGCTGGGGGTCTTCAAATGGGGTCACACCTTCCTCACGCTCAACCATGACCCCCTCATAGACTACAGCAAAGCCAAGGAGCTAAAGGAGACCTTGGAGGCCGAGGGGTCTTATTTTGGTGCTAGGTCGAACCGCGCGCTCACGCTCGGCGACTCCTCATCAATCAGTTCCTAGAGCAACTCTCACAGCGCACCAAAGAAAATAGGACGTCACGGTTCAAACCCTGATGCCCGCTTTGCAGCCTATCGGCCATTTCAATAGGTTTCCCAACGTTCACTCCATCCGCACCTTCTCATGGCTG
>CAZVKZ010000060.1:0-7823 GCA_964627775.1 uncultured Candidatus Bathyarchaeia archaeon | reverse complement strand
TCGTCAAAGGTTCTTATATTAACTTCCAGCCAATTCATACAAGACAACCAAAACCTCACATTCCCATAGAAAAGATCATGGAGCGTAAGAAAGAGATGATAGGCAGGGAAGAAATCGTCAAGGTTCTCGAAAAATACGACGCCAAAGAACTGAAGATCGGCACCATAGGAAGCCACTCAGCCCTCGACATTTGTGACGGTGCAAAAGAGGCAGGGCTGAATACGGTCGTCGTCTGTCAGAAGGGCCGCGAGAAGACCTACCTGAGATACAAACGAATAATCGACCATATGATCATCCTTGACAGCTTCGCCGAGGTGGTCAACCCGAACGTTCAGGAGGAGCTGAGAGGGCTGAACGTGCTATTCACGGTTAACCGCTCCTTCTCAACATACGTTGGATACGACAATATAGAGAATAGATTTTTGATTCCGATCTTTGGGAATAGGGCGATGCTCAGATCCGAGGAGAGGGACGCCCCAAGAAACCAGATGTACCTTCTGGAAAAGGCTGGAATAAGATCTCCTAGAAGCTTCAAATCACCAGAAGAGATCGATCGATTGGTGATAGTGAAAGTTCCTGAGGCGAAAAGAAAGATTGAGAGAGCATTCTTCTACGCTTCCAGCGCCAAAGACTACCACTCAAAAGCCGAGGAGAGAATCAGAAAAGGCATAGTCTCACAGGCAGAGCTGGAGAAAGCTACAATTGAAGAGTTCGTTATGGGAGCCAAGTTCAACTTCAACTATTTCTGGTCGCCTCTGGATGGCCAAGTGGAGTTTCTAGGCATCGACAGAAGAATACAGACAGATCTCGACGGTGTCCTCTCGCTTCCAGCCAAAGACCAGCTGGAAATAGAATCAGCGGTTCAGAACATTGAGGTCGGACATGAAGGAGCCACAATAAGAGAGTCGATTCTCGAGAGGGTCTATGAAATCGGTGAGAGGTTTGTTGAGATCTGCAAGCGCGAGTACCCACCGGGGATCATCGGCCCATTCGCGCTCCAGGGAGCCATAACAAAGGATCTTGAGATCACCATATTTGATGTGAGCCCCAGAGTCCCGGGCTCACCGATAATATCAACGACTAGCCCATACTCAAGATGGTACTTTGGGGAGGCGATGAGCACGGGCAAGAGAATAGCGCTTGAGATAGTCAAGGCCAGAGAGGCAGGCAGGCTGGGTGAGGTTGGGACGTGATCAGCAGAGACGAGATACTAAAAGTCCTGAAAAAGTATGATCCCAAAAAGATCAGGATAGGAACTATCTGTTCTCACTCCGCGCTGCAGATCTTCCACGGCGCACGAGAGGAAGGATTCAGGACCGTCGGCATCTCCACCCCTGATAGGCGACCTATCTACGATGCTTTCCCGCTGGGCAAACCAGACAGCTACATAATAGTTGACAAGTACACGAACCTGTTGAAGCAGAAATTCCAGGAAGAACTGATCCGAAAGAACGTAGTCATCATCCCGCATGGATCCTTCGTCGAATATGTTGGTGCGGAGAACCTCAAGAAGGAATTCTGCGTCCCAATCTACGGCAATAGGCTAGCACTAGAATTCGAAGGCGACAGGCGCAAGATGAGAGCGTGGCTCCAAGAGGCAGGAGTCAAGACTCCAAGAGAGTACTCTAAACCATCCGAGATCGATAGGCCTTGCATCGTAAAGTTCCACGGCGCAAGGGGCGGCAGAGGCTTCTTTGTGGCAGATTCAGAGGAGCAATACCAAGAACAGATCAAGAAACGCATCGAGAAAGGTGTCCTGAAGAAATCAGATCTGGAAGGGGCGACGATACAGGAACTCATCATAGGTGTACGTTACTATCCCCACTACTTCTACTCCCTCATGTTCCAGGGTGAAGTCAAGGCTGGAAATGGAAGAGTTGAGCTTTTGGGAATCGACAGGAGGGTTGAGAGTAATGTCGACGATCTCTACAGGATACCTGAGAGCGGAGGTGGCTCGCTCATAGAGCCCTCATACGTGGTCACAGGCAACCTCCCAGTTGTTCTCAGAGAGTCCCTATTACCAGAGGCTATGGATCTTGGAAGGAGAGTGACTGAGGCGTCTATGAAGCTCTTCCCACCAGGGATGATTGGGCCATTCTGTCTGGAGACGGTCTGCACTGATGAGCTGGATTTTGTAACCTTTGAGGTCTCAGCGAGGATCGTTGCTGGAACGAACCTGTATCCGGAGGGCTCCCCCTACACATGCTATTTATTCTCTAAGCCGATGTCGACTGGTAGGAGGATGGCGCTTGAGATCAGGGAAGGGGTACGCAAGAGAAGACTCGCAGACTTGGTAAGCTAACTCCAAGACTGGAATACTAAAGTAGATGAAGCAAGGGAATAGTCCGCCAGAGGAATAGTCATATGGATGTTCTTGAAGCGATCCGTATAAGGAGAAGCACTAGAAGCTACAAGTTAACACCTGTAGAAAAGGCAAAGCTTGAGCGGGTTCTTGAGGCTGGGAGACTGGCCCCCTCAGCGGCGAATAGGCAGCCCTGGCATTTCATAGTTGTGACAGACCCGTCTGTGAGGACGGCCCTGAGAGTGGCTCATGAGCGTGACCCATTCTACAAGAGCACAAGTCACCTGTTGGAGGCGCCAGTCGTCATAGCTGCCTGCGCAGATCCAAGCAAGGCTTGGGTCAGGAGGGACGGTGAGGAGTACTGGAAGGTTGACATCTCCATAGCCCTGCAGAACATGGTTCTCTGCGCCACAGAGGAGGGACTCGGAACCTGCTGGATAGCCGCATTCAATGAGGACGCCACACGTCGAGTACTGAACGTCCCAGATGGGATCAGGATTGTTGCTCTGACCCCGCTTGGATACCCGGCTGAGTCTAGAGCAGCCACAGACAGGAAGCCGCTGGATGAGATCGTGCACAATGATCGTTGGTGACTGGTAGATCCGAGGCCAAATCCCGTATGTGTCCAGATCTTGAAGGTTCTCCTCAAGGAGATCAACATCTCAACAAAGGATAGGACCGAGATCGTCGACGTAACAGAGCAGATCGAGAACTATGTTAGAGATAGTGGGGTGGAGAACGGGATCTGCTTGGTATCCACCCTTCACTCGACGACGGCGGTGGTTATCAACGAGAACGAAAGAGGTCTAGTGAGGGACATCATTCGAAAGGTGAAGGAGGATTTTCCCAGAGGCACCGGCTGGGATCATGACAGAATAGATGATAATGCCGATGCACACCTAGCATCGACATTCATGGGAAACTCAAGAATGCTGCCGATCAAAGACAATAGGCTAGTCAGAGGAACATGGCAGAACATATTCCTTCTCAAGTTTGATGGTCCCAGGAGCCGCAGACTGATCATAAAGATTATTGAGGGATAATCTCGGAGCTGAATGCTCTGCTTGACGTTGATCTGACCATTTTCTCGCGGATTCTTTGGTTAGTTTTATATTTTCAGTGCAGCATACAAGGCAGCTGAGCGACTATGGCATTAGGAATGAGCCTAACTGGATTGCTGATACAGATAATCATCGGTGTAATCATTGTCTCCCCGATCCTCTGGCTTGTAGGGCGCGCACTGGTTGGAGGACAGAAAGCGAAGTTCACAGATGCGATATGGATCGTCGCACTTGGAATAATCATCAACACGTTCCTAGGCGCATACGTTCACGGGCTACTCGGCTTCATAGTGACGCTGATAATCTGGCTGGCGTTGATAAAGCACTTCTTCGACACAGGCTGGCTGACAGCGCTTGGGATAGCATTGGTGGCGATAATCGTCATGGGAATCATAGTCTTGGTCCTTGGAGTGTTCGTTGCCGGACTCGCAGTAATGCGCGGCCTGCTCTAGCCGAAGCAAGCTGGAACTCCACCTTTCTTTACTTCCCAACATTAGTTCGAGAGAACCTTTCAGAAACGCCCTAACGACTCTGAATAGTCGAACCTTAACGGTATCGCAGATCCGAAACTGGTCACGCCTATCACAAAATTCATTGTTAATTTGACTATGCAGCGCTACTTTTAGCTTTGATCATTGAGATTGGTGTTATCAGCTAGTGTCGCGCCGGCACACGTCCAGATATTTATGGGCTTCAATGCGCATAATATCCATAGACTTTTTCCCTGTGCTCAAAACGTAGTAAGATAAGTCGATCCCCCTCGACTTTGTAGATCAGCCGGTAGGGATTTACATAGACTGTGCGTTCTCCCTTCAAATCATACCGGAGCGGTTTTCCAAAGTCTGGATCTTCAATTGCTTTGCGTATTTGTTTTTCCAGCCTATCCCGCAATCCTCTGTCTTTTATCTTCTTCACATCTTTCTCAAATTTCTCGGTAGCGACGATGAACCTGATTTCTACCATTTCTTCAGCTCTTTGAAGAAGGCTTCCTTGGAATATTTCTTATATCTTCCTTTTTCAATGTCTTCCCAAGCTTCCCCGATGAGCTTCAGAGTCTTCAAGTCCTCCGTCTTCATTCTGGTGTCAAGCTTCTTTAGAACTATCATGTCCTTTCTCGCTGCTATGCCAAGTAGACTGCCCTCTTTTATACCAAGCTTCTTCCTTATGGGGGCAGGAATCACTATCTGGCCTTTTGAGCTTGTCTTCGTCAATTCGGTGATTTCAATCTCTTCTTTCATGAATAGTAAGATTATCTTACTTCTATTTAAATCACGTTCTCAAGGAGGTAACTAATGCTGCCAGAAGGACCGGCGTCGGACCAACGACAGTCATTTAAACTCCCAATGGCAGATTGCGTCCCCTATAGCGACAACATAACATATGGAACAGGTCTATGTTAAAAATAATGATGACTCAAGATTTGGCTGTTGAGCCTTGTTACCGAAAGTCCATATCTCGTCGGGCCTGCCGATTCTAATCTGCAAACAGCTCATTTCCCTTGAGTGACGTACGCTCATCAGGATCTTGCGGAAAGTGATCCTCTAGCCACAAGAAGCTATAGCCTCACCACTCTTCACTGTCCATTTCAGTCTGAGAAAACATTTCAGAATGTCCCCATTGACAATGTCCCTCACCACACCATCTCAGACTGTGAATCACTCAATGTGCGATCAGATTTGTGCCCCCAGCACATGCTTTGGGCTCTTCTATTTTGCCCAGCCTAGAGTTGATCATCCTCTCCTGTAGAGACCTACAATTTCTCCTTTTGCGAGAATGTGCCCCTCCATCGCCTTCTCCACGTCTCTCTTTCTGGAGTTCTGGTTGAGTTCAAGCTTTTTATCCAGAGCGTAGACTTTGAAGAAGTATCTGTGCGTACCCGAAGGCGGGCACGGTCCGCCGTACGAATGTCTTTGAAAATCATTAACCCCCTCAATTCCCGGCACGCTATCCTCCTGAATCTCTTTTACTGGAGGAATGTTCCAGACAACCCAGTGAACCCAGGTACCCCTAGGCGCATCAGGATCATCAACTATGAGCGCAAGGCTCTCTGTCTCCTTGGGCAGGTCTTCTATATGCAGGGAAGGATTGACATCACTGCCGTCGCAGGTATACTTCTTGGGGATCAAACCATTACTCTTGAAAGCGGAGCTAGTCACCCTAAGTGCAGACATAGCTATCACCGGTGAGATATTGTGTCGAATCGCTTCGATAAACTCATCGTTCTCGGGAGCGCAGTTATGTATGGAGAGCTTGCCGATGCACGCGACAGAATGCGGCAAGGTCAAAGGGAAATTCAGGCGAACCTTGCTGCATCAGACGAACAGAATCTGTCGGATCCACTGCAAAAACCGTACAGACCCCTTTCCTGCCGCATGCTCACCGTATACGCGCATAAGATCGAGCCCTCTCTGTAACCAGGCCTTGGCCGATTCACATAAATGTCGAGCAAGAATCGAGTGCGCATACATGGACTGAACCAGAAATCGCTTCAGAATTGTGCATAGTAACATTTGGAAGGCAGGCACACTACGTATTTAATGCCTTATAGCGGACATTCAGTTGATTTGACAAGCTCAACTCCCCCGAAGGCCGTGGTCTCAACGACACTGAAGAATACTCGTACGATTATGATTGCTCACTTGACGAGTCTTGCAGTTGTCATAACTGGTCTTTTGGCCCCGTTCAATTACAGCTGGCCTGACTTCGTTCACACTGACTATGGGTTTCCCTTCGTTTGGGCCAGACATACGACCGTAACCTTCCTTGGGCCGGCTGACAAATGGGATGTGAACCTGATTTGGTTAGCTTTGGACATAGCGGTCTTGATGCTAGTCTCATTCTTGCTTTCTGTAGCACTTCTATGGATATTTAGCAGGCAAAGCCACCTGAGAATGACGATGCCCTCGTGCGGGTACCAGAAGGGCCCGGATAAAGAATTTGGTGGACCGGGCGGGATTCACAGCATTATTGTTGCTGAAATGAGTCTGAAATCTTGAGGCTCAACTAAGCTGAGCCAGCTTGACGATCACCCACTGCGTTAATGTTGGGAAGACCGCTTGCTCCGACCCCATTGGCTATAACTTATTGCTTCTGTTGAGGCCTATGGTCTGTGATGAACCAACATTTCAGATTAGCTCTAGTAATATACTCATTTGCGCTGAAGCCTACGTCACAAAAGAATCGTCCATATCTTCGCTCAGAGGTGCCGCGAATAAATGAACTATTCAGGGGACGCGTTCACCAAATTCTTTGAGAGTTGGACTGTGTTAGGTTGTCATGCCCGTTTTCATGTTCGCAATACCTCCGAGCGTCAGAATGGCTACTTAGCCCTTGGACGATACGACATCATCGCAAAACGAAACCCTTTAAACCTGCCCGTTCTCGATGCTACTTGTGGGCTACACGAAGGTCAAAGGAATCGTTAGTAATCCGAGAAAGACAACGACTATGGATCTAGAATTTCTAGTGGACACTGGAGCTGGCTACATGGTCCTACCTCTGGCCATCGCGAAGGATCTTGGTCTAGAAGCGATAGTAAAGACTAAGGTCACCCTAGCCAATAAGACTGAGGTAGAGGCGGATCTCTCCGTGGTGAACATCAACGTAATGGATAGAGAGGCCCCTGTCCCGGTCCTCTTGATCGATTCGCCTATGCCGCTCCTGGGAGCCTTCACCCTACAAGTTCTCGGACTGGAGGTGGATCCTGTCAAGGAGGAGATTAGACCCTCAAGACCCTTTACCTTAGGTCTCCTGTAGCGCCAAGTCGGTTCTAAAACAGTGAGCATAAGAACGACTCGATGCATAAGATCGTCCACTGGTGCCTTGTGAATAAAGAGATGCAGGTAATGTTTTGGTACAATCTTTCCTCTAGATGAGCATTTCTCACCCTTTTCCACCTAGGACACAGCGCTGGTTGTCTAGGCTGGATAATAGCATGAACCGCACGGCCATCGATCATAATATTTGACATCGAGCGCGCATTCATGACGGCTCTACGCAGAAGAAGGCAGAGAAGAGCTTCTAAGCATCGAACCTGTGAGACCTTCATACTTGGGCATGTAACAAGTCGATTTGATGAGGACCCGCATTTTTTGTCCAGACCGTTTTCGTCTAGTCGAAGCTCTGGAGGTATGCCTAATTGATCTTCGAGCGCATACACATCAGATTAGCAAGCTCCAAGAAGAAAGCTCTTTAATGTTACCGAGTATTTAGTAGGGCCTCGAGATGTGCGCTAGGTCCTGTTGGTGACTACATTTGAATGTAGAACATTTTGAGGGCGTCATTCCGCCTATGGTTACACCCGTTACTAAAGATGGGGATGTTGATATTGAAGGACTGAAAGACGTAACGCGCTTCCTGATAGAGGGCGGCGTACATGGCCTGTTTCCGCTGGGCACAATCGGTGAAGGACCAAAATTCAGCAGACACGAGAGAAAAATAGTAATTGAGACAGTTATGGA
>CAZVKZ010000059.1:0-7888 GCA_964627775.1 uncultured Candidatus Bathyarchaeia archaeon | reverse complement strand
TGACAACGCTGTGAATTATCATCGTCTCCGTTTCTCTGATGCCATCGAGATTGTGAATCTCCTTGACAAGCTTCTTCAGCTCTTCATTGTCTGCAACAAAAACCTCTAGAACTACATCGGCCCTGCCGAAGACGTAATAGAACCCTGAAACTTGACGAAGCACGCTGAGAGCTTCTTCATTCCTAGCTCTCGCGTCGCTATCCGGCTCCTCTTTTACGAGAATGAGCGCTCTCAGTCCAAGGTCCACGAACTCTGGGCTCAGTCTTGCGGAGAAACCGTGGACTATTCCTGAATCACTGAAGTATTTTATCTTGTTCGCAACCGTCTGCCGTGTTGCGCCTACTTTTGAAGCGATCACTGAGACGGTCTGGTTGCAGTTCTCAAGGAGCTGCAGGAGGATCTTCTTCTCCAACTTGTTAAGCTGTTTCATAGAACTAGCCCGCTTGAATAGACTTTTTGTTAACTATCTCTGTCCAGTATTTTACTCTTCTTCCATCATTTGAGATGCAGAGGAGCCAAACTGATAGTTCTCGATATCGGATAGACCTCGGGGTCGAATATAAGGAAAATCGTGCAGATGACCATCTGGTAAAAGTGCTATCACTATAGTCAGATAGTCTCAAGCTTGATGCAACAGGCATACAACCTATTGGGGAGTCAACCGTCTAAGAGGGATGAGAAAAAGATATGGCTTCAGCGACCAGGGCAAGGGATGTCAATATCTATTTGACCAGTACGAAGGAGAGTTCATAGATCCCGAACAGTATAAGGATGGCACCTATCGCCCTCACGAGATATATCTTGCCTGCGTGCTTCTCAAGAATTGATTTCGAGTTCGTCTTAGAGAGTATGAATCCCGTAGCGACAGCAAAGAGGCCCGAGATGCCGCCTAAACCCTCCGCTATTTGAACAGAATATCCGAAGGCGTAGAAGATAAGGCTATAACTGAAGTATTGGAGCAACACTGCAAGCAGTACGGCCCACAGCGCCCCCTTCCATTCTCTGCGCAGACTCTCCCAGTCCTCTTCACGAAATATTAGTGGCGTCAGAGCAAGCAGAACAACGAACCATCCAAACTCACGCCATATGAGAAAATTGTAATTAGAGATAAGCTTCACAGCTGGCTTAACAGCCACGTTCCCAGCTGCATAGAGCAGGGCAGTAACAAGGAATATCCAAAGAGCCTTGTTTCTTAACGAGAAGAGTTGACTCAGCCTAATTGTTTCATCCCATGTTGTCATAATGGCACCAACCATTGCTATTAGGATCCACGCGACGACATCGAAACCGTAGAACTCACCAAGGAAAACATAGCTTAACGGTATCACGAAGATTGGTTTGACTCCTACTATAGGTGCTGCAGATGAGGCGTCATACTTGGATAGGCCATAATACATCAATAGGTAGGCAACAATGGAGGTTCCGCCTGAGATGTAGGCATAGGGGACTATCTCAACAGGCGGCAGGACGATCTCTTTTGGGGCTATTATGTAAGATAGTATTGGAAAGAGAACTACGATCAAGATGCCTTGCAGGTATACGAAGGAGATGAAACTACTCATTTTCTTGGCGATTATGTACTTGGCGACAAAAGTGAAAATGGAGAAGAAGAGAGATGCGAGAATAGCATAAACCATGAAAAGTTCCAATCAAATATCACACGGCTATGACTGGTAGTAAGGCACAATCCCACAAGATCCGTTAGCGCAAATTCTCGTTTGAAACCTGCCCTGATCACGCGGGGCTACGAGTGTTCTTCCGGTGTGCAAGGCTTACGATCACTTGTGGTGTAATCACCCTCCACACTTGACCGTTTAACGTCACAACAGTAGACTGCGGCAAGATAATACTTTCGATAATAGCGGGTGGCCAGTAGTCTGCTTATATGATCTTTTAATCGCGTCTCTCTGTACATTCTTAAGCAAGTTGATTTGCTTGTATGTGGAGTCAAAGGCTCTTCAAGGTGTGTTCTCGGTCATCTTTGGTTTCGGGGTTTGGTAGATGAGTAGTGAGGTCGTGAAGCAATCTAGCTATCCCCTCCCACTCTTCAGGCGGGGGAAGGTGCGAGATGTATACGACATGGGAGACTTCCTGTTGATAGTCTCCACTGACAGAGTATCAGCCTTCGATGTGATCCTACCCAACGCCATCCCCCTTAAGGGGTGGTCGTTGAACCAACTTTCTGCATACTGGTTCGAAAGGACCAAGTATGTATTCCCAAATCACTTCATTGAAAAGACTGATGACAGAAGCATCAAAGTTACAAAAGCAAACAGGATCGATATCGAATGGATCGCCAGGAGTCACATCTATGGCTCAGCTTGGCGGAGCTACATGAAAGGCGAACGCCTCATCAGCGGAATTAGGCTCCCAGACGGACTACAGCTGGCCGAAGAGCTACCTGAAATCATAATCACGCCCACCAGCAAGAGCGACATGGGACATGATATCGAGGTATCCAGAAACGAAGCAATAGAGAGAGGTCTGGTCTCAAAAGAAGAGTGGAAGGTACTTGAGGAAGCAACGCTTAGGCTCTACGAGTTCTACAAGACCGAGACTGCACGGAGAGAACTGATAATCCCAGACTTCAAGCTTGAGTATGGCAGAATCAAGGGTGACCTCATACAGATCGATGAACCTCCAACACACGATTCAGCACGTCTCTGGTCCAAGAAGCACTACAGACTAGGAGAGAAGCAGGAAGCCTACTCCCTTGACAAGGAGTTTCTCAGGGATTTTCTCATGAGAAGAGGCTACAAAGGTGATGGGCCGCCCCCGGAGCTCCCGCAAATGCTGATTGAGCAGATATCGAAGCGATGCGTTGGAGCATACAAGGTTCTAACGGGCCAGGCAACACTTGATGATTTCCAGTTAATGAGCGTTGATCAGCTTCTGCTAGAACTTGGATATAGTAAGTAGTGTTTCTGTAGTTAGGCCAAAACTGGAGAAGATCAGATTTGCTTTCTAGGCTCTAAGGACCCTGTATCCTGAAGCCTTCTTCAGCCGATTCATTATCGCCAAGCCAAGACCCTCCTCATCGACTCCCTCAGCAAGTATGAGATCTACGTCTTCTTCATCGAATCGTCTCAGTGCACTAAAAAGGCCCTTGGCAATCTTCTCCTTCGATTCTCCAAGCTCCTCTACGTGATCAGCTTGATACTTCTTTCCAGTCGTAGCTGCCACACCAACTTTCAAACCCTTCACAGTTAGGTCTCTTATCAATTCGTTGATCTTGCGTTGAACATTTCTGTCTCTTCCGACGACAACAACCAAGTCTGCCCTTGGCGCGTAGTGTCTGTACTTCATGCCGGGAGATTTGGCGTGTAATCCCTCATCACTCACCTTCCTCAAGACAGCTGGATGGAACTGAATTGTTCCAAGCGCCTCTCGTAGCATCTCTGCAGTTATCGCCCCGGGTCTCAGTATCTGGGGCGGCTCTGTAGTGAGGTCTATGACGGTTGACTCAAGCCCGAACTTGGTCGGGCCGCCATCGATAACAAGATCAACTTCGCCGGAGAGGTCTTCAAGCACATGCTTAGCTTTGGTTGGACTGGGCCTGCCCGCCTTATTTGCAGAAGGAGCCGCTATGGGAGTCCCAGCCTCTTTGATCAAGGCCAAGGCGATTTTGTGGTCAGGCATCCTTATCGCCACTGTGGGGAGGTTCGCAGTTGTCTCATCTGGGACTATGGGCTTCTTCTCCAAAACAATAGTGAGCGGTCCCGGAAAGAATTTTTTCACAAGAACTTCGGCTTCTTTGGTGACCCTCTTTGCGAGGTCGTATACTCCGTCCTTCTCGGATACGTGAACGATTAAGGGGTTATCTGGAGGTCTTTCTTTGGAGGAAAAAATCTTCCTGACAGCTTCGGGGTTAAGGGCGTCTGCTCCCAGTCCATATACAGTTTCTGTGGGAAAAGCTACTAGTCCACCTTTCCTGATGATCTCGGCAGCCTCTCTGAGGATCATCCTGCTCGGTCTCAGGGGGTCGACCTTGTAGACTTTAGTCATTTCACTCTGAAGTTGTGGGTTCCGCTATAAACAGTTTATTTCCAGCTCCTGTTCAAATGACCTTTCAACCAACATTTGGCTTCGTTAAGAACTATGCACTTCGATGAACTATGCTTCCGCGTATTTTGGGAGGCAGGAATTGTTTTGCAGAAACGTTTATAGGAACTGCGTACGGCTCACAATGGGGCATTAGCTCAGCTCGCGAGGCATTCATGAATGGAAGATGGTGGCGATGAAGGCTCGCAATGTACAGATGGCATGTGCGGATGGAACCCCGAGCTGGGCTCAATCAAAAGACACGGCGGAACTGCTAAGTCTACCACTCGAGGAGCTACTTGCCCGTCTAAGCACCTCTCAGTCAGGCCTCTCTTCACAAGACGCGAAGGATCGTCTTGGGATCTGTGGCTATAACGAGCTCGCTAGAAGAAAGAAGCGAGCCGCGATCGTCAAGTTTCTTCTTCACTTTAGAAGTCCACTGGTAATAATACTCCTGTTTGCGGGTTTGATTTCAGCTTTTATTCGAGAGGTGATAAACGCAGTAATAATTTTCTCAATTGTCCTCATAAGCGTGATCTTGCTTTTCTATCAGGAGTCCAAAGCTGAGAAAGCAGCTGAGATGCTGAGAGAGAAGGTAACTACAACCGCGACAGCGCTTAGAGACGGTATCAGGAAAGAGGTAAAACTTCCAGAAATAGTCCCCGGGGACATTGTACACCTGTCAGCTGGAGACATAGTGCCCGCGGATGCGAGAGTGGTTAATGCAAAAGATCTATTTGTCAATCAGTCTGCATTAACAGGCGAGTCTTTTCCAAGAGAGAAGGCGGCTGCGCCGCCGAAGGTTAAGGACGCACCAGTCACAGAACGGGGCGATTGTCTTTTCCTAGGAACCTCTGTCGTAAGCGGAACGGCAACAGCTGTTGTAGTGAGGACTGGGAGTTCTACAGAGTATGGAAGAATTGCCAAGAGGCTTGTTTCAAGGCAGCCAGAGACAGAGTTCGAGAGGGGCTTGTCTAGATTTGGCTTTCTAATTATGGAAGTAACTTTCCTACTTGTGATGCTTGTGTTTTTCATAAATGCACTGTATAGACATGGGGTACTGCAGTCGCTTCTATTTTCTGTGGCGTTGGCGGTCGGCTTAACTCCAGAACTCCTGCCGATGATTCTAACAGTGAACCTCTCGAAAGGAGCTCTTGCGATGTCCAAGAGAGGTGTCATAGTCAAACGTCTTGCCTCGATTCAGAATTTTGGGAGCATGGATGTGCTATGTACAGACAAGACTGGTACTCTTACAGAGAACAAAATAACTCTTGTATTGCATATCGATATGGAGGGCAATGATAGCGACAGAGTGATGTTGTATTCCTTCTTGAACAGTTCTTTTCAAACAGGCTTGAGAAGTCCCCTTGATGACGCTATACTTGAACATAAAGAAGTTGAAATCAAAGACTACAAGAAGATAGACGAGGTTCCGTTTGACTTCGCAAGAAAACGCCTTTCCGTTGTAGCTGAACACGATGGGGAACGGTTCCTGATTTCCAAGGGGGCACCTGAAGAAATCATCAAAATATGCTCCTACTGCGAGCTCGGCGATAAGACATTTGACATAACAACCGAACTAGTACAAAAGATAGAACAGAAGTACAATAACTTGAGTGCTGAGGGATTCAGAGTCTTAGCCGTCTCGTACAAAAATGTCAGAGAAGACAAAGCAGTATATTCAGTTGCTGACGAGAGCGGTATGGTGTTCCTTGGTTTTGTTGCATTCATAGATCCACCTAAGAAGACTGCTAGGGAATCGTTGCGATTACTGAGCAAGGTTGGAATGGAGCTGAAGATCCTAACTGGCGATAACGAGCTGGTGACGAAGAACACCTGCAAACAGTTAGGCTTAAAGATCAAAGGGATCGTTCTTGGAACCGAACTTACCCAAATAAACGACGACGCCATTGCAAGAATTGTCGAGGAAACCAATATCTTCGCAAGGGTCACTCCTGATCAGAAAGACAGAATAATGATCGCTCTCAAGAGAAACGGACACGTCGTCGGCTTCCTCGGAGACGGCATAAATGATGCGCCTTCCCTCAAGACATCAGATGTCGGAATCTCAGTAGACAATGCGGTGGATGTTGCAAAAGAGTCTGCAGACATCATACTGCTACAGAAGAGTCTGAGAGTACTTCGGGAAGGTATTCTGGAAGGCCGGAAGACCTTCGGCAACACAATGAAATACGTGATGATGGGAACAAGCTCGAATTTTGGCAATATGTTCAGCGTCGCTGCAGCTTCCCTTTTTCTTCCGTTTCTGCCCATGCTACCGATACAGATACTCCTGAATAACTTGCTATATGATCTGTCTGAGCTAGCCATACCAACCGATAATGTCGACCCAGAGTACGTCGAGAAGGCGAAGAGATGGAACATTTCATTTGTAAGAAGATTCATGGTATTTGTGGGGCCTATAAGCTCCATCTTTGACTTTCTAACATTCTTTATAATGTTACTCATCTTCAACGCCACGGCACCTCTATTTCAGACTGCTTGGTTTCTAGAGTCCTTATGTACGCAGACCTTAGTCGTATTCGTCATAAGAACTCGGAGAACACCCTTCTACAGGAGCAAACCAAGCAGACTCTTAACCTTAAGCACTCTGACCATCACTGGCATCGCCCTAATAATACCATTCTCACCATTAGGCGAACTCTTCGAATTCGTGATTCCGCCTCCAGCCTTCTTTGTAGTCCTAGCGGCATTGATTGGCGTGTATCTGATGCTGGTTGAGATTGTCAAGAAATGGTTCTACACGAAGTGGGCCTACAGTTCATGAGATAACCCACGCCAAGATGCCGAACTGCAAGAGCGTTGGCGCGGCGTAACGAGCGGCCTACCACTAATCATGCGAAATCACATTTTCCCAGTTTGTCCAGAGAACCTTGATGCGTTCTAGTACTGCAAGGCCCGCTTCGCATCTTGGCAGATGTCAAGAGAGACATTCCACGCTGTATTCTTGGAGAGGCTTTCGTCACATTGCCCTTCTCGATTGCTTCTGCACCTTTGACGGCAGCTGAGGCTGCAGTTATTGTGACAGTACAGGGAACGTCATGTTCTCTATGGGGCAGACTATCACAACATTCACCGTTAAGCGATGCTGATCCTTAACGCAGTCACATATGTGTATCCCAAAGAAGCTTCATACAATGTCTGCATGGTAGCTTTGAAGGGATTTGACTTCTGATCTGCCTTCACGGTAGGCCGCGATGCCCTTGGCGGCGGCCATAGCAGCGGCAAGCGTCGTGATATAAGGTACTCTGTGTCGTATAGCTGCCTTGCGAATGTATGAATCGTCATACCTGCCCAATTTTCCCACAGGGGTGTTGATGACGAGTTGGATCTCCCCGTTCTTGATGGCGTCAGTGATATTTGGCCGCCCCTCATGCTCTTTGAGTATAACCTGCGACTTGATACCTTGGCTCATCAAGAAGGCGTGTGTACCTGCTGTGGCCCTGATATTGAACCCAAGGTTGGCGAACTGCCTCGCCACCTCCCCTACTGCCGGCCGATCGCGCTCTGAGACAGTGATTAGCGCAGTGCCATCAGTTGGAAGCGGCGTGACCGCCTCCTCCGCCTTCCAGTAGGCTAAGCCGAAGGAATTGGCGATGCCAAGTACTTCACCGGTTGACTTCATTTCTGGCCCGAGCACCGGGTCAACCTCAGGGAACGAACTGAACGGGAAAACAGCTTCCTTCACCCCGAAATGTGGGATAGACAGCTTCTTCAGGTTGAGATCTCTGAGCTTTTTCCCGAGCATGAGTTCAGTAGCCAAACGAGCCATTGGAATAGCGCACACCTTGGACACCAGTGGGACTGTTCGGGAAGCGCGCGGATT
>CAZVKZ010000058.1:0-7910 GCA_964627775.1 uncultured Candidatus Bathyarchaeia archaeon | reverse complement strand
TCCCTTGACTTGGTATCCGAGGTTTCTCTGACCTTCCAGGCCAAGAGTCTCGCTTCCTATTCTTTCCCTTGGGATGAGGCGGAAGACTATCTGGCTCGATGTAATAATACCTGAGACTTTCTTGTCAGCGGTAACCGGCAGATGGTCGATCCTCTTGTCGACCATGAGGTTCTTGGCCTTCGCAATGGTGTCAACTTCAGAGATGGTTGTCAAGTTGCCTGATGCCAACGATTTCACCTGAAACCTCAGGCTTCCTTTTTCAGACATGAGCTTGAGAATGCTGTTCGCCGTCACCGCACCCGTAATTTCCTTGCCTTCCGTCACCGGCAGTGCCCTGAGCCTGTAGTCCGTGAGTATTCTTGCAGCATAGCCGAGGCTAGCTGTTGGCGAAAGCTTTGTTGGATACTTGACCAAGGTCGACGTCTTTGTACTCGCTAGGTTGGAGACTCTCAAAATATCTCTCATCGTGATCATTCCAACCCTGTCCTTTTCTACTATGAATGCCTCGTAGGCATCGAGATCTTCCAATACGCCAACTATCTTCGATATTGGATAGTGTGGCGGGACTACTACTGGTGGCGATTGGATTTCCCTAACATCGATTTTCTTTAGTGTCTCCATATTCCTTGATCGCTCGCTAGAATCGCCTAGAGAAGACTTAGAAGCACGTTCTTAAACGTTGGCATGAACGAGTATTAGAGGTTTGTGAGCGTCTCAGGCGCTTTCTCCCGGTCAGGCTTATTGATCCTGTTCAGTTGCGAGTGAATTCTCCTAACGGCCTCTGGGACATCTCCCCCACTGATGACTAAGATTATTTGTGAGGTGTGGGGGGCGAAGACACCTCTCTTGATATTTATGTCTGGGATGGAGCCGACTGCTATCGATGCGATGCCGGCTGAGCTTTTCATCTTGTCACCGACGAGCGTGACTATTCCTAGACCGAATTCTATGCTCATCTCTTTGTCGAAAGATTTGAGCTGTTCTTCATGTCTTCGCACAAAGTCTGCGTCCAGAACCAGTAGGTCTCGTACGACCCGCCCGGTCTCTATGACCTCCGTCCCAAGGTCGAGGAAGCCATCGTAACCTTCCCATAGTCTTAGGCAGTCCTCAAGAGATCTGCTTCTATCGCTATTCATCGTTATGATTGCGCAATTCCTGAGTCCAGTCACACACTTGACGATGTACGGAGTTGGATCTTCTCTCTGGATCACTGTTCCTAGACTGGGATCATGGAGTGGCACGACTTTTATCGGCAGTCTATGCAGCATCGCCAGCCTGACCGCTGCGTTCTGCACGATGGTCATGCCGGAGACTGTTGCCTTAGATGCCTCGTTGTAAGTCATTACTGAAATATTCTGCAGTTTCTGCTCTTTGACCGTGGCGGGATCAGCGCTTTGCACAGGCGTCTCCTTCAGAAGGATTGTCTCAACTTCGTAGTGTTCTCTCAGAAGACAGGAAAGTAGGACAGCTGTCTGATCTGATCCACCTCTGCCCAAAACTGTCTCCAAACCATCACTGGTAAAGCCAAGAAAGCCCGCAACCGAGATGACCCTACCGGCCTCGATAAGATCGAGAAGTCGTGAGAGCCTTTTGCGGCTCTGCTCAACGTCTGGGGTTGCGTTGTCAAAACTATCATTGGTAACTATTGGCCACTCTATTTTTTCGAGGTGACACGAATCTAGCCCCTTGGATCTCAGGATATAGCTCATTAACATGGCAGTGGGTAATTCACCACCACTTGTTAGAACTCTCGCCCTGACCGTGCCGTCGAAACGCCTGTCAACCTTCTGGAGGGTCTCTTCCACATCTCGTCTGTATTCGTAGAGTTCTTCTTGAAATTCCTTGATGAGGTTCTTTTCGACGTATCTTGATGCGAGGTCTAAGAGTGAATTGAATAGGAAGTCCAAGTCGTAGGCTTGACCTAGCGCCTTGGCTTCACCGATCGCTTGGAGTCTGTCAGTGACGCCTTCGGGTGCAGAGAAGACCGTTACGGGACCTGCATCTTTCACTTCCTTCGTTTCTGAGATGCGTTTGACTATCAGCGGCAAGTTGGTCCCAGAGAAATCTATCAGACTCCCTCCGAACTTCATGACGACGAGACTCTTCAAAGGATTCACCAATGGGTTCACTTCTGATTTGGGGCAGCCTCAGATAAAACGTCTGCTATGATCCAGGCGAGGCAATCCTTCGTGGGCATGACTGCTGAGTCTTACCGTTTCAGTCTCTTGGTTACAAATCAGTCCTCTGATACGGCGAGTTCCTCAGGCCTGAACTCGAAACCGTCCCAGTGGAATGATCTGACTTCTCTTTCTGCGTTTGAGTAAATGACAAAGGAGCAGGAGGGTTGATTTGCCGTCTCGCGATCTGTGCTCGAAGGCTGGGCTGGCCAGTATGGGTGGCTATGGTAGTATCCTAGGACTTCTAGTGAGAGTTCGTCAGCCTTTGTGTAGATATCAAGCTGCTCTTGGGGGTTGATCTGGTAGGAGTCCTCAGATTCAAGCAAGTTTGCTGTTGGGAAGACTATCGTGACCTTCTTGATGTCATCCTCTATCGTTCCCAAGAGTACGCCGCAAGCTTCCGTTGGGAATGTGCTCTCTGAATGTTCAACGATCGTGTCCAGATCCGAATTTCTGAATACTATTGTCATGTTTCATCAACTGAAATGAATCACTCATCAGTTTCCTTCATAAGCCATTGAAGGTATTCTTTTGAACCTCCAACAATTGGGAAGGCTACTATTTCTGGAACTTGGTAAGGATGGTTCAGCTTGACTTCCCTAATTATCTTGTTCAGTAATGGTTTTTTAGACTTTACGATCATCAGCCTCTCCGTCGCTTCCTCAACCCTTCCCTTCCACCGGTAGATGCTCTTAATCGCTTGCGTGATATTGACGCAGGCAGCTAATCTCTTCCTTGTGAGGGCCAGCGCGATCTTCTCCGCATTCCCCTTGTCTGGACAAGTGACAAAGACGATTATTAGTGAGCCTCTTGAGGAGCATCCGGTGTTTCCCATTTCAGGACTCTACACTCACAACCCATTAGATTGTTTTGCAGCCACACAAGGCGAAGGCCGTTTATTCCGAGGTGAGGCCTTGGATTTCCCAAGCACCCCTTCAGGTTCGCCGCCAGTTTACTTCTTCAGTCTAACCTCCAGAACGCCATTGTTGTAGAGCGTGTTGAAGCTAACAGCCTTCGTGGGCAACCTGATGAGTTCACGGAAGTTGAGGCTTGCCTTGACCTCAAGCAAATTGTCATGTAAGATGACTCTAATCTTCTCTTCCGGCCCAGGGACTTTGCCGACCACAAGTATCTCAGCTTCACCTTCTATTATGTCGGGTGTCCATTCCTTGGCCTCGAACGGTTTGGTTCCAGAGTCTTTCTTCACGACTTTTCTGAACTCCAGAATCCAGTAGACGGCGAGAGTCGCGGCGAGACTTCCAAGTATTATTCCGAGGAGCCCTCTTTGGAAGCGTACGAGCAGACCTAGTATCAGAGCGATTACTATTACACCAACGATTAGGGTCAGTATGTTAGCTGTTTCCGTCAGGTCTGGACCGCGTCGCCTCCTGTATAGGCTCACACCTAACCCTCCAATATTCTACTGGGACTCAAGGTTGACTGTTATGTAGTGAAGCTCAACTATCCCTTGGACGTTCACGAGTACACCAAAGTTAAGGCTTGATTTCTCTTGCCACATAAGAATTTTGTCACTCTTGGCTGACCAGGTTGAGATGAACTCTTCGAGAAGCTGCCTTGTACTGTTCCACTGGTTCACGGTTGTGTAGTCAGCCGCACCCTCAATGTATGAGGCATGTGGATTCAGAGCCTTGGGAGTGATAAGATTCACTTTGACGTCCCTCAAGAAGTTGAGGACATTGCTTCTTCTCTGCTCAAGGGTCTCTGTTGGCTGGATTGGCGGTTTCTCGATCTTTGAGACCTGAGCAAGGTACTTTCCATAGGCCTCCTCGGCCGTGTTCCCCAGTCCAACATAGTATTCACCTGTGAAGACCGCGCCTACGCAGGCTACAATCCCTAGCTCAGTCACAACCCCTCCTGCTCCGGCTGTGTACACTGGGATGAAGTAAACCTCATTCTCCCCTATTCTGTAGAGAATGTTATCGCCGATCCTGGGCTGTCTGAGCAGCGTCTTCAATGATGCGAAGTCAGGGTTCTTCTCCAAGGCTTCCATCGCACCTGTCGGACCTAGAAGCTTCATTCTGGACTCCTTGGGCGGCTGGTAATAGAAGATAGTCTCTCCCAGCTGCGGGTAGTCATTGCGGACGACCATGTAGCCGGCGAGGTTCCTTCCAAGTGCACCACGCAGCTCGAGTGAGAGCAATCCCATGAACTCTGGCTTCTCAAAGCCTGGTGGCTGCGTCATAATGTAGTAGGTTTCTAAGCCTGAGGGGATCTCCAGGAACTCTTTCGCTACTATGTAGGTTACTGGGTCTGTCATGTGGTAATAGTTGTACATCGCGACGCGCCAGTTGAAGAGCCCCTCCGGATACCTTATCTGTTTATGAAGCCATTGAGGAATCTCCTCAACTACGTAGTCAGCGTAGAGTCTCTTGAAGAGTTGGCTGAAGTAGTCTTGGCCAAGCACAATGATCTTCAGGTCTCCATCATACGTGCCCACTAAAGCGTAGCCGACTAGCCTCATGATGGGGTTATTATTGCTCCACGGAACTTTGCTGGTGCTCAGCTTGACTATGAGTGGGATGACGTAGTAGGTGTTCTGTCCATCGGTTACTGGGAAGCTGTCTACCGGTGTATCTTTGAAGTAGTACTCGAAGTAAGGTAACAGAAGGTTCAGTCTTTCGTAGATGTCTCTGTAGCGGAGGAGATGGATCGTTTTGTCGCGGTATGCTAGGAAGAAGTTGAACTCGAAGATCCAGCTAAGTGGAGCTTTGAGATCGATCCCTCCGTGGCCGTCATAGAAGAAGCCGTCAAGCTCATCGCTCCTTTCGCGGCCTTCTGGGTATGCCGCCCAGGTCGTCTCCAGTAACCCACCTTCACCATAATAGATCCTCGTCTGTTCGAAGAACTTGCTTGTCTCCATTATTCTTCCGTCATGTGCGTCGAGGATGAGTAGGCCGTTTGGTGCATGGGTGTAGACGAAGTGTTGAGCATACCATCTATCTTGCGGTCTGACGGTTGCTGGCAGTATGGGCTTCATCGTGGAGGCCCAGTAGAGGGTCCCGTTGAACCTGAGGATGTCTGAGTCTTCATAGTCGAGGTAGGGGATGAGGCCTATCTCCGGTTTGAGTTTGGCAAAGGCTCCATCCCAGTCCCAGAGCCGGATCCTCTCAAGCAATTCACGGTTCTGAGCCCCCTGCTTTACGATATCACTGGGTGAGAGAGGTCTCAGGCTGAAGTTGAGCGGAACCTCTTTCACCTTGTCCAGTTCAGCGAGGTACCGGTTGACAGCTATCTGCTGCGCGGTGTAGGGACCGAGCCACTCGATCTTACGCGTGTCAGCTATGCTGCTATTCACGGTGATAATCGAGCCTGTTACGAGAGCTATCAGGAATAGGCTAAGCACCCTAATGTAGACTCTACGCCTGGTGAGCGTTAGGAACCCTCTCGAGTATCGCCAGTCCATCACTGAGAATACAGCCAGTAGTGCTCCACCTATACCCAAGCCAACGATGAGGTAGCGCGTATTGTAGTCAATGCTCGGTGAGAAGAAGGCGTTGAACATGGACCAGAAGAGTGCTACTGACAGTAAACCTTCAAATGATGCTACTCGCCAGCTGATGCTCAGGGGTGCTGCTCCGGTGGCTTCATCTGCGGTTGGTGTAAATATCCTGGCGAGCTGGGTCACGCCGACGAGGAGGACCAAACGTACGCCTATGGCACCGATGAGCGGGCCCACGAGTAATGTCAGAGCAGGGATCATCGGTAGGACGTTTGCAGTGGCAAATGAACCATCCATAGGCGGGGTTGTGAAGGGGAGGCTGAAGACCCTCCAGACATGGTTCAGACCAGGATCCCAGCCACCGTAGACTGCATAGATAGCCATGCCGAAGATGTAGTTTCGGAATACAAGCATACCAATGAGGATCTTTGTGGCCTGCCAGATAGTAAATTTCGCGGGCGAGAGCTTGAATGATTTGAAGTCTATTCTGGCTGGAGATATTCCGCCGTATCCTTTGAAGAGGTTGATTATGAGTTGGATGAACCACCAGGTTAGGCTACGCCTATTGAGGAAGTCGATTCTGACAAAGGCTAAGATCGCAAGAATCGCTCCGCCTATCACCTCGTAGTAGACAGGTCTGATGAAGAGTTCGCCGAACTCCTCCATATTCAGTGAGAACCAGACAAGTTGGCTGCTGATCGACCACAGAATGAATACTGCAAATATAACGATTATCGCGATTACTATCTTTCTGGCTGGAAGCGCTGGTTGCGGTCGTGGCTCTCGATATTGTTCCATTTTAGGGACTGTCCAATAATAGAGGGTCTTTTCTTAAAACTTTATGGCGAGGCCAACAGACTTGGGAAGATCAACTTGAAGGAGCGTCAAGAAGCCATGAGATTGTGATGACATCAGCGTTATCTTGAAAAACCTCCTCACCCTAATCTCTGTGAAGTTGCGCGGGGATCGCCGAGCTAGGTCAAAGGCGTAGAAGTAGAGGGCTATGTAAGCTTCAGGAGCCTATCCCGTAGGGGTTCGTGGGTTCGAATCCCACTCCCCGCACCATTTTACTGGTAGATGTAAATACCCCTTTCCACAATGATTGTATGGGTCTACATGGGTAAAACCGAGTCCATCAAGCAGCGGTCAATCTACGTCTATCTGCCCTCTCTGGAGATGGTTGACGACTGGAAGAAGAGGGCAAAGAAAGGCAACGTCTCCATCTCACAATTCGTCATCGAGCACGTAGCCAATTCATTGAGGCAAGAGGAGGGCGAAGACGATTACAAGCCACGAGCAGCGCTATTGCATCTTCTATGAATTCTCGGGACAGTATTATGTCAGTAGTTGAATTGGAGACGACGAGCTCGTCTTTACTATTCCAGTAAAGGCTAGCCTGGTACTTTGCGTATAGGCGGATCTACCTTGCTGACTTGACTTCCACTCTTCTTTTCTTTCCATCGACCGTATTCCCGAATATCAGGTCGATGCGACCGTTGTTAACCCTGGCCTCGATGCCCTCAAGTATGTAGCTTGCAGCTAGGTGCCTTGCTATTACCTTCAGAACCGTGATTGCGTGGATTCCCATCAAGTGGAACCAGTCCTTCTTGCTCATCGGGGATGGAGTAAAGGCTGGGCAGACCATTTTCTTCGATAGGAGGGATGGGAAGGGCTTGAACTTCTCTCTCGCACAATTGGTGGCATCCCGTGTGCTCATGGGTGCCATCCCAGCTGGAAGAGAATAACTTGAATTTCCTGCAGTTCCGCTCGTTTCTTGCCCTTTGCTGCCACTTGAAAACATTCAATCAGGAGTCTCAAAAACCGGCCCTGATCTACTAGGCCATCCTCAGGTGGATGGAGTACCTGAATTTGTTCCTCGCTCATTGGTTGGACAACCATATACAACCATAACAGCAACCTTGAAAGTGTTGTGGTTGCATATGGTAATGGATGGTAGATTTGCCTGAGGAGGAAATTGCTTTCGTTAAAGTCCAGCCGAGGAAAGCGGGGAACTTCATGGTGACTTTGCCCGCCGAACTGGCAATAGCACTTAAGCTGAAAGATAATGAGCGTGTAAAAGTTCTGTTCGATCGTGAAAGGAAGAGAGTAATCTACCAGTTCTGACCCTAGCGCGTACTAACTTACATGCAATAATTCAATAGTGCGCTTCGCAGTCATTGAAGGAAGAATCTCATTAAGTCTGTCTCGTGCTACGCGCGCGTATGACTGCCCGAATACAATATCTATGCGTAGACGCTCTGCTTCCTTTGGCT
>CAZVKZ010000057.1:0-7933 GCA_964627775.1 uncultured Candidatus Bathyarchaeia archaeon | reverse complement strand
TATATGCATCCGGCGTAAACGGCGGCAAAGATTCTCGGCGGCACCTCAGCATCAAGTTTTGCGTGATCTATTAAAATCATTTGGTCAACTTGAAGGCTATCAAGAGTGTGGATCTTATCGAGATGCATTTCACATACTCCGAGAAGAAACACTTTATAATCCATCAGTGATTCTTGGATCTTCTGCCGAGGGGGCCCGTAGCTCAGTCTGGTTTGGCATCTTGTAGATGTCTACAGAGAGAGCGACAGAACAGTATGTCGAGGCTCATAAGGAGCTGGGTGACCTGTTGGCCATGGGTTCAAATCCCACCGGGCCCACCACATGACCCTGAGTTCGAGGGCAGATGCCATGTCATGTCATCGCAGACATAGAGCTAACCCGAGGCACCGGCACCTACGATTTCAGATTTGCACTTAGAAAAGGAGACGTGCAGGATTTCATCTCAGCTCAGAGCCTAACCCTTAACAAATTCAACCTTCGATACTGCATAAAATTCCAGATAGACGTGTCCGGGGATCTCAACTGACGTATGCGGTAGAGAACTATCGCGACAACCCGGTAATTTAAGTCTGACTATGTACACGCGAATGAACTTGAGGATCTTGGGCCTGAGAGCGGAATGACCGCCCACGGGCCCTACTACTCTTACGCCTCAGCGCCTCGCGCAGATTCTTTTCCTAACTCAAGCTACACTGGACACAAATGTGGGTCGACCTCTGAAAAGTCAATACGACAGGTCATGCACCAACCTGAATAGGCAGATCACGAACCTGCCACATCAAATGCTCCGAAGTCCTGGGGGCAGTCACAGGTTCTCTCACGGCGAGATATTTTTCAGAATCAAGGCGCTCGCGCCACCGTCGGATGGGAATCATGCCACACCCAGCGAAGGAATCCGCCAGTTGGTTCATCCGATGACCTCAACGAATGATAAACCATTTGAGCAAGTGAACGGCGTATCTTGATCCGTAACATCAGGATGAGTCTCTGAATGTTACCACGCAAATGGATGGTCCTCCTAGCTGCATCAACTTGGCCTCATCATGTGTTTTGTCACATTCATAGCTGCGATGGTGATGGCGTTCTTCATAAAGGAACCTCGAACGGATGCGGTACTCCGACATTTGTCTCAACATGTTGGTTATCCAACAGGAAGCGACTGAGATATCACTTATATGTCAGAGTCACATCGCATACTTCGCAATCAAGGTGAAAACTGTGCCCTCAGAAATCATTGATGAAGAGTCCTTCGTCAAACTCTCAGAGTCTGCTATCGAGTGTCGCGTCAGGAGGGCAGGAGATCATGTCAAACTGAAGCTTAGGACTCCCAGAAAACTCTACACCATGAAAGTAGCAAGCTCCAGAGCCGAGGAGGTCATAAAGAGGCTTGTCTGCGAGGTCGTGGAAGTCTAATGGCTTTCTCACACTATCCTCCATGCGCAGTTGGAATGAGTGTGACGAGATCGCCTTCTGAGAGAGGAGTCTGCAATCCTTCAAGAAGACCTATCTCGGTTTCATTGACTAGAATTATCATGTCAGGCCTCGAGTCAAGAGAGGTCCCTATGTCAATGATTGATTTCATTCTGTCCATTTTCAGGATTAGAGACTCTATGAGTCTCCTGACAGTTGCGGGTTCAGAGATATCCATCTCTGTCTGGTCCTTCTCTGAAACCCACCTAAGGGTACCCGCGAATCTTACAACTACTTTTGTCAACTGATTCATTCAGCAGTCATGGCTCGCACGATCGACTCAGCCGCCTTAACGATAATGCCAGCTGTTTCCATAGTTGTTAGCTTTCTTGGTGGGATTTCCATCTCTGAGAGGGTTGTTGCTGCCTCTCTCATCTTGAAAAGAATTCTCACTGGGGGCTCGATGTAACCTATTTTTCCCAAAGTGGTCTCGGCTACGACAAGATCGAGGTGTTCGGATTGACCTAGGGCGTGCTGAACAGCCAGCTGCGCCTTCATTATCGCTCCTGCTGCTATGTCTCTTGTCGTTTCAGGGGTTCCAAGCTCCCGCGCCAATGAGAGTTCAGCTTTGGCCTCTCTGATGTATCTAAGAGCCCAGATCTTATCCGCCTCAGCGCAGAGGCCTCTCCTCACTTTCCTCCTCACCTGACTTTTCTGAAGGCCTATGATTTCATTCTCCTCTGGTCAGCCTTGAGAAACATACCCCATGCTCTGCATGAATTCCAAGAAAATAGGGAGTGTTAATCGGAGGCCCGTCGAGGCTCGCTTGATCGATAATGTAGGGCCTCCTCAGCACCACAAAAAAGGAGGCTGAGCCTTCCTCAACTGCTCTTGGAGAGGGCTATCTCGATAGTCGAGACCGACCTCGTGCCGCCCTCTTGCATGGGAATGTCTTCTGTCCCGATACTTACGCGTTCGATCTTGAGATTCTCCATGAACCTCCGTCTCGTTATCTCTGCAACATCGACAGCAGTCGTTATAGCCTGCCCCCTAGCTTTGAGGGTGACTTCCTTTGTCTCTCCTCCTCCGAAGAGAGTAATCACGGCCAATACGTAGTTCATGGTCGGCTTTCGCCCTATGAATACTGTATTCGGTTCCCTTGACATTGTCTCTCCTCCTCCAATGGATTATTGGTGGAGATCGTATCGTACGTTATCAGTATTTAAACGCTTTCAGAATTCATCATCATTTGTCTCTATCTTCTTCAGGAGGCGCGACCGCAGCCGGGGCCATCATGTGCTCTTTACGGTGTTCCTCGACGCGCTTAAGCCCTGTCAAGTACCCTGCGATCCTATTACGCATCTTCTTGGTCTTCGTATCGACGTACTGCGTTACAAGCTGCTTATTGCCCTCGAAGTCCATGCTAATCTGATCGCCATGCGTCTGCATCAGCTCCTCCGCAGTCTTCTTGATTATATATGACCTCACTTTACCCAATTGCTTCCATCCAAACAGTAGCTACACAGGTCGCATAGAACCCCACGTCGACACTAAAAATGTTTGTGTTCTCTGGCCTCCTCTCTGCAAAGTCGACGTACATCATATTGACGGCTATTTCAGGTCATTCAACCCTTTCCGGAAAATTCTTAAATATTGCATCGATTTGCTGGAAGTGAGAAAGTCATGACAGCCAGCGATCTATCAACAGCCGCTATTCACAGGCTTATCGAAAAGGCAGGCGCAGCCAGAGTCGGTAACGGCGCAGTGGAAGCCTTGCGAGAAGTTCTGGAGAATATTGCCGTGGAAATAGGCAAGGACGCTCTCGATTTTGCCTCCCATGCCGGCAGAAGAACTGTCAGAGCCGAAGATATCAAACTCGCAGCCAAGAGGTTCTTCCAGACTTAGACTGGTTGCCGAAACCTAACAATAGACACGGCAATCCTTCCTGACGTACTTCCGAAACTCACTACGCTCAGGACGCAAACATATTTAACAACAGGCAAATGTTGTCTAGTGAGCTCCGGTAGTATAGACCGGCCAATCCCAGCCGAGAGTATGACGGCCTCTCGAGCCGCCGACGCGGGTTCAAAAGCAGCCGGACACTGCTGAAATTCCCGCCCGGAGCACCAACGAGGAGATGGTGGCAGTCGGATCAAGAAACCTCATCATCGTTACTGGGACCCCAGGTGTTGGGAAGACCACTACTTCTAGGGTATTGGCTAGAGCGCTCCGCGGAACCCACATAGACTGCGGCAGTCTGGCCCTCAGAGAAAAGCTTACGATCCGATATGACCGAAAGGCACAATCCTACATAATCAACGAAAAAAGACTTGCAAGGAGACTCGAGGAAATCATCAGCAATTCGAGATCTAATATTGTACTGGAGGGACACTTCGTCCCCAAAGTAGCCGGACTTACACCACTAGTAGTATTCGTCTTGAGATGTCACCCAAGACTTTTGATAAAAAGGTTTCGAAGAAAGAGATACCCAGCAAGGAAGATAGCAGATAATATAGCGGCTGAGATCCTTGATGTCTGCCTAAAGGAAGCCATCGATTCCTATGGTGCTGCCAAGACATTTGAGCTAGATGTTTCTCACAGAAGGCAGCGTCAAGTTGCATCCACAATGCTCAAGATCTTGAAAGGCAAAGCGAGGTTGAAACATAGTCATGTAGACTGGATTCGAAGGCTGGAGAGGGAAGGCGAATTGCGTGACACGCTGACTTACATAACCTCAAAAACCGACTCTACTGTCATATGAAGGGGCCTTGTCTGTTGACTTCAAAATCTCACCACAGAGAATACTGTATAGTCAAGTGTCCCAGATGCTTCAAGCTCCAAATGGCCTATTCATCCGCTAGAACACACAAGTGTCCATACTGCGACAAAACGATTACCCTGGAGAACTCCAAGACCAAGGCGATTTACATCACCGGTTCGCACCGTGAAGCGTCAAAGGCAATATTGAAGCTCAAAAGCAGAAGAGCAACTTAACGACCGCCGTAGGCTGACTCTGCCAAAGTGATAAAAGGAACATGTTATTATTGGGTGGATGGTTATGGTTGAATGTCCTCGGTTGCCGAACGGAGATTTAGGGAAGAATTTTCTTTACTCCTCCAAAAGCCTGTCACTGTCCGCACCTCTCTAGGAAAGGCCTACACAGGAATACTCTACGGTGTAGATGCAAACACGTTAAGCATGTGTCTGGCGAATGTCAAAGATGAATCTGGCAAGGAGATAGGCAGACTTTTCATTAATGGAAGATCGATCTTGGAAGTGTATGGTCTTGAGACCCCTTTTGACCTCCGCAGTTTCGCGGAGAGGCTTGAGAGAGTTTTCCCGAAGATGGTAAAAGTGATCGATGAGGCAGGGGTCATTGTTGTTATGGATAAGATCCGAGTTACTGAGAAAGGACTGATCGAAGGTAGAGGGCCTGCTGCTGAGCGGGTCCAGAAGGTCTACGAAGAATTCATGCATGACCGAGAAAGGTCTGCCTAAACTTCCACACTCTCTTCCGTAGTGGACTCATGCTCAGTGTTGCCAAGGAGTTTCCGTGTCATTTCGACAGCCCTATCTAGGTTTGAGATGTCAACTTTAAGCTCCAGACGCTTTGATAAGAAGTCCAGCGCCACCCTCGCTGCCAATGCATCAGGGTAAGCTCCAAGGGTTTCAACAAGTATGCAGTAACCGTGCATACCTCGAAGCCGGGCCAAACCAACGAGCAGTCCAGCGGCTCCGTAGACTCTCCCCATTAGAGTTGAGGCACCGGGATGCGTGACACTGTCAAGTGTGTCTTTGTCAGTGGCTGTGCAGAAGACTCTTGGGGGAACGGGCGCAGAGTCTCTCTTTAGACCACCAATAGTCACAATAGTCCGGCATCCCAACTCCTGCACGATGTCCAGGACTGTCGAAGATAACGCGTACTGGTCTTCAGTGCTAAGGGCTTGAGTATTCCCATAGAGAATAACAAGATCGTTTCTCGTTTCAGTCTTTGCATAATAGAGTTCGTTTACCGGGGGTCTGACACCTCCAGCTTCAGTAGTCAGAATTACTGCTTGGAATGATGGCGAGTGAAGGACGCAGAAACGCTTTGCTTTAGTCTCCCTGATTAAATGTAGTCCAACTATGTTTGCCACGAAACCTATGCCGGGCAGAGCCTCAATTAGTATCGGCTCCTTCAGTTGAGGCTTCTCAGAGAAGAATGCTACAGTCACGCTATCTGGTCCTACCGGCACAACTATCTAGAAAAAAAATGCTCAGGGCTGTTTCCTGCTTCTCAGAACTCCTCCCTGAGCGAATCTGTTCTTTTTCATCTCATTGAATTCTATCCAAACAACTTCCTTGGGGACCCCAAGTATTTTGACAAATGCATCTGTAATAGATTCTACAAGCTTCTCTATCTGTTCCTCACTTCGTCCCTCTAGAAGGTTGATCTGGACATAGGGCATCGATATCACCGAGAGGTCTACCTACTGACCCCCTTAACAAGCTTTCGCATGTGATCACTTTATAGACAGCTTGGCTAGACCTTGATGATACTATTCAGATTCGACATGGTGCTGGAGTTGATATCCCAATACTCTCCTAACAAGGACGACGTTTTCGAGTTAAAGGACAAGGATGTCCTAGGCAGAATAGGGAAGCTACATACTAAGAGCGGGATCATCGAGACCCCAAGTCTTCTCCCTGTGATCCATCCAACCAATCAGATAGTGACCCCAAAGGAGATGTGGGAGATGGGGTTCCAGGCGATAATGACGAACGCTTATCTGGCTCGTAGAGCCTTCGGCTACGATGTTGAAAGAAGGATACATGAGCTTCTTGATTTTGAAGGGGTGATAGCCACAGACTCCGGCGCCTACCAGATACTCACTTATGGTGAAATAGAAGCGAATCAAAAGGAGATAATCGCGTTTGAGGAGCGAATACGCTCCGACATCGCTGTTATTCTAGACATCCCCACGGGGCTGACCGCCAGCAGAAGACACGCAGAGAGGACGGTGAGTGAGACAATCAAAAGGGCTGATCAGGCCGTAATGACGATGAAAGAGAAAGATATTCTTTGGGTCGGGCCCATCCAAGGGGGAACCCACCTAGACTTGGTGGCGAAATGTGCCAGAGAGATGAGTGCAAGGCCCTTTCCAATCTTGGCACTGGGCAGTCCAACACAGGTAATGGAGCAATACATGTATCGAGAACTTGTCCAAATGATCCTGGCCTGCAGAGAGAACATGCGACCAAGCGTCCCTCTTCATCTATTTGGAGGTGGACATCCATCAATGCTGGCCCTTGCCGTCTCTTTAGGATGCGACCTATTCGACTCTGCCTCCTATGCAATCTTCGCTAGAAATGGTAGGTACATGACCCCAAACGGGACAGCACGACTTGAAGATCTGGAATATTTACCGTGCTCTTGCGACATATGCAGAAAGAACAACATTAGAGATTTGAAAACCTCTCCTCCTCAAGAGAAAACGAGAAAGCTGTCAGTTCACAATCTGAATACACTGCTCGAGGAGATGCGCAGGGTAAGACAAAGCATAGTCGAGGGGAGATTGTGGGAGCTCGTAATGCAGAGGGTCAGAGCCCACCCCAAGCTCTACGAAGCCGTTCAACCACTAAGCAGGTACCGCGCTCTGTTCGAAAAACAATCACCATTCTCCAAGAAAAAAGGCGTGTTCTTCTTTGACCGATTGGACCTTGGGATGCCTGAAATCTTCAGGTTCAGAAGACGTGTTACTGGCCAATATCTGCCTCCACAAGATTCGAAGACGATAGCTCTGCTACCAACGCCTACCTCCAAACCGTACTACGCTGATCGCGCTGTGAAAAGAATATTGAAGTCAGTCGATGAGCAAGCACTTCACATATGCTTTTACAACGTCCCCTACGGAATCCTTCCGATAGAGCTGAGCGATGTATACCCCGTAGCTCAGACAGAGGCCAGCGAGCAGTTCGACATCGCTGTGATCCAGGACGCAGCGAAGGCCGTAGTGCAATACATTAGTCGGGTCGGATACGACAGAATTATTCTTCACGCCTCTGATGAAGATCTAGCTAGAACAATTGTGTCCAGAGTCAAGGACTTCTGTAGAAAGAGTAATCGAGGGCTTAGAATCGCCTACAGGGGGCAAGATGCGTGGGGGGCTGAAGCCGTCGAAAGTCTATCCGTTACCCTGAGCAAAACCACGAAGATCCGTCGGCAGACCATTGTCAACCGATCAAAATGATGAAGCTTTTTCTGTGGAATGCTGGCGGCCAAGTTCATTGAGGGGTTAGCACTCGGAGCTATACGAACATCCCTTGGAGTGATTTGTGCGCTTGTTTCATCCTTTGCTCGATCTCTGTCTCTATGTATTTGGCATCCTTCTCCAAGTCTGAGACATTGACTTCCATCTTGTATGTTCTGCAGATGCTTCTTACTGCAACAGCAGCAGCTGCTGGGTCTGGCCTTGCTGAGGACGCGTACGGTAGAATAGCCAGCGCAGGGAAATTGTGAATCTCAAACTCGCTTAGCATGAGT
>CAZVKZ010000056.1:0-8034 GCA_964627775.1 uncultured Candidatus Bathyarchaeia archaeon | reverse complement strand
CTTCCGGCTTTGTGCACGAAGATGCGTCCCAGAGACTTTATCATGGATGAGAAGACTGGTGACCCAGATGTCTTCGTCTAGCGGCGTTTTGATAAGCGGCTCTCAACGGTTAAACCTATGACCGGCACAATAGAATTCACTACTTGAACAGTTGGTAGTCTGTTTGCCTCCTGCCTTGAAGATCACGACTTTCAATGTAGAATGGATGAACGATCTCTTCTATCCAGATGAACCCCGCTTCAAGGAATCCCATAGTAAGGGTCGATACACGGGACCGTCCATCAAGAGCATTAATACCCTGTGCTCAAGAATCCAAGGCACCATTCGCCGGATCAATCCTGACATACTTGGGATTGTCGAGGGACCAAAGTTACTGTCGCAGATGGAGAAGTTCGCACAGGAATATCTACGCGACGCGTCTGGATCGCCGCTTTACTCAGTATATGAGAGCCCGAGCAGACGGAACCAGCGGCAGTACCTCCTAGTGAAACGTGATGCTGTGACCGCAGTTAGAACCTTGCATGATGAGCCTCGCTATGAAAAGATGACCAAGAGCTGGAAGTTCTACCCGTGGGGAGCATACCTGATAGAAGAGGCAAAGTCACACTACTTCGACAGAAAACCTTTAGTCGCTGAAGTGAAGATTGGTGAGCGAAGACTGACAATCATCCTCCTTCACATAAAGTCGAAGCACATCAGCTCAGAGATCAAGCCAAGCGATTGGGAACTCTACGTTCGCGAGGCAATTCTTGCACGACAGAAGATCACTTCAGAGATAAGACAGGTTAGAGACTACCTGAACGACGCTCTTGCGGAGGAGATTACTCGATCAGTAATTGTCATGGGGGACCTGAATGATGGCCCGGGAAGAGACATATTCGAGGAGCAGTTCATGCTTCAAAATCTTGTCGATGTTATACAGGGGACACTATTCGAGCCGGAGTTCAGCCTCTACCACGTTCTAGAGGCTTTGCAGTCAGGGGCCTTCACAGTGGAGTTTGAAGATCCGATAGACAGAACGAAGAAGCGAGAGTTGATCGATCATATCCTTGTTTCGCCGGAGATGCTCACGGGCAACGCGGATTTCTCGTATCGTCGCGGATCAGGCAGGGTGGAACATGAGGCGTGGGAGAGCCACCTAGGCGATAACCCCGACACGGTCCGTGATGATAGGCCTAGTGACCACCGACCCGTCTCATGTGAAATAATCTAGCTCGCTCCTTCCCAGGCCTCTTCTTCGCATCCCCCACTGACTGATCGCAACTTGAGTCCCTACTCAGGAAACAATGTTGCCTCGCGATCTATGTAGGAGGGGGGCGTCCTGTGTTCTTACATGCAGAATGCCTACTGACTTACTGTCGGTTTCTAGGGGAGCACTGATCTCAGTCGCTTGGCCATCTCTTTGCCGAGATTGGTCAGAATATATGGCGAGTCTGCAGAGACCAGTCCCAGTCTGACCATCTCACCGATGTTGTACTCGAAGATCCCCTCGTTTCCTGCCTGGCATTGGCTGAAGAGAGCCTCCCTGGAGATGCCTTTTGCAGCTTTATCAAGCGCAAGAACTATTCTCGTCGCAACATCTGAGCAAGCTACGCGACTGAAGGCTGCAATCCCAGCTGCCTCAACAACCTTTTCTTTACTGGCGGCTCGGCTCAAGATCTATTCACCTAGAGTACGTTTGCTGCTGCGATTCGCGGCGTAGCTCGTTCTGGATGGTACAGTTAGCCAGAACCAACTAATCAGTTTTTTTGAAAAGAGACGTATAATGAGCGGATTCGGGACCAATTGCGGCAGCATGTGAGCCTGCGGGATAAAGATATAATGTGTCTTTTGTCATTAGGGAGGGCTGTGCGGGGATACCCGAGTCTGGTCTAAGGGGCAGGGCACCGCTAACGAGATCGCGGTGTGCCAAGCTTAGGGGGTATCAGGAAATGCCTGAGATACCCTGTGGCGTAGGCCTTCGTGGGTTCGAATCCCACTCCCCGCACCAAGATCTATTCATGCCTTTGTTGACTATACGTGTGGAACGCTTTCTTGGACGGTGACGGGTTTCTTCAATTCACCTTTGGGTTGGGCTTGCACCTTTGGGAAATTCTACGGATGATGGGAGTGCAGCCCAGAAGACGTTGTACAGGTTCCTGAAGCTATCGATTATGTGGGGGTTTTCGGAGATAACTCCAATGTCGTTTCCTGCCTCGTCATCTTGATCATCTGGGATGGCCTCGATGAACATTATAGCTTTTGAATCGATGCAGAAGATTTGGAAGCTCAGTTTTGGTGATGGTCTAAGCTGCAGAATATTCCTTATCTCTTTCGCGACGCTGACATTTTGATTTGTTACATGTGTGATAAGCCTCACCTTGACCCCTTTCGAGAGGAGGCGCTCTATCTGTTTGAGGTGGGACTTGTACAGTCGAACCATCCCATTCTCCGAGGTGATTATGTCCACGGATTCATTAGATCCGGACAGGTACTTTGTGAGGCTATCTGAGACGGATAGACGTCCCTCCAGAACCACCAACTCTATCTTCGGTGACGCCCTCCTGCTTGACATGAGCTTCACAGATTCATAGGCCAGTATCAGGCTCTGAATGTTCTCCAGACCCTCCCCCGCTTCCTTCACAAGGCTCTCGGCTAGAGGCAACAGAGACTCGTTGGGCGAGTTGGCTGCGAACGTCTCAGGTTTGCGGCTCACAGTCCTCACAAGACCTTTCTTCTCCAGCGATCTCAGAGAACCGTAGAGTTTTGTCCTTGGAACGCCGCTGAGAAAACTCAGTTCGCCAGCCGTTTTTGAACCAGCCCCTACGACGGCAGCGTATATCTTGGCCTCATACTCAGTCAGTCCCAGCCGCTTGAGTGTTGGAACATAATCAATGGAGAGGCCCATACAGCTTCACATCCATTCTTAGATAGTAGATAGCAGCAGAAGAGCTATTATCCTTTCTCAATGATACTCACGCTCAAAGGCTCATACTGTTCTGTTTCGAAAATCGGAGCTGCAGACACTCAATCCCAACAGAATCGTGGGGAACCTAAGGCTACTGAAGACTATTGCCAAGCCGATTCTCTCATATGAAGCCTATCTGGTCAACCTGCGAGCCTCAGCTACCAAGCACCTCGCTTGATGTTGGACAGTTCTATTTTAAAGGAAGGTTCTACGACATACTATCTACTCGAAGAGCAGCGACATCAAATGTCGAATGAGAGAATACCTACCGGAATAGATGGATTAGACAAGATGCTGGAGGGCGGAATACCCAAAGGCAGGATCGTTCTTGTAGTCGGACCGCCTGGAACAGGAAAAACAATACTATGTACGCAATTCCTAGTCAACGGAATATACAAGTACAATGAGAACGGCATATTCGTCTCTCTCGAGGAGAGAAAGGATCACATCTATCAGGCTATGAAAAGGTTCAAGTGGGATCTCACCCGATTTGAGGGAGACCATAAATTCTCTTTCCTTGACGCATCACCTATTCGTCACGCTCCTGGGGAAGTAAAGGTCGGGAAGCTCGTTGTCGGCAAGAGAGACTTCTCAATGCTGAGCCTACTGAATACTGTAGAGTCACTAATGAAATCCACGAAGGCGGAAAGAATCGCTGTAGACCCACTGGCCGCCCTAGTCTATCAGTATCCTCAGGTTCACGAGAGGAGAAACGCTTTCCTAGACTTGGTTGAGGCTTTGACGAATACGGGAGCGACCTGCCTGACAACGATGGAGTCAAGCTTAACAGGGATTGAGAGAGGTGCGGTTGAAGAAGAGTACATCGCAGACGGCGTAATAGTATTGCAGCGTCTGCAAATAGGCAGATCATTAATGCGCGTCGTCCAGGTTAGAAAGATGAGGATGACAGCGATCGACGATCAGCCAAGGCCGTACACAATAGAGGATTCAGGAATCAAAGTGTTTGCTGAAGAGAGTCTGTTCTCGCATTGAGGTTCAATCTCGCTCCATAGAATCTCGCCAACTGACAATGAAGCAACATGTGCTAAGTCAGTTCCGATCCTCTACTCCCCTATGAGTGTCTGCATGATTGGGGGAGACCAGACTCCACACTCTTCTTCATGACATTTGTTCCTTCTTTAGAGCACGTATCCCCGTGAAATCGATCGAGACGAAAATACAGAGGATGCTTTCAGTCAAGTTTTATATACAGACTCGAAACGAGATAGACGCCGTGAACAGTCATGAACAGACCTAAGACCAAAGGGATGTTCGATCGAGTGAGCAAGATAGTCCCAGGTGGAATTCACTCAAACATAAGGTACATGGAGCCCTTTCCCTACATATTTGCAAAAGGAAAAGGCTCCAAACTAATCGATGTGGACGGAAACGAATACATTGACATTGTCTTGAATCAAGGAGCATTAATTCTAGGCCACGGTGATCCCGTCGTCATAAACGCGGTGAAAAAAGAACTGGAGACGGGGCTAACCTGTGGCATTGAAAGTGAAACTAATACGAGATTAGCAGAAATGATGAATGAAATCGTTCCTTGCTCGGAAATGGTCAAGTTTTCTCTATCCGGAACCGAAGCAGTAGCACACGGCTTAAACATCGTCAGAGGCTACACCAGGAAGGACAAAATAGTCAAGATAGAGGGGGGATACAATGGCTGGAGTGATACCGTTCACATTAGCGTACATCCAGATATTGATAAGGCAGGCCCCGAAGATGCCCCATACAAAATATACCCAACACGAGGCATCCCTGAAAATGCCAAAGAAAACACGATAATCATACCGTTCAACAATGCAGAACTAGCCGAAAAAACCATCAGGAAACACAAGAACGAAATTGCCGCCCTGATCGTTGAACCTGTCATCTTCAACAGTGGTGCAATTATGCCGAAGCCAGGGTTCCTGAAGCAACTTCGAGAGATAACGGAAAAGAATGACATCATCTTGTTCTTTGATGAAGTCATCACGGGCTTTAGACTAGCACCCGGTGGAGGACAAGAATACTATGATGTAAAACCAGACATTGCAACATTTGCCAAAGCCCTGGCTAACGGTTTCCCCATAAGTGCAGTTGCTGGAAAGAAGGAAATAATGGATGTGTGCACACCAGGCAAAGGGGTCGCGTACGGCGGGGTGTACAATGGAAGCCAGGTCAGCGTGGCTGCCGCAATAGCCACACTAAACCAACTTCGCAAAGGCGACATTCAAAAAGGACTTAACGAATCAACTGCATACCTATCAAGGCGATTCCAAGAAGTTGCAGAAGACAAAAACATCAAAGCACAGCTGATAGGGCTAGGCGGCCAATTCTGCATATATTTCACTGATAAGGAGATAGTAGATTACAGATCAGCTGCAAAATCTGATAAGGCACGTTCACAAAAATTCCATAGGAACCTACTTGAGAATGGAATATACACATATGATGGGTTTCTATTTCACAACGGAATATGCGCAGCGCACAACAAACAAGATCTCGACGCCGTGATAACCGCAATGGAGAAATCACTATAGCCATGAGTCAGATTCACAGCACCCCTAACCTCTTCACCATTAAACCAGCTGACAAATCGAGCATCATTGAATGAACACGGTGAACCAGTTTGGAATGTTACCGACAGAAAAAACACTACCACACAATCAGCCCTCACATAACACCAGAAATCAGAATCAAGTCGGGCGGCACAGTCACCATTGAGACCTTAGACAACGTTGGGAACAAAGTAAATTCAGCAAACGACAAAGACAAGATCCAATCACCGCTGAACCCCCTCTCCGGACCGATATTTGTTGAAGGCGCTGAGAAAGGCGACACACTCGAGGTCATCATTGAGGACATAAAGATCCTGCGCGGACAAGGTTGGACCGGTCAGACCTCAGAGTGGGGTTTCACGGAGATGTGCAGCCCACTCTGGACCCTCCTCACCGACACCATCCCCACAGAGATCAAGATCTGCAAAATCGAAGATGGCAGAATACACTTCCCCTTGAAGGACGGAAAAAACGTGATCCTACCAGTAAGACCACTAGTAGGCACAATAGGGACCGCACAAGAGATCGAAGTACCGAGCGCCGTACCCGGCCCCCATGGCGGCAACATGGATTGTCTTGAAGTCAGACCAAGAAACAGGTTGTACCTCCCTGTCTACGTTCCAGGAGCACTACTCTACCTCGGCGATGTACACGCCCTGCAGGGTCACGGGGAACTCGGAGGCGCACCCATCGAGGTTTCAACAGAAACCAAGCTGAAAATCAACCTTATCAAGCACAAGAAGATCGGGTGGCCTCGCATAGAGTCAGAAGAGCATCTGATAACGGTTGGAAGCTCAAAACCGATGGAATCCGCGATCAGAATTGCGCTAACTGAGATGATCTCTTGGCTGAAAGACGAGTACAAACTTGACATGTGGGACGCGAACCTCCTTCTTACAGCCGTTGCCGAGATCGAGTCAAGCCAGATAACGAACCCTCTATTCACCGCGGCGCTAAAATTCCCCAAGGCATACCTGCCGATGAAGTAGCTCTGTAAGCTGCAGACATCACCCACAAGCTACTAGTCAGATCAGCTCGAAAGCCTTACATACGCTAGTCAAGACTCTGTGCAATCAGACAGAAGTGATCTAGATGAGATTACAGGGAAAAGTAGCGCTTGTGACGGGAGCCAGTCGCGGAATAGGACGAGCAACAGCAAAGCTCTTCGCGCAAGAAGGTGCAAAGGTCGCGATCAACTACACCAAGTCAGAGAAAGAAGCTCAAAGCCTTGCTGAAGAAGTTAACAAACAAGGAGGCGAGACGCTCCTTGTGAAAGCGGATGTCTCAAAGGCAGACGAAGTCAAGGGCATGGTTCAGAAGACAGTTGAGAAGTTCGGTAGAATAGACATACTCGTCAACAACGCAGGGGCCATCATTGTTTCGCCCTTTTTGGAGTTGACAGAGGAGATGTGGGACAGGATGGTGGACGTGAATCTGAAGGGCCCATACCTTTGCTCAAAAGAGGTCGCGCCGATAATGCTGAACCAGAAGAAGGGCAAGATAATTAACATATCGTCTGTCTCGGGGCTAGCACAGAGGACCGCATTGGGCAATGTTGCCTACGCTGCTGCAAAGGCCGGTGTGATTGGCCTAACACGATCACTTGCGGTGAACCTTAGCCCCCACATAAATGTCAACGCCGTATCTCCAGGCCTCACAGATACCGATATGGCAGCTTCGCTGCCCCCTGAAAGGAACAAGATGGTAATCGAGGAGACTCCTCTCAAGAGGATCGGGAAGCCCGAAGATCTGGCGCACGCAGTCCTCTTTCTGGCATCTGATGAATCGGATTTCATAACGGGAGAAGTAGTCACCGTCTCCGGCGGCAGGGGAATGAGGTAAGACAGCCCAAGACGAGAAAGTGTCAGACTGATCTGGTCCAGTCGACACCCCTCTCCCTCCAACCTTTTCCCTTATGACAGGACCTTGACGTTACCCGGCAGCTGCCTTCTGCTGTGAATCCTGGCTCAATCCAGAGTTAGTCTTAAAAAAGCAGCGTACTGCATATCGATCTAATGTTGATGTTTGATGAACTCAGTTGAAGATATTAGGAGAATGGCGGTTATAGGTGCCGGCGTGATGGGTCACGGGATCGCTGAGGTCTACGCGCTCAGCGGCTACCCAGTTCGCATCATGGATACCAAAGACGAGTTTCTGGAGAAAGGTTTGAAGTACATTGAAGCAGAGCTCAGAACCTCGGTTGAGAATGAACTCTTCACCGAAGAAGCTGCCCAGGAGGCATTGGGTAGACTATCTACAACCACGAGTATGAAAGACGCTGTCAGCAACTGCGAGTTCGTGACAGAGGCTGTAACCGAGGATCTCAAACTGAAAAGACAGGTCTTCAAGGAACTGGAGAAGTGCGCACCCGAAAATGCAATACTTGGTTCAAATACATCAGGCTTAATGATAACAAAAATAGCCCAGGGGCTGAAACATCCTGAGAGAGTCGTTGGAACACACTTCTCCGTACCGCCCCACATAGTTCCAGGCGTGGAAATGATAAGGGGCAAGAAGACCTCGGATTCAACATTCAAC
>CAZVKZ010000055.1:5673-8095 GCA_964627775.1 uncultured Candidatus Bathyarchaeia archaeon | reverse complement strand
CCGATGGGATACGGTAGCTATTACCCGTGGTTCATGCCAAGCCCATACTACGGCTACGCTTACCAGCCAACATACAGTTACCCGTACCAGTGGTATGGTGTACCTAGCTATGGTTTCGCTCCTCAACCACCCCCCTACTACCCATACTCATACGGCTTCGGCCAGCCCTATGAGCAGGCAGCCTACCCGTTCTACTCAATGATGCCCATGGGTTACCCAAGCCCGTACAGAGCGCTCCCGATGCTGCCTTCCTACTAGAGGTCCTGAACTTCCTCCTGGGAGAGTGACTCTCCCAAACCTGTTATCTATGAGTTTACTGTAGGATCTGCCTGTGACAGTATGTACAATGAGATAGTGCTGGAACACTACCGCAACCCAAGGAATGTTGGCGAGATCAAGGACGCAGACGGCATTGGAATCTATATGAGTGAGTTCTGCGGGGACATAACCAAATTTTGGATAAAGATCGCAGAGGGCAGAGTAAGTGATGCAAAGTACAAGACTCAGGGTTGTGCGGCTTCTGTAGCATGCGGTAGTGCACTGACGGAGCTCGTCAAGAACAAGACCGTAGAGGAAGCCCTGAAGATCACTAAGAACAACTTGCTAGCCGCCCTGGGCGGACTGCCCGAACAGAAAGTCCACTGCTCCATGCTGGCGGAAGATGCTCTCAAAGACGCTATCCGCGACTACCTCTCCAGATGCAACATTCCAGTGCCACAAGAACTCACTGACAAGCATGAGAGGCTGAAGCCCCTGATAGAGGAGCTAAGAAGGAAAGGTTACGTTCTGATTTAGACTAGTATCCTCTGCTGAGGGTTCACCTCAAGGTCTGGGAGTAACCATTCTAGATCTTGGCGCAATCCCGTGGAGGCAGAAATCAGTGTTAGGGCAAGGACGATTATCACCGGTATGACTGCAACGACCAATATGCCTCTATTCAACTCAACATTCCAGAATGTATGATCATCCGCGCGGCTGACCCAGTGGAAACCCATTACTGTGACGAATAGATTTGAAAGCCTTATAAGTTGACATCCCAAGCTGATGTTTATGTCTTTTTCATCTGGCTTACCTCAGATGTTTGAGGTGGAGCAGGAGCTCGTTTCCGTTAAGATCCAAGATGTCAAAGGAGAGGTCAAAAAGCAGCTTCAGACAGTGAATCTCCAATCGAGAATAAAATCTGGGAATAGAATAGTCATAACTGCGGGCAGCAGAGGCATTGCTAACATCGCTGATGTCACAGCTGCTGTCGCGGAGGAGGTCAAGAGGTGCGGTGGGAAACCGATAGTCATCCCAGCGATGGGAAGCCATGGAGGGGCAACGCCAGAAGGTCAGATTGAAGTTCTAGAAGAGTACGGCATAACCCCTGAGCATGTTGGAGTCCCGATACAGTCCTCTCTTGAAGTCGACGTTATCGGGCATCTCGAAGATGGGACCCCAGTTTACATCAGCAGGGACGCTCAAAACGCAGACGGAATCATAGTCGTGAACAGGGTCAAGCCACATACGGACTTCAAAGATGAGATTGAAAGCGGGCTAGTCAAGATGATGGTTATCGGATTGGGCAAACAGAAGGGCGCCGAATCCCTTCACTCGTTCCTCGCCGATGGCTACCACAAGATGATGGTGAAGATGGCCAAGATGATCCTGGATAAAGCGAAGATAATCTGTGGACTGGCGGTTGTTGAGAACGGTTACCACGAAATCGCCATCATCAAAGCGGTTCCGCCAGAAAAGATCATAGAAGAAGACAAAGAACTGCAGAGGATCGCCAAGAAATACATAGGCCGGATACCGGTCAAAGACATCGACCTCCTAATCATAGGTGAGATAGGGAAAGAGATAAGCGGCGCAGGCATGGACCCAAACGTCACGGGGAGGTTCTTCATACCGGGCGAGGAGGAGCCTGAAGCCTCAAGGGTCAAGAAGATAGTTGTACTCGACTTGAGTGCTGAGACAGAAGGTAACGCCACGGGCATCGGAATGGCTGACCTCATCACAAAAAGAGCATTCGACAAGATAGATTTCGAGAAAACCTTCGTCAACTGTCTGACATCAGGATGGGCTGAAGCCGGAAGAATCCCAGTATTTCTACCATGCGACAGAGACGCTATACTCATGGGATTACGGATCGCAGGCATCAGAGAACCCAAGAAAGCCAGAATAGTCCTCATCAAGAACACCCTAGAAGTAAGCAGATTCCTCATCTCAGAAGCTCTACGCGACGAACTTGAGAGAAGCCCTGAGATGAAGAAGATCAAGATCATAAGTGAACCGCGGGAAATGATCTTTGACGTTCTGGGAAACTTAGCCAGATAGGAGCTTTGGAGCAACAAACAGCAGCCGAACCTCTTTGAACTTATCACCTGCGGGCTCCAGTCTTCTCTACCACTGGTTTTTTGGACCTGGCACTGACCTGTGA
>CAZVKZ010000055.1:0-5663 GCA_964627775.1 uncultured Candidatus Bathyarchaeia archaeon | reverse complement strand
TGACCAGACCCCCTCGGGTGTCATCTCTCAGACGGGCTAGCTTGCATGTTTTCCGCGATCAGTAGATTGATGGATTCACCGGCTAGGAAGTTCTCGTAGGCAAACAAGCAAAGGTTTATGATCCCAAGAGCGATGAATCCCGCTGCTCCAGTAAGACCGACGGTTAGATCATCTCCACCCGAGATTACCATTATGGCCAAGCCGTAACTGGCGTTGAGCGTACCATGGATTATTGCGGCTGCAATCACTGACCTAGCCTTTAGCCTAACATAACTGAATATCGGTGAGAGCAGCAGGGTCCAGATTATCATCATCCCCACGCCAGCCACAGGATGCTGGGGGTAATTGTGGCCCTGAAGAATGAGGGGGGCATGCCATAGGCCCCAGATTACGCCGATTATCGCAGATGACTTCCAAAAACCCATGTAACCAAATTCCCTTTGGAGTAATCCTCTCCACCCCACCTCTTCTCCGAACGCCGCAACAGCGTTAATGGTCGGTCCCATAATGAGCGCTTGCAGTAGCCCCATCCAGAAAGGATGAATCGGGGAGGCAAGCGCCTGAATCTTCATCTGTTCTATCTGCTCTTTAGCAAGCGTGGGTCTAAGCCTCTCAAACATTCCCGCCATGTCAGGGGTGTACTTGACTCCGGGAAAAAGCAGGCTCACCCCCATCGTTGCAGAGGCGATCGCGGGTGGCAGTAACCATGCTGCGAGATACCAACGGTTTGCCCTGAACGATATCCCTAACGGTTCCTTCAACGGCTCTTTGTAGACAAACTTCTGGATGACTATTGTGGCTATCATTGGAAGAAACATGTATATGACGGCCATTGCAAGAGAAGCAGAGGTGTTCCACCTTCCGCCGAGAACGAAGAATGCGGCTGCCATCAACCAGCTGGCGAAGAAAGTCAATCCAATGAATAATTCAGTCTTCTCGAATCTTCTATTCATGGCGATCCCCAGTATCCGGCTATATGGAGCGCCTCAGTTCGCTTGATAGCAGGACAGAACTGTCTTATAACTTGCCCAACCTGCAACAACAGGATGAGCTAAGCTTGCGCGCAGAAGTGATTCCGTGTTCTAGAAACGATTGTGTTTGAAAGTCATATTTGCGCGCGTAATCGATCTTTTTCATTTCTTGACATACTCGCCGCAAGATCTAACCTAGATCAGCTGCAGAGAACTTCAAAGACCTAGGAAAATCAAATGGAGGTGGCGGACCCGTGGGATTCATAGCGTTCTTAGTTGCTGGATTCGTTTTCAGGATTCAGGATCTGTAACCGGGGATTTGGACTTGCTTCTGCGAAGTGTTGTAAGGGTCGCTTAGTTCTGCCCCTCTATCTTCTGAGCATTCGCCATGAACGTTGGTCTTGTGGATGCGGAAGACCTATCCTGCGTGAAAACATTAAGTATTTGTTTAACAAGTATGCAAATGATGATTAGTATGAACATAACTATTAGAAAACTGGACGAATCGGTCTTCAGAAGGTTCAAGGCGAAGGCCATAGAGGAAGGGATGAGACTCGGCGAGGCAATGGCGCAGGCAATGGAGATGTGGATCAGACAGAAATCAGTTAGGCGCCGCGCAAGCCTTATCGAGATAGAGCCTTTCGACTGGGGCAAAGGTACTGAAAAGACCAGCGTTGAAATAGACCAAATCCTATACAGGGAAGAGCAGTGATATTTCTAGACTCCAGCCTCATAGTAGCCCACTCGAATGAGGCTGATGAAAACCATGCCAAAGCCCTTGAGATAATCAAGGACGTAACCAAAGGCAGATACGGGACCTCGGTCATTACCGACTACATCTTTGACGAAGTCATGACTGTAATGTTAGCCAAAACCAAGAGTGTAGCGAGGACGGTTGACCTAGGTGAAAAACTTCTCGGCGCAGCCCTACTTCTCCATATCGATAATAGTAGCTTCGACTTGGCATGGAAGATCTTCAAGGAGCAGCGAAAACCAACGCTCAGCTTCACTGACTGTGCGAGCATAGCAACCTGCAGAGCGAATGGAATATCAAATATCGCAACATTCGACGGAGACTTCCAAGGAATAGAAGAATTCACCGTAATCGGCCTTTAGGCTTTTTTCCAAGAAGGGCAGGAGGTATTTTTGCGTCCTCTACGACTCTTTTGTCACTAAAAGGACGCTACTTATCGCCATTCTTCACAATGTAAACAATGTTTGTTTCATCTTCAATTGCACGAAATCGAGTTTAGACCTGAGGTCTGAGTGAAGTTCTACCGAAGAGAGAAAAGAGTCAAAGTCTATGGCGGCCCGCGGGGGCTCGAATCTTGTTAGGTTCGAATGCACAAAAAATAAACTAGGCAGAACTCACCAAGATTCTGTGCTGGCATAGGGCTCATGGTTTGATGCAGCCGCCTTATGCACCTGAATTATTGAGTGAATCTTGCTCTTTGGAGGTCGCGCTGGCATCATTTTTGGGGCAGGAGAGGAAGGAGTTGAGCTTGCGCTACTGGAAAGATACTTTTCTTCATCAGGCATAGACAGCTTGTATAGGTCTAGTTTTGCTTTAGGGCTTTCCTAGCGTATTCCAGGCCGGCTCTGTAGTCTTGCAGCGTTATGTTCGATTTCACTCCAAACCTTACGAGCCAATCCATCATCTGGCTTATCGGTATTCCAGCGATCTCTGCGGCCTTTCCTAGGGATGCTCTCTTGTCTCTGTAGAGCTCTATACCTCTTTTCAGCCTCTCGTACTCTACGCCTAGAGCTAGTAGCTTCCTTATTACAGCAGATTTAGGGATCTTCTCTTCCTTTGCTCTTTGCTCAGCGTACTTTAGCAATTCATCCTCTAATCTAACTGAGACTACTTCTTCAGGCATGGTTATCACCTTATCCTATTCTTAGCGTCTTCAATTATCCAGTCAGCATACCAACCATACTCCTTCAACCTTTCCACCGCCTCCAAGGCTTTTTCTCTCGTGATCTTCCCAGCCTCGAAGAGAACAATTACTAATGCTACTGCTTGAGTGAAGGGTAAACCCAGAGCAGTTGCGGCCTTCATGCATTGGTAGTCGTCGGTAGCAACTAGATCTGCTCCAGCCTCCACAGCCAATACCAAAGTCTCCGCCTCGCCGTCCATCATCGCAAAATCTCGCATGAGTCTTCTAATAGTGCTTTTGTCGGCCACTTCCTTGACCTCGATTCTGCCCTCTTTGATCTCCCTCTCAGTTACTATCGCGTCATCGTATCCCAGATGCTTCGCGTCCTCAACAGCTTCGCCATGAACCTTCATTGATATCAATACTTCATCGAATTGTTCATCTACGACTCGAAGCAGGTTTGTCTTAGCTAATAGTATGGTTGTTGAGGTGTTCATGACGATTCTCATGTAGTCACTTGTAGGAATATTACTACATCTCAAAGTATTTAAGCTAATGGAAAGCCTCGCGGCATCAATTGAGGGGAGATAACAGAAACAGGAACTTCGCATAGGCGCGTTTTGTGCGTCTGCAAGCTCGCGTGCGAACAGGGCCCCATCAGAATAGGGCGCAGCCCTTCTTGAAAACCTTGAGATAGACTTGCCAAAAATAGTTCAGGGATTTCAGCGCTGGAAAATCGGATCTGGACAAAAGTTGTTGCTGGCCAACGTGTTCCGAAGCCCTGTTGGTGCTGAAGTCAATCCACAGAGTACGCTGCAGCCAGCTACGTTCTCGATGCTGGAGTTGAAAGTAGAATTCCTATCGGCTGGCCTAATTACCGACTCTCTGAGTTCCAGGTTGTGTCTCTAATTCATTTTTTCGTGATGCTGCGTTGGAAGGTCATTCCCCACTCACCCAGTCTTGTCAAGAAAGAAGATGGAAGTCCCTCTGGTGGCACGACCCCGGGTTCCACCTCATTCTTCGCCAACATAATAGCTGTGATGACTGCGGGTACAGAGACGTTGGCCCACCTGACACCGTGTCGCTTCAAGTCTCCGGAGGCGCTGAATGCCCTATAGAGAGTGTGGATCAGCCTTTCACCAGCTTTCTCGCCTTCGACCTCTGCTAGGTAGCAAAGCAAAACATCTGAGTGGGTGACGGATTTTTCATCGAGATCGGCTGGCTGGGGAGTTAGAGCCATCAAGACATCTCTAGGTGCAATCTTCACCCCTTTGACTTCAAGAGGCTCTCTTCTGGCTAGACCCATCTTGATCAAGGCGCCGGCCAGCGGATCTGGTGGTATCTTACAATCGACGTACCTTACACCTTTATCGACGAGGCGGGGCAGAGTGTATACGGGTTCATAGTCCACAGAGCAGACTGCAAGCAAGCCCAGAGGGCTTGGAAACCTGTATTCTTCTATCCCAGAGAACATCGGCCGTCTTTCATATTCACCATCATTGTAGATGATCGGGTCGCTCTCCCACTCTGAGAGGGCTACCTCGGGGCTCCAGCTGGGAGACCAGGAAGATACCAGATCCTTTTCTCCGATTCTCCTCCATCCATGTCTCAGATGGATCTCATCAACTCTATCGAGACTGTCGGCTGCAGACTTGACGAGCGCATTTATTACGAAAGGGCCTCCCTGCGTAATCACTGCAGTTAATCCTGCTCGCCTCCATTTTTCATCGGACTTCAGCTGCTCAAGAGGATCATCGGAGGCCAGATCAACATAGTGAGACCCGGTGTCTAGCGCGGCGGCCATCACTGTCAGGTTGAACCACGGCAAGGACGCATTGATAACAACATCGGTTCCCTCAGTTACCTTATGTACGTCACTGAGATTGTTCGCGTCGACCTGACAGTACCTTACCCTATAGTCGTTCAATTTGTCCGCAGTTCGTTTGGCTCGTACCAAATTCACATCTGCACATACGATCTCTGACACTTCCTTAACTCGTGTCAAAACGGAGGCGATGGCCGATCCCTGAACTCCCGCCCCTATTACAGATACTCTCATTTTTGGTTAACCTCAACTTATTGACCGTTCAGTCACTATGCTGCTCCAGATTACCATAATATTTTCCCACATTTAGAGGGGATCTCATCCAGGTAACATGAGTGAGAGATCCAGCCGCAGTCTTCCACAATTTAACCTGAAGATCCTGCATTGAAGAGGATCTTCAGAGAATAGAGATGGCACCCAATTGCTCACCTCGCACAGTTCATTGAAATTCAGTTCGCGTAACCCAGACTCCTTTTGAGCAAATGCAGAAAGAACTTGGGCAAGGATTGTGGCGGGCCCGGTGGGATTCGAACCCACGACCCCCGGCTCTCCTCTTGCGCACAATAGAGGGCCGGTGCTCTCTCTGGCATGTAAGTATCCAGGCTGAGCTACGAGCCCGTACCGTCACTTCATAGTTTCCATCCTTAAACTTTCTGATGACAGAAAAAACCGGTAATCGATCTCCGCATGTTTTAGACCTCTTTCACGTTGTGGGACGCTCCACTCACAAGATTCAAGACCGTTCCTTGGAGTCTAAATCCGTCCGCTGGAACTAAGCCAGTGGATGGTAAGTCTTAAGATGCCTTCCATATCTGCAATATGGGGTATGAGTTCAATAAAGAGAGTCAGCTGGGTTAAGGGTACATCTAAACCTAGAGCTTCATACTCCAACCTCACAAGGGCCGGCGACTACGTCTTCATCGCAGGCCAGGTCGCCATGGACCCTGAGACTGGAGCAGTCCCTGTGGGGCTTGAAGCACAGCTCAGAAT
>CAZVKZ010000054.1:0-8255 GCA_964627775.1 uncultured Candidatus Bathyarchaeia archaeon | reverse complement strand
TGCAAACACGCTGATTTTCGGAGAAGCTCTGACCACTGAATCCTACTCGTTTTCGTTTCTACAGGTAAGTTGGGGCTCCTTCATTCCAGAACAAAACCCGAAATTGTTATGGAACCTTCTGACAAAATCAACGGTAGCATTCGCAATGTTTGTTGGCTATTCTCTGCCATTCTTCTGGCAGACCAGGATTAGAGAACTGCCCAAGAGGGGAAAAATCGTTATCCCGTTTATCCTTTTCTACGGTTTGTTCAATGTAGGATACTATTTGGTCCAGTCACTAGGCAGCGGATTGGCCACATCAGCAGATCATCTCGCCAGATGGTTGATGCCCATAACTCCTTTGGTCTTGATATTTGCAGGGTTGCCTGCAAATAGACGTTGGATTAACTTACTATCAATTTTTTTCTGCACAGTGGCGGGGATTTCTCTAGGACTCTATATCTCATACTACTCAAGTCATTTTTCCATGACTCCGATAGTTTGGGATGAATTCATTCGCAGCTTGAATACTAGTGTTCGGAAGTAGACAATCGGATTGAGGGGCACATCTCCTGAAAAAATAGTCAGTTACATGACTGATATCAAGAAATTCTGATTGGTGCGAAGATCTTCTCAGAAGCTATGTTTCAGTATGGGACACTACGTTCGTGGTCCACCTGTGTGAAAGGGATGAAAAGTTTCTAGTGTATTGGTGTGGTTTAATTCTATAGGTTTGGTAAGCCCGACGACGACCTGACTGGTGACGGTCGGCTATGTGAAGCCGTTCTTCTGTTATTCTGTCCCCTCACTTGAATTATGGTGAGAGCATGCACCCCTACGCCAACCACTGTAGTATTATGGCTTCGTTTGGGGTTGAGCCTACGCTGCCGTAAAAGTATCCGCTGCTCCAGAATGCGCCTCCCCAAAGCTCGTTTCTACTGCATGCCACAGTTCTTGTCTTATCTTTCGGGCGCGGGCTCCCTTCAACCGTAGCGCCAGTTGGGTTATGCTATGGTTCTTGCAGGCGCCCACGAATATATGGCAGTGTTCAGATCCAAATTCGACTGCATGCAACACTACACCGAGCTCCCCCGCTGTCTTCTTGAAGCCTCGCATGCAGGCCTCCTTCACCCTCCCGTCTCGGAATATATCCCGTCTATATTTCGGCGTAAACTGCAGGCGTATATTCGCCTCTCCAACACTATGCGGTCCCCTAACCAGTTCAAATCCCAAAATCTATTACCCCCCCAACAGTACCTACGGCACTGTTGCTCCTTCGCTCAGCGAGCGGTAAAGCGTCTCCCTGAGCCCATCTTACTCCACCATATCAGGATAGAAAATAGCTTGCATCCCCCGACTAAGCTCCGAGGGGTTCACTCAAACACTAAACCGCAAACAAAAGCACTCATAAGTTGGCTTGAGTGCTTCTGACGCAAAGCACTTCCCATGCCACCGCGCTATTCCAGAAGACAAATATAGCCTGCCGACTTTTTCGAGATTTCAAGATCAAGCGGACACTAGGCCGGTCTGATAGGTGAAGCAAATGAACGGTCACGAAAAACAATCTAAAGGCTCTGCACCCTCTGTTCCTCCAGAACCCTCACAGAGAGATGCTGATCTGAAAAAGCTCGTAAAAGAGATAGAGCTGCTGAAGAAAGAGCTGGCAGACGAGAAGCAAAGATCTGCTGACTACGTGAACCGACTAAAATATCTGCAGGCAGAAATGGAGAACTTACAGAAAAGGACAAAGAGAGAGATAGAGGAGATCGTGGCTAGGGCTAATGAAAGGCTGATCTCAAGGCTTCTTGTGATAATTGATGACATGGAAATAGCTGTAAAAGCTTCATTGGGTATCGAAAAAGGAGAAGTCATCAAGTCTGGATTCGAGTTGATCCTTGAGAAACTCAGAAGTGCTCTTGGAGAAGAAGGTTTGGCCAAGGTTGAGGCTGTTGGTGGGAAATTCGATCCTATGTTGCACGAGGCAGGTGACCAAATAGTGAAGGAGGACGCTCCTGATGGGATCGTACTGGAGGAGCTGAAAGCAGGTTATACGCTCAAAGGGAAGCTTCTCAGGCCGAGCGTTGTGGTAGTTGCCAAGAACCCTAAGAAATCTATATCTGAAGAAGTCAGAGGGGAGGCGCCATTTGAGCAATCTGAAAACCTTGGGGCCTCGGACAGACGGTGAAAAAGCATCAGTGAGAGCGTATTCAGTCGAAACCATCCCAAAGACATCCAAAATACTTTTCTTGAGGTATCCTTCTCTCCCTTAACCGAGACCACTAGATAATCATGTTAACCATTTTACGGTGATATGATGAGCAGCTCTCAGACATCAAAGATAATAGGTATCGACCTCGGAACAAGCAATTCCGCCGCAGCTGTCATTCAAGCCAGTAGGCCAGTCATTATACCGAGTGCTGAAGGAACGACCATCGGAGGGAAAGCATTTCCCTCATATGTTGCATTCACGCCAGATGGGCAGCTTCTAGTCGGCGAGCCTGCAAGAAGGCAGGCTGTAAGCAATCCCGAAGGGACCGTCCAAGCGATAAAGAGGAAGATGGGCACGGATTACAGGGTTCGGATATACGGGAAAGAGTATACTCCGCAGCAAATCTCGGCCTTCATTCTCCAGAAGATAAAGAGAGATGCCGAGGCCTTTCTGGGAGCCCGAGTGGATAAAGCTGTGATAACCGTTCCAGCCTACTTCAATGACAACCAGCGCCAAGCTACGAAGGATGCGGGTGCAATAGCGGGGCTTGAGGTCGCGCGAATAATAAACGAGCCAACAGCGGCATCCCTAGCGTACGGTCTCGACAAGGCCGAGAAGGAATTGAAGATAATGATCTTTGACCTTGGGGGCGGGACCCTTGATGTGACCACAATGGAGATTGGTCGCCCGAGCCCATCCGAACCCCCCGTGTTCGAGGTGAGATCTACAAGCGGAGATACGCAGCTCGGTGGGACTGACATGGACAACGCCATAGTCAATTACTTAGTCGACGAGTTCAGGAGGAATACGGGAATAGATCTTGGCAATGACAAAGTGGCTCTACAGAGGATCAGAGAAGCGGGTGAGAAGGCGAAGATAGAACTTTCCACAACCCTCACAAGTGATGTCAACCTCCCGTTCATAGCATCCGACGCTTCCGGTCCGAAGCATCTCAACATGAGTCTGACTAGAGCAAAGCTTGAGGAGTTGGTTACGCCCACGATCGAGCGTTGCAGAGGGCCGATGAATCGGGCTCTTGCTGACGCCAAGATATCCGTCCAAGACATAGACAAAATAATTCTGGTTGGCGGCCCGACTAGGATGCCCATTGTAAGAAAGTTCATCGAAGACTACATGGGCAAATCCGCAGAGAGGGGGGTTGACCCGATGGAGTGTGTGGCTGCGGGCGCGGCCATTCAGGCAGGAGTTATTGCGGGTGAGGTCAAGGAGTTGCTCCTTCTGGATGTGACGCCTCTCTCTCTTGGCGTTGAGACACTCGGCAGGGTATTCACCAAGCTAATAGAAAGGAACACGACGATTCCCACAAGGAAGAGTCAAATCTTCTCCACAGCTGCTGACTTCCAAACGAGCGTCACTGTACATGTCTTGCAGGGAGAGAGAGCGATGGCAACTGACAACGTCTCGCTGGGCATGTTCAATCTCACAGGGATACCGCCGGCGCCCAGGGGGGTGCCTCAGATCGAGGTTACCTTTGACATAAATGCGGATGGCATACTCAATGTCTCAGCGAAAGATCTTGCGACGGGTAACCAGCAGAAGATAACGATAACCGCGACCACGAAACTCTCTGACCAGGATAAGGAGAGAATGGTAAAGGAGGCTGAGAAGTATGCTGAGCAAGACCGTATCAGAAGGGAAGAGGCCGAGACAAGAAATCAAGCCGATTCACTCCTTTACACAGTTGACAAGACCTTGAAAGATCTCGGTGACAAGATCAGCAAAGATCAGAAGGAGAAGATTGAGAAAGCCTCTGCTGAGCTCCGAACGGCTCTGAGCGGCAAGGACGTAGCTGCGATCAAGACGAGAATGGAAGACCTATCGAAGGTAATCCAAGAGGTGGGAGCCTCTGTATATCAGCAGGCTGCCCAGAGAGGCCAGACACAGGCACCTGGTGGGCCTTCAAAGGAATCTAGCGAAGAGAAGGAAAAAGTGGTGGATGCGGATTATAAGGTAGTGGGTGAAGACAAGAAAACCTAAGATATTCCTTCACTCCTCCGTCGGTGGCTTCTGTGAGCGAAAAGGACTACTATGAGGTACTCGGAGTTCCGAGAAACGCCGCCAAGGATGAGATAAAGAACGCTTACCGCAAACTAGCCCTACAGTACCATCCTGACCGAAACAAATCACCTGGCGCCGAGGAGAAGTTCAAGGAGATTTCTGAAGCCTACGCAGTGCTTTCTGATGACGAGAAAAGGAGAACTTATGATCTCCACGGCCGAGCAGGCATAGGAGACAGGTACGCTCCTGAGGATATCTTCAGAGGAGTCGACTTCGAGGAGATCTTCCGAGACTTAGGCTTCGGCTTTGGGTTCGACATCTTTGACCAATTCTTTGGCAGAAGGGGGTGGCGAGCACCCCAAAGGGGGTATGACCTTCAATATGATCTGGAGATAAGCCTGGAAGACGCTGCCGGAGACCTTGAAAAAGAGATAACGATATCACGAGTTGAAGATTGCCAAACGTGTGGAGGAAGCGGAGCCAAACCCGGCACAAACCCGAAAGTCTGTCCTGCCTGCCACGGCACAGGCCAGATCAGGAGGCAGCAGTCAGGGGCAGGGTTCTTCTCGATAACACAGATAACTGCCTGCGACAGGTGCGGGGGGAGGGGTCAGATCGTGGAAGCTCCATGCCTTGAGTGCAGGGGTGCAGGGAGTGTTCGCCACAGCCGCAGGATGAATGTGAAAATACCGCCGGGAGTAGATGAGGGCTCGACATTGAGGTTGCGAGGAGAAGGTGATACCGGTCCTGGAGGGGTTCCGCCTGGAGATCTCTACATCACCATTCACATCGGCCGACATCCTGTGTTTGAGAGGCGCGGTGAAGATTTACTCTGCGAGATTCCCATATCTTTCACTCAGGCTGCTCTGGGAGCAAAGGTCAAAGCGCCATCTCTGAACGGCACGATAGAGCTTCGAATCCCGCCAGGAACACAACCAGGTACATTGTTCAAGATAAGAGGCAAGGGGATGCCACGGATGAACAGCCACATCAGAGGGGACGAATACGTCAAGGTTAACGTAACCGTCCCGACGCGGCTTACCAAGCGTCAGAAGGAACTTCTAATTGAGTTGGACAAGGAAAGCGACAAGGCCGACTAGCCAACGCTGATAAGAGGGTTCCCTTTGAGTTTCATCCCTTGGCGCAGGGTCAAATCCTGGGAATGCTCAGCCTGTGGAGAATGCTGCAAATGGTTCAAGGTTCCATTGATGATGGATGAGTATGCCTTCATGATGAATACCTTCGGGTGCTCCTGTCTTGACCTTGATGTCGGCCGAGCTTATTTGGCAAGGAGGCTTGATGGACGATGCATCTTTCAGTTTCCATCAAATGGAAGATGGATCTGCGGGCTACAGAGGACAAAGCCACTTGTCTGCAAACTGTGGCCCTTCATCTTGATGGGAAGACCCAAATATGGAAGTTCTGAGCTGGCATCTTTTACTGACGGCTACTCTAAATACTACGTGTATGTTGATCCGAAATGCAGAGGATTAAGGTGGGGTGAACCCTCACGAACGATCGCTGAGAGAATCCTCCCAGAGATCATTAGAATAAGCTTGGAAAAGGGGAGAGACCAAGTCTACTCCACCTCAAGAACCTTGCCCCTTCATACTGCAAGAGGCCAGTTCGAACTCACTACGACTTCGCCTTGGCCAACGATTCCTGATTACAATAGCAGTCATCGTGAGGATGGCGGAGGCCTGATTCCCAATGTTGCCTCAAGCGTCATAGTTTTTCCTTCTCGAATAACGCCTAGAACAACTCGCTCCCCAGGTCTCTTATAATACTCCAGATAAGTGAGGAGATCCTCCAGCTTTCTTATTGTCTTACCATCCATATGCGTGATGACATCGCCACCTACTGTCATGTTTGCTCCGTCTATGATCATCACCTTGTTTCCGCCACGTATGTCTGCCTTCTCAGCAGGGCTATTCTCTGCAACTGATCTCACGAGGAAACCTCGCGCCTCTGGAAGATTCATTTTCTCTGCTATTGAGGGTGTCACATCTGTGCCCGAGACGCCGAGCCACGGGTGATCATAGCGGCCTGTTCGTATGAGTGATGATGCAACCCTCTTGACTAGGTTCGATGGGATTGCAAAGCCGACCCCTGAGAAGACCCCTGTCTCCGACTGAATAGCTGTGTTGACGCCAACGACCTCTCCGAGACTGTCAAGTAACGGGCCACCGCTGTTGCCTGGATTTATCGCTGCGTCAACCTGGATCACTCCGGGTATGGAGTAACCGCCTGATGCAGGGAGCGTTCTTCCAATCTGGCTTACGATGCCCTGTGCTATGGACCAGCTCAGTCCAAAAGGTGCCCCAACGGCATAAATTGTTTCGCCAACTCCGAGAGAAGATGAATTGCCTAAGATGACTGGTTTGAGTTTCTCAACTGGCACCTCAACCTTTAGAATCGCCAGGTCTGAATAGGGATCGGTACCGATAATGCGCGCCCTTGCAGTAGCTCCATCCAGAAAAGTCACCTCAATCGTGTCTGCTCCTTCTATTACATGATTGTTCGTTATGATGCGGCCGTCCGTGTCATACACGAAGCCGCTGCCCGTAGCGAACGGCTCAAGTCCACTCTTTCCCGTCTTTTTGGTGACTATTTGGACAACAGACTTCTCCACAAGAGTGTATACTTGGTGCGCTCCCGCCCCTTGAGGACTTCCTACTCTGAGAAGCTCCAAACGTGATTGCTGACTTTCAAGTCTTCCCTGAAGATCAATTAGCTGGGTTTGAGTCTGAACGTAGAGGTAAGCAAAGCTTCCGGCAAGCACTATGGAAACTACGAGGGAAATCGCTACCAGATAGAGTGGTAGCTTGTCGAGACGAGTCTCAGCCATGGAAGTCACTGTTAGAGGCGCCTTAACAAAATGGTTTCTTAAAGACTTTTCCAGAATGTAGCGCCTAGCTCAAATGGGCTGTCACAAGTTCAGAAATTCACGGCGGTCGCCAAAGCAAAGGATTCAATAGATCCCTCTTGGAGTTTGGCTATGGAACCAATAATCTCTCTAGAGTAGCTGAATACTAGAGACGCACTATGGAATAGGGCCTTTTCATCTGTCATATAGAGAACATCTATATTCTGGAAGCGAATTCAACTGTGTTGCAAAAGATCTGTCGGAGCCGATCCTCTATAGTCGCATTTTGTGGCCAACAACAGATTGGGCTTCAGGTGGTGATTCGTTCTTGAGAGCCATCATTGTGGAATGCAAGCTGCCAAGAAATGTATCACGAGTAGAAGAAGTATCGATGATGACTGAGAATATCGGGTATAAGATCGTCAGAACTCTTGTTCAGAAGAGGAACAGTATGCATCATGGTCACTGCATAGGTGTAGGAAAGCTTGAGGAGCTCAAGGACCTGGTTCAGAAAGAGCTGGTTGACATAGTCATCTTCACCAATACGCTACCAAGCAGTCAAGTGTTCAAGATTCAAAGAAGGATCGGTGATGTGAAAGTCATCGACAGAAATCTGCTGATATTAGAGGTATTCGATAAGAGAGCAATGACAAAGGAGGCCAAGCTTCAGATAGAACTGGCGAGACTGAGGTACACGTTCTCTTGGGGGCGTGAATTCATCAAGCTGAAGGGAATTCTTGGAGAACAGGTCGGATGGAGCGGGCCTGGGGACTACCCATTCAAGGAGTACGAGAGGGAAGCCAGAAGAAGAATAAGTAGGTTGAGGATGAGCCTACGCGATGTCCAAGCTAAGAAGACGATACTCCGTGAGAGGAGACGCGAGCTTGGCTATCCAACAGTTGCCCTTGCGGGTTACACCCAGAGTGGGAAAACCACGTTCTTCAATAGGCTAACGGCTGAATCCAAAGAGACCGGCCTCGGCCCATTCACGACCCTCTCATCACACTCTAGGTTAATGAGGCTGAATGGTTCAGAGTTCATGCTTGTTGACTCTATAGGGTTCATAGAGGATATGCACCCCATGATTATTGACGCATTCTTCGTAACTCTTGATGAGATAACAAACGCAGACTTGATTCTGCTTTTCATTGACATAAGCGAGCCAATAGAGGCTATGCAGAG
>CAZVKZ010000053.1:0-8321 GCA_964627775.1 uncultured Candidatus Bathyarchaeia archaeon | reverse complement strand
GATATGTGGATAGGTGTTCTGCGGAGCCTTTCGCCTAGAGGCCATACCTGAGTGACTTGGTTGTCTCGGCCATCCGCCATTTGTAAGGAAGGTTGCCCATGTGAAAGTTGAGCTTGGCAATAAAGTATAGCAACCCTTGAATGAACAGGCTCAGAATCAGGTAGATAGAGGCTCGAAGGCCTTCGCTGGGAAGAGCTTTTCTCAGAAGAAGAAGATTACTGTACCAGACTGTTGATGGCTTTTGGCCAATGTACATCCGCACCTGATGGTGCCCTATATAAACGCGCTTGCGCTGTCTCATCAATTCTGACAGAGTTGACGGGCCTCTAAGGAGCACCTTCGCCCTCTCACAGTACCCTGCCCTGAAGCCCCTTAGCTCAAAGAGCTGTTGAAGGTAGACATCATCGTTTACTATGCCAGGAGGCATCTCTCTCACCACACCCACCCTTAAGGCGCACATCTCTCCAGAGATCTTCGGTTTGACCTCTTTGGAGATGAAGTGATGAATGTTCCACAGTAGATTGGCGTGCCAACCCAGAAAGGTCTTTGTCGAGTCGATGGGGACAGGCCGTCCTCCAACTATTCCAAATCCCTTCTGCAACTCATCAAGCAGCAGCGAGATGCCATCGAAGGATGGAAGGTTATCTCCGCCCAGATATACCATGGCATCAAATCCTCCGAATTCAGCAGTCTGGATAAGCCTGTTCCAAGCGCTTGCCTTTCCCCTCCTTCCAGGTTCTACTATCAGCTCGATCCTCTTGTCAGTCTTGGAGTGTACCCTGACAATGGTATTTGTCAGATCTGTCGATGACGATACGATACAGATCTTCTCTATCCTCTCATCTATCGATGTTCGTTCCAAAGCCGTCAAGAGATTGCCGATGTTCTTCTCCTCGTTGCTTACAGGAATCCCAATGATTGCCCTCATGGCTTACCCCTCTCCTCGAATGCTACGAGGTCTACTGATGATTACTGTGTCCAGGTCTTGTTTGGAGCAAATACTAGCAGACCGTTGTAAGCGCTTGCTTATCTACTATTCCACCACCCTTCTTTTGGCATACCTTTGACCTCCGCTACTAATCCAATATCTTCGATGCCTTGCAGAGGTCGATGATTGTCTCTTCCTCGTACGCATCGCATATTGAACCCGTCGCAAGAATATGTTCACAGTATCTCTAGACCCTATCTCTCTCTTGAGGCTGCGGCCTGCCACGGCTCCGTCGCGAGGTCAACCGCTCTCACATCATGCCCCCTCCGCTTAAGATGGCAGCTAGCGCTAGATGTTGTTGGTTCTGATAAGAATAGGAGTGACCAAGCATCTCGCGCTTATCATCTCAACACAAAGATTTGCAATGCCGCCAGACAGGAAGGCGTACCCGTCATAATGGGGGGACCGCACCCTAGCGCCTTGCCGCGCACTATGGGGAACTTGCGAACATACGACTACGATTTCAAGGCACTCTGGCTGTCCAAACAAGCTGAGGAAGCCAGAAGATGGATCAAGAACAATCACTGCCACTGCCAGCTGGCTAACGCTCATTATACGAACATTCTGTGTGACTTCTCAATGATGCTGAAAGTGTTGTGGCAGTATTTGAGCAATGGCCTGTAGGCGGTGTATCACTTGAGGGATCAGGGTTTTGGCACGGCTTACGAAACAACGATTCTCAAGAACCTCTTGGCCAATCTAATCCGGAAATATGATATCACAAGAGTTTTGGAGTACCCAACTACCACTCTCCTAGACGACCTCGAATATGAAGGAACTGCTGCTTCGATCGCAACTGTAGAGACGAAATACAACCTATCCTGGCTGACTCAAATTCGTTAACTTCATAGAGTTTCTGTGGCTGTGCTCATCTGTCTGTCAGCGCGTCCAAAAAGGCTGGAATCATGGCGTTTAGACTGGAAATACCGAGGAAACTGTGTTTTCACATGCACCGGCAACCTGAAAGGGATGCAACCAAAGCCGTCACGCTAGTGAGATCGTTCATGAACTTACGTCCGCCAGGATAGTTTGGAACTTACTTAGTTTGGAGCTTATCCATCGTGAATCGTCGATCAAATGCAGGAATGGCAGGCAACAAAGTGTGATTTTCCTACGTCAACCAGATAGGGCTCCTCCTTGTCACATCTCTGTCCGATCTGCTGACATCTCGGATGGAACCGGCATCCTGGCGGAGGATCGATTGGAGACGGAACCTCTCCCATAAGAATCGTACGGGACATTGAGCGGATAAGCCTCGGGTTCGGTATGGGTGTCGCATGGAGTATCGCCTTGGTATACGGGTGAAGCGGATTTTCGTAGAGTTCACTCGCTTCGGCGAGTTCGACTAGTTTGCCCAAGTACATGACTGCAACTCTATGGCACGTCGACCTCACAACGGCCAGATCGTGAGTAATTAGGAGGTACGTTAGCCCGAACTTAATCTTCAACTCTTTCAACAGGTTCAGTATTTGAGCTCTAACCGACATGTCAAGTGCAGACACTGGTTCATCAGCAACGATCAGTCTTGGGTTGAGAGCTATGGCCCTAGCTATTCCTATCCTTTGTCTCTGCCCTCCACTGAATTCATGTGGGTACCTGTCCGCATAGAGCGAGGCGGGGCTAAGACCGACCGACTCCAGAAGTTCCTGAGCTCTAGTTTCGATTTCATCCCTCTTAAAGGTCCCACGAAGAATAAAGGGCTTGCTGAGGATTTGGCGCACGGTTTTTCTTGGATTGAGCGATGCAAAAGGATCTTGGAATATTATTTGGATCTGGGGGCGAAGTTTCTTCATTTCTGATTCGTCCAGATTGAAGATGTCATTTCCCATGAACCGAATTGTTCCAGCGGTGGGTTCCAGAAGCTTCAAGATCAGTTTTCCCGTAGTTGTTTTTCCACAACCGCTCTCACCCACTAGCCCTAGGGTCTCTCCATCCTCGATGGTGAAGCTTACCCCGTCTACAGCGCGCACAAATCTCTCCTTCTCTCCAAATGTAAATAGACCTTTCTTCACGGGAAAGAGCTTCTGCAGATTGTCGATCTCTACCAACGCCGGCATGTCATTTATCACTTCACTGATATAGCCAACAAGAGACTTTGTGACGGGGTTCGACCTCTACTGCTGGAGGCTCTTTCTGGATGCAAATCGGTTTGAGGTGTGGACACCTCGGGTGGAACCTACAACCGGTCGGAGGGTTGGCCAGATCCGGTACAAATCCGCCGATTGTCGGAAGGCTTTCCTTATATTCTTTAGGACTCAGCACACATTCAAGTAGCCCGCCCGTGTAAGGATGCTTGGGGTTCTCATAGAGAGCAATAACGTCTGCTGTCTCAACAATCTTTCCTGCGTACATGACGTAGACTCTATCGCAGATTTCCGCGACTATGCCAAAGTCATGGGTAATCATCAGCAGTGACGTGGAAAGCTCGTCTCGGACCCTTCTGATCAGATCCAGAATCTGCATCTGTATCGTCACATCCAATGCCGTAGTTGGCTCATCGGCAATCAAGAGAGATGGCTTGCATGAAAGTGCCATGGCCAGCAAAGCTCGCTGTCTCATGCCCCCACTGAGCTGATGGGGATAGTATCCGAACACACTTGAGGGCGTTGGGATTCGCACTGTTTTCAAGGATTCAAGCGCTATTTTCTTCGCCTCCTCTCTGTCCACGCCTTGATGGCGGAGAACAACTTCGGCAACTTGACTGCCGACCTTCATCACAGGATTCAGGTACGTCATCGGGTCTTGGAAAACCATAGATATGGATTGGCCACGGACTGCCTGAATCTCTCTATCGCTCAGTTCGAGAAGATTCCTGCCTTGAAACAGTATCTTGCCTCCCACGATCTTTCCTGGCGGACTTGGAACTAGTCTCATGATGGAGAACGCTGTCATCGTCTTTCCGCATCCAGATTCGCCGACGAGTCCCACAGCCTCCTTCTTATCTATGGTCAGATCGACACCATCAACCGCTTTCACTGTTCCTAAGGATGTATGGAAGTAAGTCTTCAGAGCTTGAACGTCCAACACGCACTCAGGCACCAAGGCAACTCAACACATCATCGTTCTCGTAACCGTGGATTCAAGGCGTCATTCAGTCCATCGCCTACGAGATTGAGTCCCAGCACGACAAGAAAAATCGACAGCCCGGGGAAGATCGCCATCCACCACGCCTGCCGAATAAAGCGCTGAGCGTTGTTCAGCATAATTCCCCAACTAGCAACGGTGGGGTCCCCCAGTCCGAGAAAACTCAAACCTGCTTCTGTCAGAATAGCTCTCGCCACCATGAGCGATCCGTTGACGATCACAGGCGGAATCGCGTTCGGAAGGATCTCATCAAATATCAGGTTTCTGTCACTAGCCCCAAGGGCTCTTGCAGCGTCCGTGAATTCACGCTCCTTTAGCGACAGAAACTCGGCTCTGGCCAGTCGCGCGGTAGCCGGCCAGGTCAGGACGCCTATCACAAGAATAATGTTCCACATGTTCGCCCCAAAGAGAGCTACCATGATCAACGCTAGGAAGAACATCGGAATGACCAGAAATAGCTCCGTTATTCTCATCAAGATATCGTCTATGTGGCCGCCATAGTATCCGGATAACCCGCCAATGAAAATTCCTATAGCGGTTGATGTCGCAGCTGCAAGAAAGCCCACAAGTAGCGAGATTCTGCTCCCATAAAGCACTCCAGCAAAGATGTCTCTGCCCAGGTCGTCTGTGCCCATCGGATGCGCGTCATTGGGAGTCTCAAACGGTCGGCCAATCATTCTCAGTGGGTCGAAAGGAGAAATCAAAGGGGCGGCAAATGCTATCGCGACGAAGAAACATGTAGTAGCCAGCCCAATAACCGCCGCCCTGTTCTTTCTATATCGCCGCCAGAAGCCTATCAGCCGACTTGAGGTCAGGTATCTTTGAGTTCCTCTATTCACCGAATATCTCTCCTGCTTCAGGTTCGTTACCTATATCGTATCCGTGGGTCCAGAAACCCATAGACCAGATCCGTGATGAGGTTTGCAGTAACCACGGCAATCGAAACAATGATGAAGTTGCCTACCAGAACCGGGTAGTCCCGAGATGAGATGGCATCATACATCAATCTTCCCATGCCCGGCCAACCAAAAACCGTCTCAGTAAGTACGGCTCCAGCCAACATATGGCCCAAATTCAGGCCAATGATTGTTACGACTGGAAGAAGCGCATTTCTCAACGCATGTCTGTACAAAACCGCATTCTCATCCAATCCCTTCGACCATGCAGTTACAACAAAGTCCTCCTTGAGTACCTCCAGCATGGAGGCGCGTGTCATACGAGTCACTAAAGCTAGATTGAACACGCCTAGGGCAATTACTGGAAGGACCAAGTGATGAACGACGTCGAGCACATGTGGAAAACCAGTCAACTCCTCTCGGACGGACATTATCCCCTGAATCGGAAACCAACCCAGACGGACTCCAAACAACATTATCAGGATCTGCGCAAGCCAAAAAACTGGGAGCGAGTAGCCAAGCAAGGAGACGCTTGTCGTAACGTTATCCTTGACGGAATAGGGATTCTTTGAGGAGATCACGCCCAGACTTACGCCAAGCGTAGATGAAACTGCTAGCGCCGTGCTCATCAACAATAGCGTGGCGGGAACCCTCTCCAACACCACTTGCAGTACCGGTTGTCCATGAACGAATGAGTACCCGAGATCTGCCCGCAGTACAGTCGCGACGTATATCGCCAACTGCTCGTAGAGGGGCTTGTTCAGGCCAAGGCGTTCTCTCATCATTTCTATGTACTCTTGCGTGGCTCCTTCTCCCGCCAAGACCTGCACAGGATCTCCTGGAGCGAGATGAACTATAATGAATGTTACAACTATCACTCCAAAGATTAGCGGAACAGCTTCTAAGACTCGCCTAATGGTATACGTTCGTAGAGATGCAGACATGCTGGCTATGACAGTTCCCTCGATGCAATTCTGTCTCTTAGGATATTTCTGACTTTCGCCGACTTCTGACCTGTCGCGAGTACCCTAGTAAGGACAAGATGGTCGGAACGCTTTGATACCTGGGAGTTTTCCCTACCCGAACAGAAGGTGCTGTACGTTTGTTTTTGCTATCGAGACGCCAGTGGAAGAAAAAAAGGGAAGGGACCTGGCTATTTGGTTGGTGTTGCTCTCTTCTTCCTGTATAGGAATATCCCGGCCGTGAATACCGCGATTGTCGCCACCGCTATGCCCCTGTATATCGCGTATGGAGGCTGCGCAAGTTTCAACGCACCTTTCGCCAAATCATTTGCGCTCACGTATTCTCCTGCTTCCAATGCCTTCTTCGCCTGCTCCAGCTGCCTAATCGCATCTCCAACGTCGTAGAACTGGCCGCGCAGATCCTGCAGTTGCTTCTCTGAATCCTCGATAAGTGCTTCAATCGCCTCAGGCGAGAGGTCGCTACCCTTTCTCCACCACACACCGTCAAATGGTTCCAATTGGTATCCCCCTTCGGGAAGTCCGGCAAACTCTTCCCTGAAGGCAATAGGCTCTAGGACCTCTATTAACCAGATGTTAGGCAATTCCTTAGCAACTATTTCCTGCATCTCGTGGAAGTATTCGGCCCGTTTCTTTTGATCCATTTCCGTCGCAGCCTGCCCATAGAGCCAGTCATATCGTTCATTCTTATATCCGCCCGTGTTTGTGGCAAACACGTTTCTGATATTCTCTCCCCAGTGAAATGACGTGCCCACTAGAGGGTCGGGGCCTGTTGCGGCTGCGTGTATCTGCATATCAAACTCCCACTTTCCCACCTTCGACTGCCAAGTAGCCGAGTCCGCGGGTCGTAGTTCAAGATCGATCCCAACTTCCCTCAATTCAAGCCTCATGATCTCACATGCCTTTGCTATGTGCTCCGTCCCTTGGTAGTATATGATGCTTGTCTTGAACCTGATTCCGTCCGATCCCTTCGGATAACCTGCCTCGTCCAGCAGTTTGCTCGCCTTTTCCAAGTCGGGGTCGTATTTTTCGACGTTAGGATCATATGCCCATTTCATTAGACTCGAGACAGGTCCCGTAGCAATTCTTCCGATCCCGTACATCGCTTTCTCCAGGATTTCCTTCTTGTTGATTGCATAGGCTATGGCCTGCCTTACTTTCACATTGTCCAGCGGCGGATTCCGTACGTTTATGTCTAGTCTTATGTTTCCATACAGAGGTCTCTGAGGTATCATAACCTTGATGCCTGGAAGTCTGCTCACCCTATTGGCCTCATGAAGCGGGAAGCCATAGTAGGAGTGATAGTCGACTTCCCCTCCTTCGAGCGCATTCATTCTGGACGTCGTATCAGGCATTATCTTGAAGACCACTCTGTCGAGGTATGGTTTGCCTTTCTTGAAATACTTGTCGTTTCTAACCAAGGTAACATGGTTGCCTTTCACATATTCCTTGAACTTGAAAGGCCCGGTTCCGACAGGCTTCAGGTTGTATTCATTTTTGAGAACATCCGTGCCTTCGTAGAGGTGCTTCGGCAGTATTAGCATGAAGGTAGTACCCAAATAGCATATGAAATCTGGAGCCGCGTACTTCATCCTTATGACCGCAGTGTAGGAATCGGGCGTATCGACCCTGTCAAGCGCAGCAAGAGTCACCTTTCCTCTCGGATGGTACTCACATATTGCCTCGACGCCGAACTTGACATCGGCAGACGTAAATGGTTTTCCGTCATGCCAGATCGCGTTCTTCGCCAAGTGAAAAGTATATGCCAGACCGTCCTTCGAGACTTCGAAAGACTCGGCGAGATCAGGGACAGGATTTCCCTCCGTATCCCATTGGATTAGCGAATTGAACATCTTCCCAGAAACAGTTCCAATAAGAGCAGAAGCCGTTATCGCCCTGTTGAAATGAGCGGGATCGTCGCTGAGCGCCTGCACCAGCGTCCCTCCATACTTCGGCTGTTCCGCAGCTTCAACCACCACAACTTGGCTGAGAGACCTTGCATTGATCAAGAGCATTGACAATACTAGGCCAATAGGTACTATTCGTTTGGAACCCAATGAAATCCCGTCCACTTATTGAAGTGAGCCCAATTTCCTTTATCAATATTTCCGAACGTGCAGGCGAAGAGGTTCCGAGGGGAACTCCAAATCGCTGTTGGGCTCGGAGCACCATGTCTATGGTGGCTTCACGGGCAACTTGATGGAGCGTCTCATCCAATACGTGGAGGATCGGACCGAAGGCTTCGACGACTACTTCCCATACCCAACCGAGCATTGTCGTTTTGAACATGTGAAGGCTTGGCTCAACTTCTACCAGCCTAACTTCAACCTACTTATTCAGTCGAGACTCTATAACCCTAAACTTCCAGCCTTT
>CAZVKZ010000052.1:0-8351 GCA_964627775.1 uncultured Candidatus Bathyarchaeia archaeon | reverse complement strand
CCTCAGAAATGTGCACAAATCATCAAGAAGAAAGAGACGAGAAAGATCAGCGAGTTTTTTGGTTCGCCCTAGGGACTACTAGGAAGTCGTTGAAGTCTATCGAGAATATCTAGGATGATCCGGCGCAGGTCTATTCTTTTCTAGGGTTTTCGATTTCAAAGCCGTTGCCTAGGACTCTTAGCGGTATGAACCAATCCATTGGTTTGTCAGGGACGATGTGCTGGGTCGTCTTTGGGGGCAAGATTTCACCAGACAAAGCAGCCTTCACAACGTCTTCTTTGCCGATCGAGTCGAACAGAATAGCTCCTGCATGTTTTCCATTCTTCACAAGCCGTCTTGCGGTTTCCTCATCTGGAACGTATTCGATCTTAAACCTTCCCAGTAGGCAATTCATAATGGTCTTTCTGTCGGATTTCAGAGAGTATTGGCAATCGCTGAGTACTAGTGTGGGGCTATTTTGATTACAGGTCTCTGATCCCGATGTCTCCACGTGGTTGCGGAGTATTTCAAGGAGTTCTTTTCTATGGCCTTTAATGACTGGATACCATGTTCGTAGCACTATCCGATCGTCATCTTTGTACTTTATCTTGTGAGCAACAACATTGCTGTATCCTAGAGCTTTGAGGGCCAGTATTCTATGATGCCCATCTATGACGATCAGGTTCTTCTCGTCGACTATTATTGGATCCTTCTGGAAGCCGTCTTTTGCGAGTTGCTTCTCCAGCTCCTTCAGCCTCAGTGGGTCTACTTGCTCGTGTGGCCGGAGGCGCCCGATGTCGAGCATAGGTGGGTAGCTCTTGTTCAACATTCGTCCCCGGATCGAAGGTTTTTCTGGCCGAATTTGTTAGGACAATTATGGTTGTATATACTCTATTTTAAGCTTTTGAGTACAGAAATGTACATATGACCTTCTTGAGAGCAAACCTGAAAAGACCGAACTAAGACGCGAAGAGGGACCTGAAAAGAGCTTTCTCGTCAAGGACACGGTAAAAACAATGTCAGATGAGCCCAGTACAGCCTTTTTCCTTGTTTTTGATTTTGTAGTTACCAATTGACAAAAAATGTCTAGGAAGAATTAAATACGGTACAACGGCTTTACGACCTTACGGGGAAAAACTCTGATGCCAAAACATAAAACTACGATGCAGATAGACGACAAACTGTGGAAGAAGTTTCTTGGTCAAGTAATCAAGAAACATGGCACAACTAAGAGGCAAAGCCAAGAACTTGAAATAGCTATATCTGAATATCTTGAACATCACAAGGAGGAGAACTAGTATGAGACAGCATAGATTGTCAATTCTCGCACTCTTGCTGCTGTTGCCCCTAATAGTGGGGGCTTTGACAAACATACCATCAGCCAAAGCCATAGCAGGCTTCAACATAATAATCAGTCCAACCACCCAAATGGTAGATGACACTGTCAATCAATACGCCTACTACTCAATAGAGGTCCAGTCCAAGGATGGATTCTACGGAAAAGTCGGCTTGAACGCCACCGTAAGTCCAAGCGGGCCCGCCATCACCTTCCCTGGAGGAAGTGTAGTCAATGTTCCACTCGACGGGTCAGCCTTTACATATATGCTAGCAACCGTGGGAGCCACTGTTCCGACGTACACATTTGCCTATACAATTACGGTCAATGGGCTAGCTCAGAGCGAGTCAAACACGCCAGGTGCGATAGACTCATCCACTACTACTCTAGTAAACCAGCCGCATAAGCCTAACGATCCTAGGGACTTTAGGCTTGGCAGTTATCCTTCCAACGTAATCAACGTGGCACCTGGTAGTTCAGCGACACTACTGATCAAAATATTCAGCTTCACGAACAACCCGACGCCTCAAGCTGTCACACTACTACTGGCGCCAAGCATTCCAGGTTTGATCACCGGGAGCTTCACGCCGTCAAATGTGATAGTCCAATCATACAGCGAAAATGTCTCTATCCTGAGAGTGGAGACAACTCTAGCAACTCCCTCAAGAAACTACACACTAGTGATCAGAGGTTCCAACGACGATGGAATCATACATACTTGGGCCGTCACCGTTAGGGTCAGTGGGTTCTTCGTGACAGCTCCTACTTTCGTCTCCGTGATTCAAGGAAAGAGTGCAACAGTAAGCATCGGCGTACAATCGATAGGCACGTTCAGCTCCGCGGTCACTTTGAATGCCATTAATGTTCCAACTGGAATGACTGCCACCTTTAACCCGCCATCGGCTACACCTACGCCTGGTGGAGTAGCAACTTCCATACTGACTATCGCAACACTACCCTCTCTCGCGCAGGGAACATACTACCTGACCATAACAGGAACAAGTGGAGCACTGACAAGCTCGCAAGCGTTGGCTGTGCGTGTCGGTGAGTTCAGTATTACGGCAACACCCTCCACACGTACAGCGCCACAGAATACTACAACAACATACACCGTCAATGGAACGTCGTCAGCGGACTACTCCGCAACTATGGCTCTCTCAGTCGCAGGGCTCCCAAGCGGAGTTACAGCATCTTTCATCCCATCCTCAATACTAATACCTCCAGCTGGTACTGCCTCGTCAACCCTAACGCTAACCATCCCCTTAACCGCCACAGTTGGAACCTACACGCTCAACATAACCGGAACATCCGGCTCACAGAGCCACACAACCTCTGTTACCCTCATCATTGTGGCTGCCACAGACTTCTCACTGACACTGAATCCAACCTCGATCACGGTAAGAAACGGCTCGTCAGACAGAGTCACGATATCTGTCAACTCAATAAACAACTTCAACTCGCCAGTAGCGCTGACAGTATCAATACCAGCTGGATCCGGTGCAACAGGATCAATAGTCCCAAGTAGCGTGACACCTCCAGCAGGTGGCTCAGCCACAGCAACCTTGACTATTACAGTAGCTCCGACAGCCCCTTCAGGAACCGGTTCAGTAACAGTCACGGGAGTTGGATCAAAGACTCGTATAGCCATCCTCAGCTTGACAATATCGCCTACCGCTGGCAGGCCCTGCATAATAGCTACAGCCACCTACGGCTCAGAATTGGCGCCTGAGGTCTACTTCCTCAGACTATTCAGAGACCAATCGGTCCAGACAACTTATGCCGGGGGCCAATTCATGAATGTCTTCAATGCTTGGTACTACTCCTTCAGCCCAACCGTTGCCGAGCAAGTAAGAACCAACATGGCACTGAGAAACGTGGCTAAAGCAACACTGTACCCATTGATAGGCATACTGAACCTTGCATACTGGTCGTATTCAGCCATGAGCTTTGCTCCTGAAGTGGCCATAGTAGCAGCGGGTCTTGTAGCAAGCAGCTTAATCGGCATAGTCTACATTGCCCCTGTGGCGCTTCTAGTCGCAGAGTTGACTAGAAATAAGCGACTCCGATTGCCCTCATTCAACAAACCATTGGCAGTAGCATGGGCTGCAACCCTGGCCTTGATAGTCTTCGCTGAGATAGCATCGCTGCCTGGGCTGATGATGTTCGCAACTGCAGCGCTGGTCCTGACGACAATAGCCATCGCAACGAGAATCACAGTGACGCAGACTCAGAGACTCTTCCACTAAACCATTTTTTTCATCTTTTTCTTTTTTCAGTGTTCTACCGTAGGTCATACACATGGTTGCTCGATAACGTTAAATCATGATTGGCTTTGATGTTTCTGCGAGGTAGTGGAATTATGAGCGAGAGGTCTAAGCGACTCTTGGATGAGATGATGAGGAAGCGAGGCTACGTATACCCCTCATACAGAATGCTCGCAGAAGATGATCCTGATTTCATGGAGACATACGACAAGCTCTACGAATTAGCCATGCTGCGAACGCGAATCTTTCCAGAAAAGGTGAAAGAGCTCTTCTTCATCTGCGCCATAGCAGCACGCAACCCAGGAGACGCCTCCGGAATGAAGAACCATATGAAGCGAGCCCTCGAGAAAGGTGCGACTAAAGAGGAGATTCTCGAGGCACTCAAATGCGCTCTTTTTCCTGGAGGCGCACTGAGTCTGCTCTACAGCATCAACACTCTCATAGACGTTGTAAAGGAGAGGGAAGCTGCCCAGGGCCGAGTATAGTAGGAAGCTTTCCAAAGAAGCCGCTTGATTAGCCTCATTTTCTGGAGGCTGAGGCAACCAGGTCACGCTAATGGAGTAACGTTCTGGCGTCAGGAAACAGGGTGACACCCTTTCACTCCTGCAGTGTGGGCTCAGCATTAGCCGTCGAAATCGTTCTAATCCCTCAATATCCCAAGTTTTGAAAGATCTTGTGAGATGTCTTGTAGGCCGAGAGATTCCAATTTGCCAAGTTTGGGGAGCCCCGTATCGACGTGCCAGCCTCGAGCCAAATAGTATTCGTCCAGTATTAGCTTGAACTTCTCTCTGTCGACCACTGCGCCACCGCTTGGGCCTCCACCAAGAAGAGGTTCCTCAAAGAACCTGACTGGTATGGTATCGTCTTTTCTCGATGCACCTTCTCTTGTGTTGAAGGCTTTTTCCACATTGAAGACCCGTTCCCCGGCGAGCATCATCTCGTCGTTCGTGAGGTTCAGTCCTGTTATTGAATTGTAGAGTCGGGTTGCTATCTCTATGCCCTTTCTCCTAAGGTATTCGAATGTTGCTGAGCGATAGTATGCGAACTTGCATAATCCAAGTAGATCCCCGATTGCCACAAAGTCCTCGCTCCATTTTACCAGTCTGCCTTTACCTTTCACGCCGCTCTTCATGTCAGCGGCCTCTTCACTGCCGAACCACCGTTTCGCTTCGTTCGGTGTGGCTATCTCCTCTATGTAGGGGTTTGATCTGAGGTGGTCAGCGCCTCGGGTTCCTGTGGCGTACGATACTGCCCTGACGGGCATACCTCTTGGATCGCCGGCGCTCATCTCAACTCCTTTTATCTGCATCGCGAATCGCTCCGATCCTTTGCCGATCTTGGAGGCGGCTCTGAGCGTGCCTTCAGCTAAGATGTCTCCAATGTTCTCCCTCAAAGCTATTCTTCTTGTTAGCTCGATCATAGAGTCTGAGTCTCTGAAACTTATCTCCAAACCTTCCATCTCCTTCTCTGTAAGTAGTCCCTTCTCATAGCACTCCATAGCGAAGGCTATCGTGTCTCCTGCACTCTCAGCGTCGAGGCCGTACATATTTGCGAGTCTGGTCTGGTAGATGATCGATTCTGCGTCAGTTACACCACAGGTTATTGCTCTTGCGATAGACTCCCATTCCATCTTAGCCACTGTGCCAGCAAATCTGCCGGAGCCTATCATGAATTCGCGTCTGCACATTATTGGGCAGTTTGGACAAGATGCGGCCTTGATCGAGTACTCGTTTCTCAGCAGTTCTGGATCAACACCGGACCATTCGTACGGTCCGAATCTCCAGTTCTCTGCGCCATGAATTCCGAACTTCGCCCTGTGGTATATGAAGCGTGGTGTTCCATACTTCTTGGCTGGAGGTACGTAGGGGTCGACGGATATTACGTTCAGATATTCTTGAAATGCTGTCTTGAAGCCTTCAGCATCAGCCAAGCCAAGACCTTTGTGTCCTCTTGCTGCAATAGCTTTCAAGTTCTTGGAACCGAAAACCGCACCACCACCACATCTGGCATGCGCCCCCAGGCCGCCGTCCGTCATGACAGACGCGTATCGGACAAGTTTCTCGCCCGCCGGCCCTATGGAGACTGTTGCCAGATCGTGTATTTCAAGTTCCTCTCTGAGCAACTTGTGTGTGTCACCGACAAGTTTTCCCCAGATCTTTGATGCATCACGGATCTCCACGTTATCGTCTTGGATAGCTATGTAGATGGGGTTTGAAGCCTTCCCTGTAACTACCATGCAATCATAGCCACAATACTTCAGATTGGCGCCAAAGAAGCCAGAGGAGGCTGCGTCACCATGCAAGGAACTCAGTGGGGACTTGAATGTGAGAGTGGTCCGGCTTGCAGCTGGCGCGGCTGTACCAGTCAGTGCTCCAGGCGTCAGGATGATGATGTTGTCAGGTCCCAGCGGATCGATTCCAAGCTTGACTTCCTTGTAGAGAATGGCGGAACCGAAGCCCCTTCCACCAATGAACTTCGTCGCGAATTCAAAGTCAAGTCCCTCTGTCTTATGCTTCTCCTTCGAAAGGTCAATTCTCAGAATCTTTCCGGAGTATCCACCTTTGAAGGTCACACTACTTGCCTCCTTTGCTCAGAGTCTTTCGAATTGATAGAGCGCGTTCGCGTGCCGGGATGGAAGTTCCAATGTTGTATTTGCGCAGAAGTTGTTCCTCACCGGTCAGTACAGAAGCAAATATTCTTCTTCTTGAATCCACAGCCTTGGTGCTGGACAACTCGACGAGCTGGAGGACCTCGCTTGGGCAGTACTTCATACATTCCGGAGAACCGCTGCACAGATCGCATTTCAACGCTTTGCATGTGACAGGATCTACAGTTATGGCGCCTATAGGGCACCACTCAACACAAGCCATGCAACTAGTGCATTTTTCTTCATCTATCTCAATAGCGCCCGTTGTCTGGTTGAGTTTTATCAGATCGAGGGGGCATTTTTCAAGACATAGACCGCACCCTGTACAGGTTGCGGGAACATCAATCCCGCCCTCGAAAGACACAACTCTTATTCTCGCTCTGTCAGGGTTGAAGGTGTTATTATGACGTATGGAACACATGAGTTCACATAGTCGACAACCGGTGCAATGTCCTTCAAGTTCTGAACGAGGCGAGTATAATATCTGCTTTCTCAATGAGGCTCACCGCAGCGACTGGAGAGGGGTATGCTGTCGAATTTCGATGTTAGAGCAAAATCCGAGCTAAAAAGGGTTGGGGTTCAGTGGCGTGCTGGAGCATCAATTCATAACTAGTCTATCTTCGGGCTGTAATCTTCACAGGCTTTTCATACTTGATGATTCACCTAAGAACAATAGTGCGTGCAAGTTGATCTCCAAGAAACACATCTTCAAACCCGAAGATTATGTAGACGCGCCCGTTCCGGAGATGGGCAAGTTTACTAGAAAGATGATCATCGACTCAAGCACGGTCGGAGCGAAGGAATTGAGCTTGCTCTACGGAAGATATGAAGGGAGAGCTGTCGGCGGAAACTACGAGCGGAAGTGTTCACATCCGAATGCTGAGGAGATCTTGTATATTACAGGAGGCAGGGGGTATGTCGGCATTGACAGTGAACAGCATTTTGTCGAAAAAGGAGATGCCATATGGGTTCCGAAGGATGCTGTCCACTGGGTCTACAATCCTTTTGAGGAACCTTTTGAGATGCTGTGCGTGTATTCGCGAGCGTCACTTAGGGAAGCAGGTTTGACAATTCACGACTAGTCTAAGCTGGCAATGTTCTGAGCACTAGTCTTGGGCTTGACTTCACACTCGGCTAGTCATAACTTTTCTCGGAAACGTTTTGAGGGCTTACCGGTCTTAATACTTCTAAAATGCATTGGATCATGTAGCAGCAGTTGTGGCAAATCCGTGTATCACATTCCGACCTAGAGAATTTCGTGTCAGAGAAAGATTTTGAATACAGGATGGTTATTTGTTAAGGGTCTCATTCCGAACTCTTGCCTCATGCTGTATGAGACATAAGCATCAGCCAGAGCACATGCAGGATAGATCTCTGGCGCTCTTCTCGCTGGTCCATAGAGGAGGAAGTTTGCACCCATGATTATGGGTGCTACGTGGGCTATCGCATTGTTGATCCTGTATGTTAGGGGATCTTGTTTCTTCCTAGCGACCCACCTGTCAACCGCGTTGTGAACCCCAGCGCCAGATGGGAGTCCGAATTCCTTCTTGACCATGTAGCATGCCTTCGATACAGGGCCTGGGTCAGGAATGTCGAGGACGGTTGTATCGACAAGCATCTTCTCTATGCCGGCCTCTGCCGCGAGATTGATTAGTCCTTTTCTCTCAGGGGAATCTCTGAGCGTTGACAGCTTGCCTGCTATGGTCATATTCCTTGAGTTGTAGGTCAGCAATATGGATGCTCTTATCTTGGCGTCTTTGATTGACTCCAACTCCTCTGGTTTAACCTCCGGGCTAATTGAGTTGAATACCACGCTGTCTGAGAGCCCGATTTCTTCTACATGTTTTGCAGCGGCAACTCTCACGGCGGCGGTTGTCCCGTCCACAAGAAATGGCCCGTCAATCTTCTCTGCGGCAAAATCTATGAATTTCACAATAGCCTGGGGCCAGGCTCCGCAAACATCAACGATTCTGGGGTTGCCGGTCTTCTCCGAAATCTCTGCTTCTGTTCGGAGGATCTCTTCAGTCCGGTCCTTGTCAAAAGTCCCTTCCTCCTCGTTTGTGAGGACTCTATCGCCATGGTAGAATATGCTTCCTACCATGACCGTCGGGAGCTGCCCTGGCTG
>CAZVKZ010000051.1:0-8519 GCA_964627775.1 uncultured Candidatus Bathyarchaeia archaeon | reverse complement strand
GCTTCTTCTGATCCGTTCCCTTGGAGTAAGGTTATTGGGCTACCGTATTCTTGGACCTCAAAGTAGTAGTCGCTTTTTCCTTTTAGGCTAAGGAGCCTTGTGTTCTCCTCTTCGTTTCTGCCAACTATGATCTTGCTGGATCCGTACCTGAAGTGTCGACCGACCTTGAGCAGCTCTATGTCCTTTGTGGTAACCTTTTCCTTTGCTTTGAAGAGGTCTTTCAGTCTTTTAGCGAAGTTCTTGTCTGTGAGCAGGCATCCGCCGGCGGCGCATGCATAACCTTTTATTTTGAGTTCCTCAGCGAGCTCGATCTGCCTTTTTCGTGAACGTCCACTGATGTCGAGCAACTTGTCTCTGTCGACCAGGTTCTTCTCGACTTTGGTCGAGGGTAGTAGCTTTGCTGAGAGCGGTCTGAGGATCAGCCCCTTAAGGCCTGACTCCCTCTCTATCACTTCTAGGGCTCTTCGATGTTGAGACATCGGTCTCTCGCCTAAGACCTCGCCGGTGACTAAGAAGGATGCTCCGATCTTCTTTGCGTACTCCTTGGCTTTTCTTAGCATGAAGATTCTGCAGTCGATGCAGGGGTTCATTCCTTTTCCGTAGCCGTGTTTTGGCTTTCTTACGACCTCGATGTATTCTTCGTCTTTTGTGATTGTCTTGAGTCTGATGCCCAGTGCTTTGGCTATGTCTACTGCTTGGCATCCGCCTTTCCTGTTGCATTGGCAGAAGGGTGAGGAGAAGAAGATGCCCTCAACCTTGATGCCCTGTCTGATTAGCAGGGCGGTGGCTAGAGTGCTGTCTAGGCCGCCGGAGATTAGGGCGAGCGCCTTTGCATGCTCTGTTGTGGTATGTGTCTGGTTTGACTTTGATTTGCGCACTGTGGACACCTGCTCGCCTTCAAAATTGCGAGATTTGATCCTCCGTCAGTCCTCTGATTCTGTGTCTGGTGTTTCTTGGCTTTCTGGGGATAGCCACATGTTGTCCAGTCCTATTTATTTTTCGAGCACTCGGGCGGCCTTTTTTGTGTGTCTTGCGAAAAACAGACAGGGGGCCCCCCTAGGGGGGTCACCTAGCACCTTTTGCATCGGCAGAAGAATGGCGGCCCTAATGGAGGAAGGCGAAGGCTAGAAGTATTCTCGCAATCGGTTCGAGGTTAGTACTGTATGCTTGGGATTGCCTAATGCCGCTAATCACAGGTTTCGCTCGTGAGTAGCGTTGCAATGTGTTGGTGATGTTTCCGACTCATTCAGTGTTGCAGTCTAGGGTTCATGTGTGCTTAGAGGAATGGTGAAAGAGATGCTGCAACTGCGGCTCCAAAAGCTGTGGCGATGAGGTTGACGACATTATTGTCTATCAGGCTGAACCCTCTGATGTGGACTGTACGGCCTCCACAGTGCCTATTGTTCTCCGTTGTTCTGCCGCATAGCGTGCATCGAAACATGGCCTGTGCAGCAGCGCCGATGATGCTGTCGATCGTGCAGCCTGCGAGGCCTGAGGCCGAGGCGACCAGCAGAATCACCGAGAGATTGTTGCTGTTCAGGTTGCCCAATCCTAGGATCCAGGAGGAGAAGCCTATGATCATGGTGCCGAACAGTGCCGCTGCCTCACCTCTTGGTGTGACTCCTCCTGAGGTTCCAGCTGTGACCGTTCTTCGCAGGTTTGTGATTAGTCTTGGCTGACCTCTGCTCAGGAGTCCGATCTCTGTTGCTAGTGTGTCTGCGGTTGCTGTTGATACTGCGCCGATGTAGCCGAGTGCGAAGATCCTTGACGGCGAGAGCCCCTCGGCAGCTGCAAAGAGCGTTGCTATGCCTCCGTTGGCGACTATGTTCTTCCAGGCTCTGGCTCCGCCTTTCTCCTGAGCATGGCCTGATCTTGCCTTTGTCTCGTATTTGTAGCGGGTGAACTGGGATGCTACTCCGTGAAAGATGAGCATAACCGTGAACCATCTCCAGCCGTCGGGTGGCAGAGAGAATGTCAGGACGCCAACTAGGAGGGCGGCTGCAAACCCTGATGCATCGACAAACCTCAGACGTAGTGATATGATTCCTAGTATAGTGCATAGGAGGATTGCCGTGGAGACTGTTATGAGATCCAGAGAATTACCTCACAGTTGGATGTCGCGTGATTGGTTGTTCTCAGGATGTTTCAGCGTGTTCAAGGAGAGGATGCGATATTGTCTGTTGACTTGCTATTTGAATCCATCAGGAAGGCAGGGTGTGAACAAGTTCCTAGAAGAATCCTGGAGAAATTACGATGGGACTCGAAGGGCGGCTATCAACGGTGTCGAGAACTGGAACGGCCAAAGCTAAGGATACGGGTGGTCAATTAATAGCAGCTAGACCTTGAATTCCCACAGTTCAAGGGATCATCTAAGTGCTGACTGCTGCGTCACGCGACCCTGCCGACACTCGATTCCCATAGCGGAAGTCTCTTGGGTGAACTTACAGAATCCTTGGATGCACAGACAATCGTGTTTTCGAACGGATAACGAACGAAACTTAAGAGTCGAAACTGCAAATGTCGGCGGTCCCGCAAGTCCTGAGCAAAATGGGGGAAAGAGTTGGTGAGGTATCGATTAGAACCTGGCTTCGCTCGGGATCTAGTTCGATCCCTGTTTTTTGGCTCGTCTCCTTCTGTGGAGGTAGTAGGCTGGTACCCCGATTACCAAAGCTATGGGGAGAACTGCGATCGCAAAGATGATCAGTCCGCGTATGACTATGAACAATCCTCTTACTGCTATCCAGAGGGTCTCGCTCCAATCCATGGTTGGCGGTGCGGGTGGCTGCGGGGGTTCTCTCAGGTTTACCGTGATGAGGGACATGGCGACGTTCCGCTCGATGTAGTTGATCTGGCCTTGTAGGCTCTCTATCTCGCCGCGGACACGTGCAAGCTCCCTCTCCACCTTCAATACTTCATCAACAGTTCCTGCTCTGGCCAAAAGTGCGGTTAGTCTCTGCTCTTCAGCCTGAAGATTCTGCAGTCTGGCTTTCAGGTCTATGTATCTTTCAGTAACATCTTCGCTTGTTGTCCGCTCATCCAGAACCTTGCCGTATGTTCCGATCTCTTTTATGGCATTCCGGAACTTGTCCTGAGGGATCCTAATCGTTATTGTGGCTTGCGGTCTGTTCCCGACGGTTGAGCGAGATGTTCCCGCCACGTACCCCCCGTACATCTCGGCCAATGATCTGACCTTGTCCATCGTTCCAGTGATGTCATTCGTCTCTAGTGAGATCTGGCCATTGTAGATCACCATCCTCTCCTCTGCTGTCGCTGTTTCACCGCCTTTCGGGGCTGGAACAGGCTGCCCAGGAACAGTAGCGGTCTGGATCCCTGGTCTAGAAATGAATTCGCCAAGGTATCTCTCTTCAGAACCGTACTGGACCAGGTAGATACCTGCCAGAAAAGATGCCGCCAACACGATTACTAATACGATCGCAGCAACTGCAATCTTAACTTTGGACATTTGCCATCACCCAGTAAGTGAGTGGACACCTATCATAAAGTTAGGGTTTAGAACGCCCCGTTCATGTATTGGAACACATATCGAGACAAATCTCCAAATCAACAAAGTAGGTGTAGATCCAGTTCAGCTTACGTCCTCTGAGGCTGTCTTCTCGCAAGACTCTTGATGAAGTATCTGAAAGCCAGACCCTTCCAGATGAAAAGCCAGATCAAGACCAATACTGATGCGATCCCAACCACTATTACGCTTTCCCAGACTCTTCCGATGTATGCTGAAAGGGTTGAGATGAGAAACGGTAAGGTGGCAAATATTACCACCAATCCTGTTAACATTGTAATCCAGACGAGGATTATGATCAAAACCAAGCCGACTATTGCTCTCATCTGACATTCACTAGACGGTTATGGTTTGAGTTATCACAGCTAGTATGGCAGAGACGGCTGAAAGAGAGATCATGTATCTCGTGACATCGTACTCTCTCAGAGGCCCCTTAGCCAGGATCATTCGCGCGAGTGTTATCGGCGCCTTTGAGTCAGTGTTGGCATCAAGCCTGCCGTCAGGAAGAACCTTCACAGGTCGAGTCGAGATCTCCTTCCTCTCGTAGAGTCGGCCAACAGCAGCGAGACCATAGAAGGCGTTCATTATCTGCGGCATCATGGCTGTCACGGCTGCTACTTCAACACGACCAAGTATTGCCAGAACGCCAATCGCGGCTCCAACATAGAGGCTTCCAACATCGCCTCCGAACACTCTCGCTGGGTACCGATTGTACAGGTGAAAGGCTAGGAGCCCTCCAAGCAAGCCAGCTGCAAGGGTAGCGGCCTCCACGCTACCCCTGATGAGCATGCAGATGATAATGGCCGCGGTGGCTACTGAGCATGTTCCACTCATGGAGCCGTTAAAGACATCCAGCATGTTGACTGAGTTTGCTGTGACAGCCAGAGCTATCGGTATCAGAATGGGGTAGACTATTGTGAGCCTCGCGCCGCCCATGAATGGGAAACTCGGATATGGAAAATAAGCCGCTAGGATTAGGATTGGGGCTGCACCAAGGGCGACGAGGACAGGCTTCAGCCTCGGTCCTATACTGGTTAACCGGTCCAAGGCTCCAACGGCTCCAGCTATAGCTGTTGCGGCGACGAAGGCTACGATCTTCAAGGTGTATTGACTGTAGAAGAGCCCCACAACGGATGTCGATGCCGTGACGCCCAAGACCACGGCTACACCGCACATCTCAGGTATCAGGGGTCTATCCTTTTTGTGAACGTCTGCTCCAACAACGCCGTGTCTGTACATGAATCTGGAGACAGGAGGTATTAGGAGGAGGGTTATTGCGAAGCCGACAGCCAATGTGCAGGCTATCGAGAGGATCTCTTTCAGCAAGTCAGCCCCGCCGGCCACCCTTCCTAATGATCCCTGATATTAGCTTCTTGTACTCCGATGTCAGTGCTTGCGCTTCTCCCTCAGACTTGGCCTCTGCGAAGAGTCTGTAGATTGGTTCGGTACCGCTCGGCCTCACAAGTATCCAACCTCTTCCTTCATGCCAGATCTTCAGCCCGTCAGTAGTGTCGATCCTGTCACCCTTCACTCTCGCTTGAAGTTGCCTGAGAACCTTTGACTTGAGCTTCGCCGGGCAGGGAACCTTGTCCTTGACGTTGAAGTATCTGGGGAGCCGCTCCATGAGTGTTGAAAGCTTCTCACCTGAGGAGGCCATTATTTCGAGTATGAGGGCTGTCGCCATCGCACCGTCCCTGACTGGAAAATGCGGTCCGTAGAATATTCCTCCGTTCTCTTCACCACCAAGCTTAGCCCCCCTCTCTATCATCGCTCTTGAAACATATGGTGAGCCCACACGGGTCCATACGACTTTCCCCCCGCAGGCTGATGCGACGTCCTCTATCACCTGTGATGAACTGACAGGGGTGACTATCTCTTCTCCGGGATTGTTTTTCAGGAAGTTCTCAGCGACGAGTGCGAAGCTTCTGTCTCCCCAGTGGATCTGTCCTTTCTCATCAACGAATATGGCCCTGTCGGCGTCACCATCGTGAGCAACGCCGATGTCAAAACCTGTTGATCTGACGATCCTGCATAGAGCGTCGAGGTTTGCCGGTGTGGGTTCGGGTAGTCGCCCGGGGAAGGTGCCGTCAATATTAGAGTTTATCGTAACTACTTCGCAGCCAAGCTCTCTGCACAGATACGGCGTTACTAGCGAGCCGACACCGTTGGCTCCATCTATGACGATCTTGAGCTTTGAGCCAGCTATCGTGTTCTGATCAACTCTCTCTCTGATAGCTCCCCGATACTCCCCAAGCACATCGTGTTGTGGCAGTCTCTGCCCTAGACTATTCCAATCACGCAACTTGCTAGCTTTTTTGAAGTAGATCTCTTCTATGCGGAGCTCCTTCTCAGGCGGGATCTCGACCCCGTCTGAGTCCATCACTTTTATGCCGTTGTATTCTGGGGGGTTGTGGCTGGCGGTCACCATTACTCCAGCTTTGAAGCCGTGGGTTCTTGTTAGGTATTGTATTGCTGGTGTTGGGGCCATGCCGGCCTCGTAGACCGTGCAGCCTGTGCTGATTAGTCCAGATGCTGCCAAGTTAGCCATCGTTGGGCTGCTCGTTCTGCCGTCCCAGCCGAGCAGGATCTTTGAGGGGCCGAAGAAGGATCCTACGGCTTCGCTGATGTGCAGCACCATCTCAGGTGTTAATTCCTTGTTGAAGACTCCTCTGATGCCGTTGGTTCCGAAGAGTCTTCTCGCAGGCATCGCCTTCAATTCTAACTCACGAATCCTGAACGGGTTACGCTCCTGCTGACCTCCTTATGCGGGCACACCGTCACATTACGTCTGAGCGTAATGTTATCGTGGAGGAGTACGTGGTCGCCAATTACGCAGCCTTCTCCAATCTTAACATTATCCCCGACCACTACACCCTCACCCACTATTGACCCTGTAATAATTGATTTTCTTCCCAGGTGTGCTTTGTCAAATAGTATTGAGTTAGAGATCCTGCTATCTTCGCCTATCACAACTGATCCTCCTACTGATGTATTGGGGCCTAGGGTGGCGTTCTCCCTTACTACTGATTTCGAGCCGACTATTAGTGGAGGGATGAGCCTTGCGCCGGATCCAACCTTGGATCCGGGGGCTACTATCGGCTTTTTCCCAGAAAGCTTGGATAGGATTGCTGCGTTTGCCCTCGTGTACTCCTCGAACCTGCCAATGTCAAACCATTCTCCCGCGTACTTGTAGCCGTAGAGCCTTCCGGATGAGGCAAGGACTGGGAAGACTTCCCTTTCAATACTGGTCTTCCTTCCAGGTGTTATGTAGTCGAAGATTTGGCGGCTCAGAACGTATACGCCAGCGTTGATCCAGTTGCTCGGAGCATCCTTCAGTCGCGGCTTCTCAACGAACTTCTTGATCCTCAGCGATCTGTCGATGTCAGCAACTCCAAAATGGGTGGGATCCTCAACCTTGTGCAGCATTATCGTGGCGATCGCGTTCGTGGAGGAGTTCTTCTGCAGCATCCTCTTTACAGGCGGGGAGGAGATTATGTCGCCGTTGAGGACGAGGAAGTTCTCATCGTCTCTCAGGAGCCTTTCCGCTCTCTTTACGGCACCGGCTGTTCCGAGAGGTTTCTCCTCAAAGGAGTAGTGGAGTCTGATGCCCTCGCATCTTCTTCCGAGATGTGTCCTGATCATGTCTGCGAGGTAGTTCGTTGCTAGGATGGCTTCCTCCACACCGTTTCTTGAGAGTTGATGAAGTATCCATTCTATTATGGATCTGCCAGCGATCGAGAATAGGAGCTTGGGGCGTGAGCATGAGAGCGGCCTGAGGCGGGTTCCGAAGCCCCCTGCCAAGATTAGCGCTTTGATCTGGCTTACCCCCTGCGATCTGAAAGGTTTAGGATATTTTCCTGAGATTCTATTTCCCATTGAGATATTATTTTCTATTGGAACAGGGGTTTACAGAGGGGGTCCAAGGCGGGTCAGTTTGAGAGGCATCTATGTTCTTCTGATTTCTCTAAGCGGTGAAGCCTCAGTCAGGGTTGGAGCTCTGGGTAGGATTGACTTCAAAGCGGGGACATATGCTTACGTCGGATCCGGATTGGGATCCAGCTCATCATCCGCTGAGGGGAGGCTGAGAAGACACTTCTCCAAGCGTAAAAGGATGCACTGGCACATCGATTATCTTCTGGGCGATCGCCGCTTCAAATTGCTGGCAGCCATTCTCTCAGAGGCAGGTCGGCCTGTTGAATGTGATCTAGCAAGAAGAATTCTGGGTGATTCTCGGGCCAGAGTGGCTCATAGAGGTTTCGGCGCATCAGACTGCCCATGTGATGGTCATCTTGTATTCTTTGAAGGTCTTAACGCATATGAGGCTGAAAGGCTGGTTTGGGAAAGGTTTGAAGGGTTAGGGTTGAAGCCTGAGCGGTGGAAACAGTAGAGGGCTATATCGCCTTGGCTTCTTCCCATCGCTTCTGGAACGCGTCTTTGAATATTCTTATCAGTCCATCGTTTTCCGTGTAGTGGGGTCTATAGTAGATCGGCCTTTCGATTCCACCCTTTCTTGTAGCCCATATCAAAAATACAAGTTCCTTATCGTCAATCAGGGTTCCTCGGACGGGATACCAATCCTCAGAGCAGTGGCGGACCTCGACACCCAACTTCTGAAGTTCATTTGCCCTTTTGGTAGTATACTTGTCCTTTACCATCATCAGGATCTTCGCCTTGACTCCGCGGCCCAAGGCCTCCTCCATCTGGCGGCGGATATTCTCGTACCAATCAAATTTCTCTGCGAAGATGTAGATGTAGTCTTTTGCGTTGGCGATCAGGGTGATGGTTTGCGCCTCCATGGATTGGAGGTCTTTTATGGGGCGTATGATCTCCTCCGGCCGCAGGCCGGTTCTTTTCTCCCAGAAGTATGGTTCCAATGATATCTCTAGGTGCCGAATCGCCTCCTGGGTACTCTTTAATTCGCGATCCAGATTGTCCATCTTCCCACGGAGGATATTCGGCAGGAAATCTTGGGGCGAATTCGCCTCCACCATGTTGCTGG
>CAZVKZ010000050.1:0-8579 GCA_964627775.1 uncultured Candidatus Bathyarchaeia archaeon | reverse complement strand
GCTGGATCGAAGAGGCCAATAGGCGCTCTTATGAAGTTTTCATTTACGCTCAGCTTCAAATTATCTCGTTTCTTTATGCTCGGCAACTCAAGTCAATATGTCCAAGAATCAAGGTTCCGCAAGCTATTTCTGCAAAGAAGAGTTCGCATTAGGTGCCTGTAAGGGGATCAGACTGTGCAGAGGAGGGTCAAGGAATCGATGGATCTCTACAGGGAGACTAGAGTATCCATCGATGAAAGTAATCTCGAATTCCTGATTGTGGAGTTTCTACGGGATCGATTTAGGGCATTTGAACTGTCAATAGAGGTGAAAAGAGTGGTGGTTGGTGATTGAAGCCTCAGCTGGTGATCTTTGGGCTACACGGTATACCTCTAGTGAAGGAAGGCGATGATCTAGGCAAGATCATAATTGACGCAGCAAATTGTCAAGGTCTCCCATTTCAGGACGGCGATATTGTAGTAGTTGCCCAAAAGATCGTTTCGAAGTCCGAGGCTAGAATCGTGGATCTGAAACGTGTGTCTCCATCTCCTTTTGCCAAGAAGGTCGCAAAGAGAAGCCGCAAGGATCCCGCCCATGTTGAGGTGATCCTTGGCCAGACAAAGGAGATAATAAGAATGGAAGGACACCATCTGATCACTCAGACACATCACGGCTTCATATGCGCAAACGCCGGAGTAGACAGATCCAATATTGAAGATGAGTTTGCTGTTTCCTTGTTACCTAAGGACCCTGATGCATCGGCACTTCGGTTAAGGAGAAGGATTAAGAAACTCAAGGGTTCAAATGTTGCCGTAATAGTATCTGACACCTTTGGAAGACCATGGAGAATAGGCCAGACCAACATTGCAATCGGCGTGTCGGGAATGAAGCCTCTGCTGGATTATCGGGGCCGCAAAGACATGTATGGTCGGAGTCTCAGACTGACAGTCATGGCTGTTGCAGATGAACTCGCCTCAGCTGCAGAACTCATCATGGGGAAATCTGACAAGGTGCCAGTTGCCGTGATAAGAGGTTACAGATACATCAAAGGCCGCGGTTCTGTCAAAGAGATGATCCGGCCGAAAGAACTTGACCTTTTTCGGTAGTACTAACAATGAGTAGAATAGTTGCCTAATGGGTTGCGAGTTCACAATCAGCGGCCCAAAGATCTATTGTATTCGATTATTTTGCTCACGGTTGGAAATAGTTTCTTCCTAGAATTCGGCAGGTCGATGGCAGACACGAACTCCTTCTGGAATTCCGAGTCAGCCCCAAGTTCGACATACTTGACTTTTGGAAGGATCGTCTGCGCAAGCTCTCTTGTCGGGCTGGAGATCAGCGCCATTCTTGCTCCAGAACCGGCTGTATTGCCAACAAACTGGATTCTATTGAGAGGCATCTCCGGGAACATTCCAATGTCACGAGCACTTGCAGGATCGATGTAGGTTCCGAATGCTCCTGCCAGAAAGACCCTTTTGATCTCATCTGGCTGGACTCGCTTGTGTTTCATCAGGATTGAGATGCCGGTGTAAACGGCGGCTTTTGCGAGTTGTATCTCCCTAATATCCGACTGGGTCAGAACGATGTCGTCATCTATTCCAGTGCCATCCTTGGGCACTATAACAATCTCTCTCTTTCCATCAGTTCCCCTGGTCCTCCATGTACTTCTGCCCTCCTGTATGCGGCCTCTTGAGTCGATCATTCCAGTCCTGAGCATCTCTGCGATCGCCTCGACTATCGCTGAACCGCACATCCCGACGGGTTTGACCCCACCTATCACTTTGTATGAGATGTCGAATGTCTTTGGATCTATCCAGACTCTTTCAATAGCCCCTTCTGAAGCCCGCATGCCATGCTTGATCTGCGCTCCCTCAAACGCTGGCCCGGAAGCACAAGAGCAAGCAATCAGTCCCTCTCTGTTGCCCAAAACTATCTCAGCATTCGTTCCAATATCTATGAGCATCGACAGCTCTTTGATGGAGTGCATCTCTGTCGCAATTATGTCGGCGACAGCGTCTCCACCGACAAAACCAGCGATTACGGGAAACAGGTATACGTTAGAGTCAGGGGCTGCATCAAGGCCGAGTTGGCCAGCCTTCAACTCCAGTCCTCTTTTCAGCGCTGCGGGGTAAGGTGAATGTGCAAGGTAACGTGGGGAGATTCTTAGAAAGATGTGATGCATCGCCGTGTTTCCAGCTACTGCGAGGTCGATTATTTCTCGAGTTTGGATCCCAGCTGTCTGGCAAGCCTCCTTAGCGAGTGCATTTATACCTGTAACAACGGATTTGTTGAGCTCATCCAAGGCTTCATCATCTCTCATTGCGTAGGTTATTCTTGAGATGATATCTGCGCCAAACTTGGCTTGGGGGTTTAGGCTTGAGACTGTAGAAATAGTCTTGCCAGTTGCAAGGTCAACAAGGTATCCAGCTAGCTTAGTGGTTCCGATATCGATTGCGAAGCCATAGTGGTGGTTTCTCTTGTCTCCCGGCTCAACTTTCACTATCTCTCTTCCGCTGAAGACAGAGGCCGTGACGTGCCAATTCCCGATCCTTAGGACATCCGGGAGTTCCCTTAGAGTATTGGAACCGATGTCGGCAGATCTTAGTTTTCCTGTCTTCTTCAGCGCTTCAATCAAACGTTCAAGATCTGCTGTTATGTCATTGAGCGTTGGTAGCGGTAGCCTGACAAACAATTTTTCTACCGCAGGCGCCAACTTGACGTGCGGGGTGAACCCAGCCACAACTAGTCGTTGCTGCGTCTCCTCACTTTCAGGAGGTATCGCGATCTCGATTCTCGCTGTCTTCGTCGCATAAGCCAGACAGGCTAGTCTGTATCCAGCATTCAGTTCCAGTCTGGTTAGAAGTGTCTTTTCAGTCTCGGTGGCATTCACCAGTGCTCTAGGTTCTCGGAGAACGACGACTCGGCATTTGCCACATGCCCCTCTCCCGCCACACATAGAGAGTATGTCGAGGCCTTGGGATCTTATGGCCTCAAGCAAGTTCTTCCCCTTGTCGATGCTGATCTCCAGTCTGGCGAACTTGTATCTTGTATCTGACATCGTTCTCCGTTCCTTCGTGTTGGCGATCTCGACGAGTGAATCCGATGCGACAGATATTGATAGAGATACTTTACGTGTTAATGAACCAAGCCCTTTTGCTAACCTACTCCTAGGAGGGCTGTAGGCTCCTCCCTATGGAATCTTGTGTGAATCACGGTGATGTCGACGAGCTGGTCTAGACTGCTACTAGAAAGGCTCTTATCGATGCGTTGCTTCTCCTTTGGATGAAGAGGGCTGGAGGCATTTGTGATTGAGCTTAGATAAACCTCCTGTTCCAGTTAGAGTTCTCGATATGAAGGATTTTGCAAGGCTAGTCCTTGCATTCAGCGAGACCTCACAGATAGTCTGGAGTCTTCCATATCAGGATAAGTTTGCACTTTGTTTCTTTACAGCGTACATGTACTGGGATGGGGATCTCCCACTTCTAACCTACCTTTTCGAGAAGCCGCCAAAGCCTTTCTTGGCATATAGGAGTGACGGCCCCGGTGGAGAGGAGTGGTTCTACAGCGATGATTTTGATGACACTAGGTATAGGTACGCCTCAATAATCAACATGAGGGAGACACCCAGCCTCTTCAAGGACTCTCTCGATGGCAAATATACTCAACCTCCCAAACCGCTTCTCATGGAAGTTGATGATCTCGCGTCTATCATGCGGGTTCTAGTTCCTCTTTCGATAAGAGAGGGAACGGTCTTTCCCCTATGGCATTTTGAGAGGGGGGATGAACACTGCATCGGTGTTGTCATTCCTTTCGAGCACTACTATGAGGCCGACGCACTCCCTGTTTTCTTCTATTTCAGGATGAAGGACTCGCCACAAGGCCACTTTGTTAGGTATAGCGCCTCGAAGCCATCGGGCGAGAAACTGGGATTCGCATCGAACACCTCTGATGTCAAGTATTTCTATGCCAAGCTGATAGATGTCGATCGTCTGCCATTCCTGCCTTAGGTTGGTTCAGAGCCACAAGGAGAACTCCGGAAGGGGAATTACGTACTCAGTTGTTTGTTTCGTTTCTGGACGATCAAATGCTTAAAGTATAATCTTTTTCAAGTGGATGATGCAAATCAGTTTCGGCTGTGATTCCGATATGCGTAGGATCAACGTCGCGGTAGTCGGTGTGGGTAATTGCTGCTCAGCTCTAGTTCAAGGAGTCAATCACTATTCGACTTCTCACAGCGAAATGGATGGCGGCTTGATGTCACGGAAGGTCGGCCCATACCGGGCAAAGGACATAAGATTTGTGGCGGCTCTGGATGTGAATCGCGAGAAAATTGGCCACGACCTCTCAGAAGCGATCTTTACAGAACCGAATAATACCCCCAAATTCAGTGATGTGCCGATGAGTGGCGTAAAAGTCAGTAAAGGCCCTATACTGGATGGTCTAGGAAGCTACGCCAAGGAGAGGATACCGACGGACTCTACAGAGTCTGTGAGCGTTTCGGAATTGCTCGAAGAGACCGGAACAGAAATCGCGGTCAATCTCCTTCCTACTGGTGCAACCAAAGCAACTAGATTCTACGCACGAGAAGCCCTAAGGGCTGGCTGTGCGTTCATCAATGCTACTCCTTCAAAGGTGGCCTCGGATATGAATTGGCAGAGGAGATACAGGTCTGCCAGACTCCAACTTGCAGGTGACGACATCAAGAATCAGGTTGGATCCACCATCCTTCACGAAGCTGTCCTCCGTATGCTGTCCAGGAGAGGTGTAAGGATTGCAGAAACCTACCAGCTGGACATTGGAGGTGGCATGGAGTCCCTCAACGCACTTGAAAGAGATAGATATTGGATAAAGAGAAGGGTCAAGAAGAACGCGGTAAGCTTGGCCGTTCCCTACAAGTTTCCCATAGTGACGGGCTCATCGGACTACGTCGACTTCATGAAGAACTCGCGGACGAGCCATTTTTGGATAAGCGGGAAATACTTCGGACAGGCGCAGTTCACTCTCGACATGACCCTGAATGTCGTTGAAGGGCCTGCCTGTGCTGCAGTGCTGGTTGACGTCATAAGGGCTGTAAAACACGCCAAGGACCTCGGAATTGCCGGAGCGCTGCCTGAGGTCTGTGCATACGGGTTCAAAATGCCTCCCGAACCCTTGCCTTTCGAGGAGGCGATAAACCTCTTCAACGAGTTTTCCCACAACCGAAGAGACTGAAGAGAATCGACGATTCTCTTCGGAAGTTGGTGCCAGAATGTCAACCTTCAAGGATAGAATCAGAGTGGTATCTGAGAGGCGAAGGTCCAACATCGTCTTTGCCCTTGATCTAGCGAATCAAGATCCGGCAACTCTTTCAGAAAGATGTGCCCATATTCTTGAATCCGTCGCATCTCACGTCTGTGCCCTGAAGCTCAATAGACCGCTGATCCTGAGATTAGGTCTCAAGGACGGAATCAGAAAGCTCCTGGAACTAGCTCACAACTTTGGATTACCAGCGATCATGGATGCAAAACTCAATGATGTAGCGCACACAAATTTGGCCATCGCCAAACAGTACTTCGATGCTGGCTTTGACGCCGTAATAGCATCACCCTTTGTCGGTTGGGAAGGCGGTCTGGACTCGCTCTTCGCAGAGGCTTCACGAAGAGACAAAGGCATCATACTTCTTGTACACATGAGCCACAAGGGAGCGGTTGAGGGCTATGGCCAGACCGTCATTGATCCACGAACTAATGGAAGACGGGCACAATTTATGATCTTCGCGGAGAAAGCCGTGGCTTGGGGGGCTGATGGAGCAGTTATAGGCGCCACACATGTTGAGCAGATTGCGGCTGCCAAAAGGATCCTTGGTGAGAAAGTCCCAGTATACTCGCCAGGTGTGATAGCCCAGGGCGCTTCGCCTATAGAGGCGGTCAAGGCTGGCGCTGACTACCTAATCGTCGGAAGAGCAATCTATGATTCAGCCGATCCAGCTGCATCCGCACGTTCAATTAGGAATCAAGTTTCGTCAGCGCTGGCAACATAAGATGGGTTTCCTGTTGTGTGTGGGTTCTCGGCTCTCAGCAAGCCTTTTCTATCTTTGTCATCTACCAATGAAGAAAAATCGCAGCAGGTAATTTTGATTGCCGGCAATCAACGTGGCCATCGCTGGAGTGGGCAACTGTGCATCAGCAGTGGTTCAAGGAGTTGAATACTATAAGGAGGCTTCAGATACCGAACCGGTTCCTGGGCTGTTTCACGTGAGTTTTGGGGGTTACCGTCCTTCAGACATAAAGTTCGTTGCGGCCTTTGATATTGATTCAAGGAAGGTCGGTAAAGATCTCAGTGAGGCGATATTTGCCAAACCCAACAACACAAGGATCTTTGCCCGCCCCCCAAAGATGGGCGTGAAGGTCATGCGTGGACCGGTGAAGGATGGCCTTGGCAGGTACTTGAAGCCGGTTATCAAGGTTGACGGGAACAAGGACGGTGTTGATGTCGCCGAAGTCCTGAGGCAATCCAAAGCTGAAGTTCTACTCAATTACCTTCCTGTAGGAAGCGAGGAGGCTACGCGGTGGTATGCCGAACAAGCATTGAAGGCCAGGTGTGCCTTCGTCAATTGCATCCCAGTCTTCATCGCCTCAAGCGAAATCTGGCAGGAGAAATTTAGATCAGCAGGCCTTCCAGTGGCCGGGGACGATGTGATGAGCCAACTTGGGGCTACTGTTCTCCATAAGGCCCTGGCTAAACTGCTCGTAGATCGAGGTGTCAGACTGGATGAGAGCTACCAATTGAATATAGGCGGCGATACTGACTTTCTCAATATGCTGGAGGAGCAGCGGCTCAGATCAAAGAGGATAAGCAAGACCAGTGCAGTCCAGGCTATGGTTCCATACGATGTCCCTCTCAGGATCGGCCCGAGTGACTATGTCGGTTTTCTGGCTAACAAGAAGATATGCTACATCAGGCTCCGGGGTAGGTATTTTGGTGATTCCCCCGCAAGCGTCGATGTCAAACTCGACATATGGGACGCGCCCAATAGTGGCGGTGTTATAATAGATGTGATAAGAGCCGCGAAGCTTGCGTTGGACAGAAAGATAAGCGGCCCCTTGATTAGCATCTCGTCATATGCATTCAAACATCCTCCTGTCCAAGCCTCTCCCGATCTTGCCAGACAGTGGGTGGAAGAATTCATAAGCGGATCCAGGGAAAGATAAGCCGCGGTTAAAATATGCGCCTCCGCTTACGTCGCAGAGCTTGCAAATTCGTTGCTGATTGGAGCGGCGATCACATCTACCAGAAGTTTTACCTTTTCCTATATCGCCGATACGTAGATCGAAGTTAACGTGTCCCAGAATCAGAATGGAGGTAAGGGGCGAAAGGCTAGAAGTGAGATCGATCTGAAGAAACTGGACTGCGCCTCATGTGTTCCTCGAGTAGAAAAAAGATTGAAAGAGATCGAAGGTGTTGAGAGCGCGAAGGTCAATTATCTCCTGAATAGGCTCTACGTTACTTTTGATCTTGAGTTGACGAATGAATCGATCATCGAGGCAACTGTGGAGAAACTTGGTTACAAGCTACGCCATAAGAGATACGTAAACCTAACCAGTAGACTCCTGAGCCTATTCAGCAGTCACGCACACCAGAAATAGAGGTAAAACATGTCAAGTGTAGCATTTTCTCTTTTACATGATCTCTGTGAACTATCCACCCTGATATGTCCCTTTCATGATTGGAGTGTGAATGAAAGGGAGTTGAATGATGGATAACGTATTGCGTAGAAGGCGCTGGATTGTTCACAGAAGGCTTGAAGGCTGGAAGATCAAAAAGATCGCAGAGGCGCTGCGGATAAACGAGAAGACTGTTGATCGATGGTGCAGCATCCACAGGAAGCATGGGTGGGAGGGTTTGGTGGTGAAGTCCCATGCTCCCCACATAATCCACAGGACACCCCAAGCTGCAGTAGATCTTGTTCTCAAGCTTAGAAGAGAGAAGCGTTGGGGCCCATGCAAGATAGAAGGCTACCTCGAGAACCATACGGGTCAAGTCTCTGCAAGGGTCGGCCACACAACCATCCACAAGATCCTCAACGAGTACGGGTTGAATAACCCCCTCAGCAGACCCAGAAAGGTCTGGGGCAAGCGTAGATTCGAACGTTTATACAGCAACAGCCTATGGCAAGCCGACTTCAAAATGACCGAACAAGACGAATGGATGATCTCATACCTGGATGATCATAGCCGCTTCATCCCAGGCTCAAGAATCCACCACAACCCAACAGCCGAACATGCCATCCATCTGTTGGAAGCATCCACAGCAAAGTATGGAAAGCCAGACCAGATACTGACCGATCGAGGGACACAATTCCACCCGGCAAGAGGAGAAGGACCCTCAACCTTCACAGAATTCTGCATTGGAAAAGGAATCCAGCACATCGTCGCAAGCGTAAGAAGACCATCCACAATAGGCAAGATCGAAGCCTTCCACAAAGCCCACAAATACGAAGCCTGGATGTTCCAGAACCACCAACAATTCATAAACTACTGGAACTACGAGAGGCCACACCAAGGAATAAGCTATCTATACCCAGCAGACGTATACTTCAGAGATCTAGAAAGGGACACATC
>CAZVKZ010000049.1:0-8654 GCA_964627775.1 uncultured Candidatus Bathyarchaeia archaeon | reverse complement strand
TCTGTATCCTAAGTCTTAAATGCAAATCCGTGGAGTTGCTCTCTGTAAGCTTATGCGAAGCCCCCATCTCTGCACTCTTCTGCTTGGAATCATATGTATCAGTCTAGTCAATCCAACATATGCACTGACTATTGCACCTACAGTGGAAGTCGCAACAGACCGATCAATGTACAATATGGGCGAGTCCATAGTCATAGCAATTCAAGTCTCTGAAGCAGCCTCGGTGACAATATACATCGCTACACCTACAGGAACGTTAACCTACAACTTAGGCTCCATCAGCCCCGGGTACTGGTACAGCTTCACAGCAAGCGGAATAACGACAGCTCCCGGAACCTATACAATAAAGGCTGTCGCATCCTTCCCTGGATGGGGAGGCGCACAGTACTCCAGCTCAACAGCAGTGTATGTTCAAGGCGCACCATTCGACTTCACAATAGCATTGTCCCCTGCGACCCAGACTGTTGAACAAGGCGGAACGGTCACATACAAGATCCAGATCACGTATAGCGACCCAGCATACGGTGGAACCACGGTAACCGTCCAAGTTATAGGATTAGGTTCTGGGATGAATTGGCTTCTGGGAGCCGACAACGAACTTAGAGTCTCCACATCCCCAATCACCCCAACAGGAACCTACACCATCACGATGGTAGGTGTCGCAAGGGGCGTTAGTCACCAGACCACAGCCACTATAACTGTGGTTCCAAGATTCGAGTTCTCTGTACAAATCTCACCATCAACTCAGACAGTTGGTGTCGGGGACAAAACCTCTTATACAGTGACAGTAGGTCTGGTCAGCGGCTCCGCCTCAACTGTCTCTCTCAGCTTGGCAGGACTACCAAGCGGCCTCACCCACACCTTCTCACCCCAGACAGGCACACCCCCCTTCACCTCAACCCTCACAGTAGATGCCTCCACAGCTGAATCCGAGGGAACCTACAGTGTTGCTGTAACGGCTACTAGTGGAAGTGTATATCGAACAGCCGCTGCAACGCTGGTAGTTAGAAAAGAGGACTTTGACATCACAGCCTCACCCAACATAATCGCTGTAGAGAAGGGGCAGAAAGCAACCTTCAACCTTGACGTGAGGCCCGTAGGGTTCTTTGATCAAACCGTAACCCTCGCAGTCACAGGATTACCCAGTGGAGCATCATCCACATTCACAGTTCCCTCCAGCAAACCACCCTTCACGTCAGGGCTGGTAGTGGATGTGCCTGTATCCACCCCGGTTGGAAACTACTCATTGATCGTGGATGCAACAGGGAGAGGCAGAACTCACTCCGCGAAAGTTATCCTGAACGTTGAGAGGAAGAAGAGTAGCTTGGAGATATCAGTCAGCCAAGGGTGGCTAGGCGATGTGACGGTCAAAGGCTCGATCAAACCAACAGTAGAAAACGCCGAGATTACCCTCTCGTACCGAGGCCCAGAAGACAAAGAGATAACACGCAAGGCAACCACCAGTTCAGACGGATCCTTCAAAGACAGCTACACACCGGAGACGCTTGGCAACTGGACCGTGACAGCAAAATGGCTTGGAAACGACGAATATGAAATGACTGCAAGCCAAACGCAAAGATTCCAGAAGAAAAGCCTGATTCCAATGCTCCCAGCTTCCCTATCCAGCGAGAGAAACCTGGTGCTCCTCATCGCAGTAGCCGTGATCGTCATTGCCACAGCAGTCATAATATCCAAGCGTCGAGGAAGAAAAGCTGCCGTCCGGCCCCAAGTGACTGTGACATGTCCAAAATGCGGATTCGCGAACAAGCAGGAAGACTCCTTCTGCGCAAACTGCGGCTCAAGCCTGAAGCAGTAGAGACAAGCCGGATTCTTGGCACACCAGACTCCACAATATGGAGAAGTTATTGGACAAGCTTTCTCAGAAAGACATTAAGACTCGGTAGACTACAATAAACCTTAAGCTGGGGTGTGAGTCTTGGCGCACAGAGCCCTCCGCTCAATGCGAGGTATGCCTTCAGGCAGGGATGCCCTCAGGCTGATGCAGAAGATGGGCATGGAGGCAAAGCCGATCGACAACGTCGTGGACGTCACGATAAGAACTGCTGATGAGAGCATCGTGATAGATGGGCCAACCGTAATGTCCATCATGATGCAGGGGCAGACAATGTTCCAGATTGCTGGAGGAACCGTGAGAGAGGAGCGATCGGTGCAGGAAACCAAAGCCGCGATTCCTGAGGCTGATGTCCAACTGGTGGCTCAACAGGCCAATGTCTCCTTGGAGGAGGCAAAGAAGGCTCTGGAGTTGTCTGGTGGAGACCTGGCCCAAGCGATAGTATCGTTGAAGAGAGAGAAGGCCTAGGCTTCCTCTTTCAGCCGACCCTTTATCCTCTTGAGGCGGAAGAAGTCCTCCCTCTCTCTCTCCTCAAGATACATCCTTATGAAACGGATGGTATTGTCCATCCTCGGAATTATTATGTACTCGAGACTGTTAACCCTCCTCTTTACCGATGCTATGGCCTCAGCCAACTTCGTCACAGCAGCCTCGATCCCTGAGAGCTCAACCAGTATCTTGACAGCCTCAACCATAGCCATCGTAGCCTCATCGAGCCTGGCAGAAGTGTCGATGACACTGTACGGGTAGCTGCTCAGAGGCTTCACCTCGACTTGAACGCTCGGTATGGAGACACCAATGATGCTCCTCGTCTTGGCCACAACATCGAACCTGTCCTCGCCACCGTAGGATAGCTCCTCCAGCTTGGAGTACCCCATCACCATCTGAGCCTCAGAGAAGGCCGTGTAAGCAGCCTCCAGGGATGCCTCAGCCTTTTCCCTAAGAGCTGATATCTCCCTCACAAACTCGAAAAACTCTATCATCAAAGCATCGAGCTTCTCTCTCAGAAGCTCCCGGCCTCTCTCAGCTATCTCCATCCTCTTCCTGAGAGCAAGCAGCTCCATCCTTGTCGGATGGACATTCATCAACTGCTCCGACATCTGCTGCACTCAGGCCTTGGATCTATACTTGGGATGGTAGATCTTGATCGTCCCTGGGTCTATCCTCTTCAACTCACTCTCAGGAAGTGTTGAGAGCAGCCCCCAGCCGATGTCTAGAGTCTCATCAATATCTCTGTTCTCATAGACTCCCTGCGTCACAAAACTCCGCTCGAATATGTCTGCGAACTTTAGATACATCTTGTCTCTTGCAGAGAGGGCTTCTTCACCAACGACTGCGACTAGGTCCCTGAACCCTCTTCCCTCAGCATAGGCGTAGTAGAGCTGGTCTGAGACCTCTCTGTGGTCCTCGCGGGTTCTGCCTTTGCCTATTCCTTCCTTCATCAGTCGTGAGAGTGATGGTGAGACATCTATTGGGGGATACACCCCCTTACGGTGCAAGCCCCGATCGACCAGCAGTTGACCCTCTGTGATGTAGCCTGTCAGGTCAGGTATGGGGTGTGTCATGTCATCATGCGGCATGGTCAGGATGGGCATCTGGGTTACGGAGCCTTTGCTCCCGTGAGTCCTGCCAGCCCGTTCATAGATTGTTGCGAGGTCAGTGTACATGTAGCCTGGGTAGCCTCTTCGGCCTGGGACTTCTTCCCTTGCCGCGGAGATCTCTCTTAGGGCCTCGCAGTAGTTTGTCATGTCCGACAATATTACGAGGACGTGCATCCCGAGTTGGTGGGCGAAGAACTCTGCAGCAGTCAGGGCTATCCTCGGCGTCAGGATCCTCTCTATCGCAGGGTCCTCTGCCAAGTTCAAGAATAGCGTGACATGTTCGAATGCGCCTTGCCTCTCGAAGTCGTCCCTGAAGAACTGGGCCTCATCAGCGGTTATGCCCATTGCTGCAAAGACTGTTGTGAAGGGTTCCTCTGTTCCCCGAACCTTTGCTTGGCGGGCGATCTGCGCGACTATGGTGTTATGAGGCAGACCTGAGCCTGAGAAAATGGGAAGCTTCTGCCCCCGCACCAGAGTGTTCATTCCGTCTATCGTGGAGATTCCTGTCTGGATGAAGTCCCTCGGATACTCTCTTGAGTAGGGATTGATCGGTGCTCCGTGAACATCGAAGTAGTCCTCTGGGATTATTCTGGGGCCACCATCGATCGGTTCCCCACTGCCGTCGAAGATGCGGCCGAGCATATCTGATGAGGCAGGGAGCTTGATAGTCTCCCCGCTGAAAGCGACTTTTGTTGTTGGCACATCCAAGCCTGAGGTGCCTTCAAAGACTTGCACTACGGCGATTTCCTCGCCAACCTCAAGAACCTGGCCGCGTCTGACTTCTCCGGTTGGGGTGGTTATTCTGGCAACCTCGCCGTACCCAACCCCTCTTACCGCTTTGACGAAGAGGAGTGGTCCGGAGATCTCGCTTACCGTGTTATACTCTCTTGCGACAGTTGACATTTACCGTGCCCCCACCGTTGCCAGAAGCTGCGTGGAAAGCTGAGTGAATTCGTCCTCCATCTTCATCATGAGGCCCTTTGCGAACCTATCGAAGCCTTCAATAGGCTGTATCTTCATCCTCGCGATCTCATCCTTTACCGGAAGTTCAAGAACCCTCTGCAGCGGTATACCCTTCTCCGTTGCCTTGGACATGTTCTGGTGGAAGGCCATTATCACCTTCATCATGTAGAAGCTCTTCTCGAGGGGGCAGTAGCTGTCAACCGGATGGACCGCGCTTTGCATGAGGAAGTCTTCCTTCAGCATCCTTGCAGATTCAAGGGTTACCCTTTGGCTCTCTGAGAGAGCGTCCGGACCCACCAGCATCACTATCTCCCTAAGCTCCTCATCCCTTTGCAGTATCTGCATCGCCTCACGGCGAAGCCCGATCCATTCCTCTCCAAAGCTCTTGCCGTACCATTCCTCAAGCGAGTCTAGGTATAGGGAGTAGCTTGTGAGCCAGCTGATCGCTGGGAAATGCCGCCTCTCAGCAAGCGCTTTGTCAAGAGCCCAGAAGACCTTGACCATGCGCAGGGTATTCTGCGTGACGGGTTCGGAAAAGTCTGCTCCAGGAGGAGAAACGGCTCCGACTACTGAGACAGAGCCTAGATTGGACTGGCTGCCTTGGATCTCAACCCTTCCAGACCTCTCATAAAACTCTGCAAGTCTGGATGCAAGGTATGCAGGGTAACCCTCTTCCCCAGGCATCTCCTCAAGCCTTCCAGAGATCTCTCTGAGGGCCTCAGCCCATCTTGAGGTCGAGTCAGCCATCAGCGCCACATCATAACCCATGTCCCTGAAGTACTCACTGACCGCTATCCCAGTGTAGACGCTTGCCTCCCTTGCTGCGATTGGCATATTCGAGGTGTTGGCGAAGAGTATCGTTCGGGCCATCAGAGGCTGTCCTGAACGTGGATCTTTGAGTTGGGGAAAGCGTTCAAGAACCTCAGCCATCTCATTGCCTCTCTCACCGCATCCGACGTAGACTATTATGTCTGCGTCGGCCCATTGTGCGAGCTGGTGCTGCATCACAGTCTTGCCTGTTCCGAAGCCTCCAGGGATTGCTGCAGTTCCGCCTTTTGCTATTGCGAAGAAGAAATCTATGATCCGCTGTCCCGTGACCAGCGGTGTGTCTGCAGGTACCTTCCTTTTGAATGGCCTAGCTCTTCTAACCGGCCATGTATGCATGAGTTGGGTCTTGGCATCGCCGTCTGAGGTTTTGATTGTGCATATGTCATCCTCGACCGTGTAGTCACCTTCCCCTACGATGTCTCTTATTGTGCCAGAGATCCCTGGGGGCACTATGATCCTGTGGTTTACGAGGGCTGTTTCCTTGACTGTGCCGAGGATGTCTCCGGTCTGAACATTCGCATCCTTCTTCTGTGTTGGTATGAACCTCCACTTCTTCTTGCGATCAAGTGATGTGACGGTGACCCCTCTCTCTATAAAGTCTCCAGAGAGTTCTCTGATAACAGGTAGTGGCCTCTGTATCCCATCATAGGTCTGTCCGACGATGCCAGGGCCTAACTCGACTGATAGAGGTTTACCGGTTCTCTCAATCTTCTCCCCTGGCTTTATTCCAGTCGTCTCCTCATAGACTTGGACTGTGGCGGTGTCACCTTCAACTCTTATGACCTCCCCGATGAGACCGACATCGCCTACCTTCACTAGCTCATACATTAGCGACCCTGACATGTTCTTGCCGACTACTACTGGACCGGCAATATTCATGATTACTCCTGGCTTGAACAGTTTTGTCACCAGAGTTCTCTCGTTATTGAGCGGTTTGAAGTGTCGTGCTAGATTGAATCAAACCCAAATTAAAGCTTTCTAGCCTCTCATCGAAGCTGTTTTGCGCCAGATAGAGGCCAAAGAGACATTTGGTCGAGGCTGCCCGGGGCCAACAAGATGCTTTTCCCAGAGACGAAAGTCTAGCACACACGGGAAGAATGATTGTATCCAGTAGGAGCAATATGCGGTCTACGAGTGTTGAATTGCAGAAACATTATTTCCGAGAGATTCATTATCAAGTCTTCAACATATCTCAATCTCACGGATACAAGTGAAGGTTTTGAGGGAAAAAGCAACACCCCTTGAAGTTCGCACAGGCATACAACTGGCCATCTTGCTTCTGTCTATTCTGGGATCTTCCCTTAACCTGGGAGGTGTCTCCGCCGCGACCACCCAGCAAGTCACAATATCGATAGAAGGCCTGCCTTCAGTATTTGGCGCCAGAGTCTATGTTAACGGTTCACACCTGACTTCACTCTCAGGAGGCGGAAGCGTCACAATAGGCTTCAACTCTTCCGTGACAGTAACAGTCCAACAGTATGTTCCAGAGAACTACTACAACTACCTCTGGACACCAGGAGCCGTGCTCCCAAACAGTGGCGTGGCATTCTATGTCCCGTCAAACACGAGAACCTTCACCTCGAGTGGCTCATACGCCTTCACATATTATGCTCTGCACTATCTCCAAGTCTATTCGAAGTACGGCCAACCTGTCGGTTCAGGCTGGCATGTGGCTGGTTCATGGGCCCCGATAATCGTCGGGAATATTCAGGAGACCGCCTCAAGGGTCAGGCAGAAGTTCAGCAGATGGAATGGCGGGCCATTAAGGGATAACCCAGATAATCCCACCAACGCTATACTGATGGACCAGCCGAAACTGGTCGAGGCTGAATGGGTGACACAATACCGCCTCGATGTTGAATCCGCATACGGAGATCCGGCAGGCGGCGGATGGTACAACTCAGGATCAGAGGCGAGCTTCTCAGTCTCAAGCCCGGTTAGCGCGAATGAAGGAACACGATATGTCTTTACCGGCTGGAGCGGAGACTACTCAGGAGCATCGCCTAGCGCGACTTTGACCATCACGGCTCCCACAAAGGTTGTTGCAGAATGGAAGAGGCAGTATTTTCTCTTAATCAACCCGAATGGTGGGGAAACTGACAGCAAGAGCGACTGGGTTGACGAATCCAGACGGGTCACTGTAGTCGCGGTGACCCCGATCTTCGAGGATGCAAACAACTCTAGGTTAGTCTTCAATCGCTGGAAAGGCGCGGTCTCAACTACTGATCCCACAGCATCGATCTTGATGGACTCTCCAAAGGAGATCATTGCAGAATGGTCCAGACAATATCTGCTCACAGTTCAAACAGAGTATGGAAAAGCTGTCGGTGGTGGATGGTACAACGCTGATTCCACGGCAGAGTTCTCAGTCGACCCCACAACTGTCCCAGCAGGCATCTGGGGCTGGATAGGCGTCGAATACATATTCTCACATTGGTCTGGAGATTCAACCTTTACAACCCCCACCTCAAACATTGTTATGCGTGGGCCGCAAGTTGTGACCGCTGTCTGGATGCTGAGCCTGATCTCGCTCTACCTAGTTCTTGGAGTCGCCGTAGCAATCTTGGCAATAGTGTTTCTGTGGAGGAGGGGAAGCCTGAGGAATCCGATCCCTAATCGACTCGCCGGGCTGCGGCGAATCTTCTCTAGATCTTCTCAGGAAGCATCATGATTCCCGGCGCACTATATTGCCGTTTGATGCTCTTCATAGAGTAGCTTGAGGTTGAGCCGCCAGCCACGATCCATCCTGGGGAAGCTTTAAGCTCGATACTATATGGGAATCTGGGGATACAGGTGATCAAGGCCTCGAAGATCTCAAGGGGAGTCAAAAGGATACTGGAGTACAATATGGGACTGCGCAACGATGAGACTCTAGTAGTAATCACTGACACGCCAACAATTCAAGAATGGCAGGATCTAGGACCTGAGAGACTGGAAGATATGACAGCAAGAAATCTCCTTGCCAGAACCATTGCAGACATCGCCAAGAAACAATTCCCCAAATGCAATGTGACTTTTCAAACATATCCTTCAGTTCGAAGACGCTCTGCAGAGCTAGGAAAAGAGATAGAGGAGATCATGAAAGCTTCAGATGTAGTTCTAGCATTGACGACATACTCCATCAGCCACACGGACGCAAGGGAAAACGCGACAAAAGCTGGAGCAAGAATAGCAAGCATGCCTAGGATCCTTGAAGAAATGTTCTATCCCACAGGATCCCTGACGGCAGACTATAGGAGAATACCATCAGAGACTCTGAGACTGGCAGAGATACTCACGGGCACATCAAAGATCAGAATCAAGACTAGGACCGGAACGGATCTAAGCCTGAGCCTTGAAGGGAGAAGAGGAATCGCTGATACAGGAGCATTGAAGACTCCTGGAAGCTGGGGAAACTTGCCCGCTGGAGA
>CAZVKZ010000048.1:0-9191 GCA_964627775.1 uncultured Candidatus Bathyarchaeia archaeon | reverse complement strand
CTCGGGTGGGATATCCCCGCATTAGAGAAGGAGGGGAAGTGGGCCTTCACAGATATTTCGCCCACGCCGAAGACTGAGGGTAAGACCAAACCTGGAAGATTGACCATGGGCAAAAGAGAGTTCTCCTTGGAAACCACTATTGAGAACGTGAAGGCTGGTGTTAGATCTTTTGGAGCCAAACGGTTGGCGCTCGATACAATAACCTCTCTTGTCTTTCAGTACCCGGACATAATTCAGCGGCGATCCGTGATACTGGAGCTTGTTGGGGCTCTCTCATCAACCGGAGCCACGACTATCATAACTACTGAGCTTAGGGCTTCAGGGCTGGAGAGGAGCGTGCAGCTGGAGGAGTATCTGGCTCATGGGGTCATCCTTCTCCAGACTCTCCAAGTCGGCAAGGCTGTCACAAGGGTCATGCAGGTTGAGAAGATGAGGGAGACCGCAATAGATCCGCAGTTGAGGCCTTACAGGATAACCGATAATGGGATTGAGATCTACTCTAAGGAGAGCGTATTCTAACCGCTCCCTCACGATAACAGTATTCCACTATCTGCAGGGGTTGGTGCGTGAAGCTCGTGGGGCTTTCGAACTAGCCCTATTTGCCCTCTTCTTTTGCTTCGCTTGTGGGCGGCGGGGTTACTTCAGTCTCGAACGGCGCGGGTGGCGGCGTTGTCAACATAGTCCAGCCTATCCACATGCAGATCAGTAGCGCGGCAAGGACGAAGAGAAATACAGGAATCGCAATTGCCCATTCTCTGAGCACCGCTGGCCAAGCCGGTAGAATCGTTGACACCCAGGGCGCGAAGAATGCTGCGACGTATACTATCGCCACGATCAACGAGATTAGAAGTATGAGTCCGCCATACGTTTGATCTCTGCTCATCCTCAGCCCCTTCAACAATTCTCAGTCATAATGCTTGGTCATAATATAAAACTTTCATAATACCCAGCCTGCACTGGCAGATCTATGTTCTCTTGTAGCCTGGTCGAGTGCTGAGCAGTCTTGGGAGTGGTAATGGAATGAATGGGTAGCCCTTGATGCCCTCCTCAATCATCCTCGCAAGCTCCTGTGCAGTCATACTCTCTGTCTTCTCTTCTGCTCTAATCCGTACTGGGAAGGATCCCGCCCCCGCCTCCCTCTGGCCAAGGACTACTGTGTAGGGAACCCAGCTCACCTCTGCATCTCTTATCCTCTTCTGAAGAGTCTCCTCACGATCATCAATATCAACCCTGATCCCGTGACCCTCAAGGTCTGAGGCGAGGCTCTTGGCCTGCTCAAGCTGGCCGGGGGTGATTGGGACTATCCTGACATGTGTTGGTGAAAGCCAGAGCGGGAGTTGAGGCTTCTTGTGCCCACTCTCACTTTGGGCTGCGCAGTCGAGGACAGTGAAGAGGTAACGCTCCACAGTCCCTATGAGCGCAGTATGTATTATAGCAGGGTACTTCCTCGAGCCGTCATGGTCCGTGTAGGCTATGTTGAACCGTTCGGCGTTGCCAACATCAATCTGGAAGGTTGCAATCTCACGCGGCCTATTCAGGTCATCTATTATCGTATACTCCACGTTCACGACCCAGTAGAATATTCCTTCAGGGACGAAGTTCAGCAGTATAGGCTTCTTCTCAACCGCGACAAGCTCCATGAAGAAGTCCCGGTTGTTCTCGAAGAACTCCCTAGTCGTGTTGTATATTGAGACGTATTCCCTTCCAAGCTTGCGTATCTCATCGTAGATCCTACTGTGCACCTTGCTTGAGAACTCTTCTGCCTCCGCAACGTCTTTGCAGTAGATGTGAAGGTCAGGCATGTGGAGCTTTCTAACTCTAAAGCACAGCAGCAATTCTCCACTCTGCTCTAGTCTGTAGCTGTCTGCGACCTCGAAGGTCCCAAAGGGAAGCTGCCTGTAGCTGAGAGACCAGTCCTTGACCATAGAAAACTGCTGATGACAAGCGGCATACCTGAGTACGAAACTCTTCTCGTCCAGATTAATCTCGTACAATCTGTCTCCGAAGAGTTTGGCGTGCTCCCTAACAGGCCTGACCGAAAGATCAAAGGTGTTTGTTCCCCTCACGCGAAGGACAGGTATGCCGATCATGTTGGCCTGCGACCACGCATACTCTCCGATCAGCTCAAAGAAGAGGTCGCCTTCAGGTCCATACCGCATGTGGCCGACATCAGAGTAAGGTTCCCATTCGATACCGAACTTCTTACAATACTCAAGGTACCTCGGCTCCCCTCCTGTGAGCCCTCTTCTGAAGACCTCCTTCTCGACTAGTGATCTGAATTCGACATTTGGATGGGTGAGGTATTCCTCTGGCTCGCTTAGTCTGCCATCAGTATCGAGTACCATGTATTTTGTTTCTATTGCCTTCTTCTCCTTGAGGCCCTCAGCCGTGATGCTCTTTGAGAGCTCTGAGAGCGGGTGGCCTTTGCATTCTAGCTTGAAGCTCTTGTAGTACCCGAAGGGGCTTCGTTTGACATTGAACCCACGCGAGCCAAGTTCCTCAGACAGTCTTCGCAGGAGGGGAATCGCCACAGACGGCGGTCCAAGCTCGCTGGAGAGGTGTGCGTAGGGGTAGACGAGGATATTCCTCGTTCCCAGGTTTGAGGCGACGTTGGTGAGCTCCTCCGCCGCCTTGAGCGTAATCGCCTCTGGATCGCGCTCATCATCCTTCTCCACAGAGCAGAACGCAACGAGAACCTCATCCATACTATCCTTTCTCTCCTCCTCACCGATCGCCTCAGCCTCATCTACTGCCTTGTTTTTCACTTCAAACTCAAAGTGGCTTGAATGGATTAGAAGAATCCTCAGATCTAAAGGCCTCCTGCTAGGAGTCTCACTTCATCATTCTCCATTTCTCGAGAAGTCTATCCTTCTTGGATCTCTTCTTCAGCTCTTTATAGTGCTCTTTGCAGAGATAAGCCCTTCTTGAATCTCCCACTCTCAGTCCTGCTTTCGAGACCCTGTCAGTAGCCAGGGATCTGACTGCTGGGCTACCGCATCCAGTAACACTACATTTCTCGCCTTTCTCTATGCGTCCCAACCTGATACAAACACCATTCATCACTGATGTACATCACAATTTATAACTTCATAGCAAACGCTGGACACATCTATTCTGCCTGAAGTTCGAATGCAGAAACGAGTAATATGCACCTGATGCGGAGGATCGCGTTCCTCTCCAATGTTCAGGGTAACTTGCCTGCTTCCTGAAAATGGTATCACCTCTCCGACGCGAAAGCGCAGCAATGAGGAAGAATTACGACCTCCAACACTATCATTCCAAACCGTTGAATTCAACCATCCAAGTGGCGCCACCCCATAGTACGCCTTTTAATATGAGAATTGCAACTTTCCCAATCTCTAGTGCACCGTCTTGAGAAACCAGTCCCTATCAATAGCTGGCACCGCCGTGCTAGGGGCGTTAGTGATCATCTTCGATCTTGCCCTGTGGAGCCTGAGAATCAAGATCCCCTTCCCCCTCTTCCCAAGGCTCAGATTTGATATAAGCGGGATTCCAGTGATACTATCACTCTTCCTGTATGGCCCTCTATCAGGCGCCGCAACCTCGATCGTCCTATTCTTAATAGTCTCGTTCAGGGATCCCTTCAGCGCGTTCATGAAAGCATTAGCAGAAATGTCAACTGTAGCTGGCATGATTCCATTCTACGGCAGACGGTCGAGAGCATCAGCGGTTCTATCAGTAGCAAGTGGAGTCACCCTGAGGGTAGGCGTGATGGTAGTGGCAAATACGGTTCTTCTGCCAGCGTTCTCCATACTATCCTGGGATGCAGCAGTGAGCCTCGCTCCTTTCATGGCAGGCTTCAACGTGGTAGCAGGCATAATCAGCAGCGTGGGGGCATACGCGATCTATCAAGCACTACTTAAGAGGTTCCGAACCTCACCAAAAGATATGGCGAGTCTGGTCATTCGCGCGAACTCCACAAACAGTCATTGAACCATTGGGGAACTTACTTCCTACCTCTGCTGCCTGAAGGGAAGCCTGTTCCTAGCTGCCCTAAATCCTGCATAGGTATGCCTGTGAGCCTTAGGTGAGATTAAATAAACCCATAAAGAATTAGGCCTGTAGACCGGAAAAGATCAAGGCTCAGCCCGCTCACAGCAACCTCGCAGCCCACTAGTCTTCTAACTGAGGAATCGAGAGAAATGCACCAGTTCAGGAATGCTGCCATAGCCGACAAAATTCTTAGAAGAGTGGCCTCGATGAGGCTCAACCTGACCCTGATGCACGTATGCGGTACTCACCAGGACACTGTAGTCCGCTACGGACTGGATACGATGCTCAGAAAGTCCGGCATAGACATCCGACAGGGTCCAGGTTGCCCTGTCTGCGTGACTACGACAGGGGAGATTGAGGAGGCAATAACCCTTGCAAGAAGAGGGAAGATAGTGGCTACCTATGGAGATATGCTCAGGGTTCCAGGTGCTGCAGGTTCACTGACTGATGCAAGGTCTGAAGGTGCAAAGGTTAAGCTGGTATACAGCATCACGGATGCGGTGGAGATGGCGGAAGGAACGAAGGAAGAAGTTGTATTCGTCGCAATAGGCTTCGAGACGACAGCTCCCAGCACAGCAGTAACAGCACTCAAAGATCCTCCAAAGAACCTCGCGATACTGAATTTCCATCGGTATCTGCCGCCTGCCCTGGATGCACTCTTGGGCATGGGTGAGTTGAGGATACAAGGTATCATAGAACCGGGCCATGTTAGCACGATAATAGGGACAAAGCCATACCGAGAAATCTCCGACAAATACCGTCTGCCTCAAGTGATTGCTGGCTTCGAGCCTCTTGACGTCTTGATGGCCGTCTACATGATAGCAAAGCAAGCTAAAGACTCTAGATCGACTGTTGAGAACGAGTATGGCCGAGCTGTCAGGGAAGAAGGAAATAAGAGGGCGCTCGAAGTGCTCTCAGAGGTCTTTGAGCCTAAAGATTCAAGATGGCGAGGTTTTCCAACCATTCAAGCCTCAAGGATGAAGCTCAAGGAAGAGTTCAGCTCACTCGACGCAGAGAAGAAGTATGCTGACGACCTGAAGGAGATTATGAATAAGGATTTTCCTGAGCCTGCCGGATGCGGATGCGACAGAGTACTAAGGGGATTAATGGAGCCCCAGGAATGTACGCTATTCGGCACACGCTGTACCCCACAAAACCCGGTGGGACCATGCATGGTCTCGATGGAAGGGTCCTGCAATATAGAGTATAGATATCGAAGGCCTACGTAGAGTACATCTGGTGGGGGCCGGACGTCAACACCTTTTTCTGCCCAACTTCCATGTACATGGTCCATAGTGGTATGATTGGATGCACTAGAGGCGATTCAAAGGAGAAGAAGCATTAGGAGGTACCGGTCGACCCCAATATCCAAAGATATCATTGAAAAACTCATAGATGCTGCGAGGATGGCTCCCTCAGCCATGAACCTCCAGCCCTGGGAGTTCATCGCGGTCACCGATCAAGAGACGCGCAGGAGGATCGCGGATACAACGGACTACGGCAAATTCATCGCTGAAGCCCCATTATGCATTGCAGTATTCAGCAAAGACTCGAAATACTTCCTAGAGGACAGCAGTGCTGCGGTTGAAAACATATTGATAGCCGCAACCGCTCTAGGGTTGGGAACATGCTGGGTCGCAGGCGACAAGAAAGCGTACGCAAATGCTATACGTGAAATTCTAGCCGCCCCCGAAGGCTACAGACTGGTTGCATTGATCCCAGTTGGTTTCTCTGACGAACCAGAAAAAACTAGGAAAAAACGCGAACTGAAAGATGTCCTGCATTATGAGAGGTTCTGACGAGCCACAAAGCGCTTGAAAATGGTCTCGTTTCGTAGCAGAGCAGGGCTAAGCATACCTGCTCTTGTTCTGTTCGCAGTAAGCTTACTTCATTTCCTGATTATTGGACCGCAAAACCTGCTGCTGAAAGATCTTCGAATCTCCATTCTCATAATTTCCCTTTTCATTGCGCAGAGCCTACTCCTGAAACATTTCCTAGGCGCCTCCAACATCAAGAAGGGGAATAGCTCAGTTTCGCAATCAGTAGCGAATATTTCCATCCTGCAACCGTTAGCATTCTCACTCATCTTCTTGTCGGTTCAAATACTGACAATTCACTTAAGAGGAATCGAGAGCTTTCTTCTTTTGATAGAGGATCCGCAGAGTTTCGGTTACTACTCACTAGCACTGAACATTTCAGATCCACTGACCTATTTGCGAGAATGGCTGGCTCTGATGCAAGTGCCTCTGCTCTACTGGGGTGGGCATCTCGCAACCCATCTTCCAGGTTACCCCTTCATTATCTACTTCGGGTTTCACCTGTTTGGTTCAGATCCGCAGTCTGTCAGCTGGCTTGTGATTCTGTTCTCCACGCTCACACTATTTCCATTGTTCTACCTGGCGAAGCTTGTACACGGCCACCGCGCAGCCACAATCACATGCACATTCTATACTTGGATCCCATCTGTCAGTTTAGGCCTTCCTTACATGGAATTGACGTTGAGTATCTTCACCACGACAGCTCTACTTCTCTTCATCCGCTCACTGGGTCCCAAAGGCAAAGCCTCACGAAGCATTCTAGGAGGGTTGACTCTCTCGTTTGCAGCATTTCTAACCTTCGTCTCAACATCTCTCTTGGTCCTAGCGACGATTCTTGCAGTGTCACGTGGAGCCTGGCAGAGGGCCTTACTCAGGGTCTTCTATTTCATTTCCGCCGCATTAGTGCCGTATCTTTTTCTGGGGCTAGCTTTGAGGTTGCCTCTCTATGAGGCTGTAATGTGGGCCCTCAGAACGCACAACTGGTTTTACCATCATCTTCATTCACTAAGGCCAGAGATCTGGAGTATCGAGATCTCCACACTATTCTTCTTCCTCCTGCTCGGGTTGCCGACTTGTATCCTCTTCCTCGTTACGGTCTTTAGGGCGTGCGCCTCGTCACTTCGACATACCGAGGTTGATAAATTCACCTTGGCTTTTTCAACGATGTTACTGGTGGTGATTCTTCTCGCAAGACTCGAGCTCGCCAGAGTAGCTCTGTTCGCGTTGCCTATGCTCGTTACATGTGTTGCCGGTACAGTGATTCGATCAAAGCCAGAAGGCTCGCTGTATAGGAATTGCCTACTGCTGTCCTTGGCTCAATTCTTGGAAACTTTCTCCTACCTATCGCAAAGCGGCATCCTTTCGGGAATGTTGGGTTACCCAGTCGTCTAGGATAGAGCACTGCCGAGCGCGCGTAGTAATGCTGTTACGAAACAGCGATAATAACGGCTATAGTCGGTAATACCACTATTGAAAAAATTTTGGAATACTACTAAGGCACATAGGTTCAGGGCAACTCGGCCCAGTTATTGAGAGATTAAGCATGGGTGGAATGTGCCGTACATGTATGAGTGTGACTCATACTGAAATGGTTGAAGATTTGTGGAGCGTGAGCTAACATATTCTTGGAACAGGATCGCCAATGGGAGGTAGAACTATTCGCCTTCCACCAACGGATGTTTGGAGGACAACTTGACTATATTCACTTGAGACCTCACCAATGATCTCAGCATCTTCACCGAGCTTACTTCTCTTTAGTGCCTCAAGGATCTCAGACGCTTTCTCTCGAACCGCTGCTACGACTAGTTTTCCTTCGTTGCCAACCTCTAGGGGGTCTATTCCCAACATCTCGCAAGCGACCTTGACGCCTGTCTTTATTGGAATCCTATCTTCGTAGGCTACGATTCCGACATGCGATTTCTCGGTCCACTCATTCAGGGTATTAGCTAGACCGCCTCTGGTAGGATCCTTGAGCTTGACGATCCCCCCTACCTTGAGGATCTCCTTTGCAAGTCTGTTCAATGGTGCGACGTCTGATCTCACTTCTGTTTCAAAGCCGTAACCTTCTCGAGCTGAGATAACCGCTATGCCGTGGTCACCTATAGTTCCTGAGATGATTATCTTGTCTCCTGGCGCTAGGTTTGAGTCGAGGAGCCACCTGGAATTGAGGCTTCGGTATCTCCTGACCTCCTCAATATTCCTATCCAGTTCGGTATTGCGCAGTCCGATGCCGGAGGTGTTGATTACGAGCTTGTCGAGCGCTCCCTTCTCCATGACCTTTGTGTCCCCGGTCAGGACGTATACTCCGGCCTCCTGGCAGGTCTCATGCATGCTCCTGAGTATCCGCTCAAGATCCTCCAGTGGGAAGCCTTCCTCGAAGATGAAGCCGGAGGATAGAGCTATCGGATCGGCGCCAATCACCGCTATGTCGTTGACTGTTCCCGCTATTGAAAGTCGCCCAATATCCCCTCCAGGAAAAAAGAGGGGCTTTACTGTGTGCGAATCGGACTTCAAAGCGATATTATGAATGACGGCTGAGTCATCAAGAGCCTCGAGAGGAACCTCCGCGCTACTTCCGCCCAAGTACTTCACAATGTAATCTTTGACGAGCCCCTGCATCACGGCCCCGCCGCCCCCATGGGACATCGTAACCCTGCTCATGATCATTCCCCAAAACTACGAAGACTCACACTGACTCGTAAATGTTGCCAGCCAGGATTATTAGTGGTGGGGTCGGCGGGACTTTCATGACGATGTCAATTTGAACCCGCGACCGCCAGCGTTCTGGGAGGCTCCCCAGGCTCACCGCACACATGTGCTCTGGTATCCTCTTGGCGGTTTAATCCATGACCAAGCTAGACGACGACCCCACATCCTATCGTCCTATCTCATTCAGCAACGCTCTAATAAGATGATTTCTCAGGAGTTCACAGAAATGGCATAGCCTTTCTTGTGTCGTTGGGAACCCCGTTCGCATCATGAGCAGGGAATAATCTGGGCATGTCCGGGTGGAGATACCCTCTAACAGCTCATCACCACAAATGGCGAATAAGAGAATCGCATAGGCTAAGGGCTTATCTCCATTCTCCTTCTCAGTCATCATTGCGTGCGAAGGGACCTAAAGGTTTCCTCAAATATGCCCTTTAGGTACGTTGAAGTCGGCAAACCCCTGCTTCTAGCAAGTGTCTTCATGCATCTATCCACTCCTGTTGAGTATTGCATCGCTTTTTTGGGAAGATTGGCAAGTTGCTTTGGCAGACCGAGGTCTATGCAGACTTTTCGCAGGATGCGCTTTCTCAAGCCATCATCAGGGCCATCAATCTTCAGACTAGGAGGAATAGAAAGGCCGAAATTAGTGAG
>CAZVKZ010000047.1:8686-9220 GCA_964627775.1 uncultured Candidatus Bathyarchaeia archaeon | reverse complement strand
ACACCTCTCTATTCGTCGGCAGCGTCAGATGTGTATAAGAGACAGTCTTGATAGCCAATACTAGCAACATGCCCGTAGCCGCGAGGGAGGCAAGCATCTACCTTGGAGTGACGATAGCGGAGTACTATAGAGACCAAGGTTACGATGTAGCCATAATGGCCGACTCGACCTCAAGATGGGCTGAAGCTCTCAGAGAGATCTCAGGCAGACTTGAGGAGATGCCCGCTGAAGGTGGCTACCCCGCATACCTTCCGGACAGAGTAGCAGAGTTCTATGAGAGGGCTGGAAGAATAAAGGCCCTAGGACAACCTGAGAGACAGGGATCAGTCTCGATAATCGGCGCGGTCTCACCCCCTGGTGGGGACTTTAATGAGCCAGTCACAATACACACCCTAAGATTCACAGGAGTCTTTTGGGCATTGGACAGAGACCTCGCATACAGCAGACACTTCCCAGCCATACATTGGCTGAAGAGCTACAGTCTCTATGTCGACCGACTCCTAGGCTCATGGGCTCAAAGCTATAGCCAATACG
>CAZVKZ010000047.1:0-8676 GCA_964627775.1 uncultured Candidatus Bathyarchaeia archaeon | reverse complement strand
TACGCAGAGAAGATCGCCGATTACTGGAAGGGGAGACTCCACAAGGACTTTGGACAGCTGAGAGGCAGGGCCCTTAAGGTTCTAGGCGAATCGGCCGAGATTGAATCTATAGCAAGAATAATGGGTGAACGAGCACTTCCTGATGATCAGAGGCTCATCCTGCTTGAGTCTGAACTGATAAAGGAAGCTTTCCTCAGGCAGTTCGCCTACCACGAGGTTGATGCCTTCTGCGAGATGGATAAGCAAGTCGCATTACTCCAGACCCTGCTTGACTTCTATGACAGGGCCAGTCACCTAGTTGAAAAGGGTGTTCCGGTTGAGAGAATAAGATCCCTGCCGCAGATATCAAGACTTGAGAGGGCGAAAGAGGACAAGCGCGGCATCCAAGGCCTACAAAGTCTCTCTGAGGAGATCGATGCAGAGATGTCGAAGCTCAGACAGGAGTATGGCATATCCTAGCGAGGTGATGTTTATGGAGTCAATGTTAGGCAAGACCCACGGTCTCATTCATCGCGGACTCCAAGAGGTTAGAGGCTCACTAATAATGGTCGACAATGTTGCAAACGTAGGATACGACGAATTGGTAATGATTCGTGCCCCGGATGGGGCCGAACGGATGGGCCGGGTCTTGGAGGTTGGCAGAGGAAAAGCAGTGATTCAGATCTTTGGGGGCGAGATGGGTTTACAGTCGGACTCCGTCGTAAGCTTCTCGGGATCAGCTTTCCAGATCCCGCTCTCAAATGAAATCCTTGGAAGAGTCTTCAATGGAGTCTTCGAGCCCATTGACAATTCCCCTCCTGTGGTTTCCAGTGAGACAGCGGACATAAATGGGTCTCCTATAAATCCAAGATCGAGGATTTACCCAAACAACTTCATTCAGACCGGAGTCTCAGCGATCGACGGCATGCTGTCGCTGGTGAGGGGACAGAAACTTCCGATATTCTCAGAGAGTGGCCTGCCCCATAACAGGTTGATAGCCCAGATCTCAAGGCAAGCCGCCGTCCTTGGTGAGAAGGAAGAGTTTGCTCTGGTCTTCTCAGCCATGGGGCTGAGACACGATGAGGCCCAATACTTCATAGATGAATTCAGAAATTCAGGAGCTCTGGAGCGGTCGATCATCATTCTTAACTTGGCAGATGACCCAGCGATCGAGAGGCTCTTCACACCACGCATCGCCCTGACCGCTGCCGAATACATCGCCTTCAAACTTGGCATGCACGTCCTTGTCATACTCAGCGACATGACAAACTACGCCGAGGTCTTGAGAGAACTAAGCGCTGCAAGAGAAGAAGTTCCCAGCAGGAAGGGTTACCCCGGATACCTCTACAGTGACCTAGCCTCAATATACGAGAGGGCAGGCATTATAGAGGGTCTGCCGGGATCCCTGACGCAGATGCCCATACTAACCATGCCAGGCGGGGATATCCAGCATCCAATACCTGACCTGAGCGGATACATAACCGAGGGGCAGATCTTTCTCGACCGTGAACTCTACATGAGAGGAGTCTACCCACCAATAAACGTCCTACCATCCCTCTCAAGACTGATGAGAAAAGGAATAGGCAAAGGGAAGACAAGAGACGATCACGGTGACGTGGCAGACCAGCTCTATGGTGCCTACGCCAGAGGCAGACAGGCCCGCGACCTATCCAGAATAGTCGGTGAGGTCGGCCTGAGCGAGGACGAGAAGCTCTTCCTCGAATTCGCAGACGCCTTCGAGACGCAATTCGTCAATCAAGGTGAGTACGAGAATAGAACGATCGAGATGACCCTAAACGTCGCGTGGAAGCTACTATCCATCCTCCCAGAGAAGGCTCTCACAAGGATCCGCGAAGAATACATAGAAAAGTACTATCCCAAAGCTCAAGCCCCAACACAACCTAAGTAGGTCCCAGACAGTGAGCGCTGCTGGAAGAGCTGCCGTCTCAAGAGGAGTCCTCCTAAGACTCAGGGAGCAACTTGAGTTCACAAAGAAAGGCCAAGAACTCCTGAAGATGAAGAGGGACCACCTTGCATCTGAAACCAACAAGCTCCTATCCAAAGTTGCTGAAAGGACCAGACTCGACGGAAGAATCATGCAAGCCTATGAGAGCCTCAAGGCAGCCTATCTTAGCTTGGGCTATTCAGGCCTAGACTCCCAAGCTGCCACAACCAGCAAGATGGATGTGCGAGTCAGACCAAGGAGCATAATGGGGGTCATGGTCCCCGAGGCCCTGGTTGAGAAGGGGGCCAAAATAAGTTCTGTATCAAGTCCATCAGCCTACAAGGCTGCCTCTGACCTGACTGGTTTGACGGAGGATCTGATCAGACTGGCTGAGGCAGAATCACGCATCGAGAGCATAGCCTACGAGCTGATGATGACAAACCGCAAGGTGAACGCTCTGGAGAGAGTTCTGATACCCGGCCTCCTCGAGCTCATCAGGTACGTGGAAGGCAGATTGGAGGAAGAGTCCCTTGAGGAGTTCTTCAGAGGCAAACGCGTTAAACAGATCATCAGGAGGCCAGAGAGTTGAAGTCACCATCCATAATCTACCTTATCACGAGGACTCACGGCAGGAAGACTCACCTTCTAGCTCCCGAAAGCATCAAGGCCATGGCGAAATCAAGGAACCTCTCCGAAATAGTTGACCAACTCCTGAGGAGTGATTATGCGGGTGAACTCAGCAAGCTACCGAGTGAGGAAGTAGATTCAGTAAGGCTTGAGAAGATCTTTCACAAGGCCCTTGTTGAGAGATTCTTCACGTTGGCAAGGGATGCGAGAGGGAAAGCCAAAGAATTCGTCGAAACATTCGCAACTAGGATCGAGGTTGAGAATCTAAAGAGAATCCTAAGAGCAAAACATGTCCAAGAGAAGATTGAGGAACACAACCTGATACCTTTGGGAAGAGAGTACACGCTTGTGAACTTTCCAGCCCTCATGAAAGCTGAGAACATTGAGGAGGTTGCCTCATTGCTCAGGGAGACAGTCTACGCATCCGTGAGTGAGAGACTGGACACCTATACCCGGACGGGATTACCTGTGATCCTTGAATCCTTTCTGGACAACGTGTACTTCAGCAGGGTTTGGGAGAAGATTGGTGGATTGCCTGACAAAAAGGATCTCAGATGGCTTGTAGGTGAGGATGCTGACCTCCGAAATCTTCAACTGGTATTCACGCTTAAAATGAGAGATGCTGCACCGAAACTCATTGAGGAAATGGCTATCCCGATCTTCCACGGACTTAGGACTGGCATCATCAGAAGACTGGCTCAAGGAGGCCTTGAGGATGCTCCGGAAATCCTAGTGGGAACCTCCTATGATGGTCTTGCTGAGGAGGTTCTCAGGAAGTCCAAGGAGCCAGCTCTCAGCATTGAAACAGCTTTCTCCAAGAGGCTTTACGACGACGCTTCATTTGCGCTTAAGGACCAGTTCCTGCAGTTTGGATATGTACTGGCCTACCTACTTCTATGTGAGAGAGAGGCAAGAAGCCTAGTCGCAATAGTGACTGCGTTAGACCTTGGAATTCCCGAGGAAGAGCTTCAGAGGAGACTTCTGTTCTAGACGAAAGGCTTCCTACAATAGACCCAAGGGGGAGACCCTAGGAAGACCTAGATCTTTCCAAGAATCATTATCGCTACAACGAGGCCATAGATTGCGAGTCCTTCACCTAGGCCTGCAAATATCAAGACCCACGTTGTAAGCTCCGGCCTCTCAACGGTTGCTGCCATACCAGCTGAGGTCGAGCCGAAGATTGCTATTCCAGCACCTAGTCCAGATAGACCGACCGCCAGGCTTGCGGCAACTAGACCGAGGCCGGGAGTCTCTTTCGGCTGTCCTTCAGCAGCCGCAGCTGAGGTCGTGGAGACCTGAAGGGCCAACACAAGCAACGCCGCGACGAATGGGATCAACAGAATTAGATTCCTAGTCATTATCTTCTTGTATTCCCTTGTGACCATTTCGCATCAACCAGCTGGTTCAGATGTTGAAGCCTAGCTTTCAATATTTAATGCTTACGCAGAGGTTAGTGGAAGCGTGAAAGGCCTGTACGGCGTTCCACCTCCAGAGTAAAACTTCGTGAAGAACTCATAGTAGGTGAGCCTCATAGACTGTATCAGAATGGCCAGGCCCTCGATCACAATCACTAGGAAATTCATTATCAGATAGCTCAAAGGCACACCAACCGTTGATGCTAGAATAAGGGCTGATAAACCCAGTGCGCCATGGGCTATTGCAAAGGCCGCCAGCCTAACATACGAGATTGAGTTCGTCAGAAAGGAGAGGAACGTCTCTATGAACTCTGAAAAGCCCTTCAAAAGTTGATCGATTATTCTCACATGCCCTTCGATCAAACCCTCGATGAGGGGAAACAGGAATATCAAGGCTAGTAGTCCAACTGCTGCTGCCGTCAGAGCCACGTTTTCAACAAAGACAGAGAAAGACATATTTGAAATGTACTTCATGGCCAGAGTAACTCCAACAACGTAGTAGAGAAGAGTAATCACGGTGAATACAGCCTTGTAAGCGTCTCCTCTCCTAATCATGTTGATGATTCTCAAGATCAGACCAAGAGCGATCTGCAAGATGCCAAAGACAAGCACCGCACCAATTATTGCTGACTGATTGTGAAACGGACTGAAGAGAACTGGATGGATCAATCCCTCTACGAGAAAGGCTTCACCAAACAGTATCCCAAATATAATTGACGATATGCCGCAAGCCATTATGATCCCACCGAGCTTCCTAACAGCCCCCGCAGGTATCTTGAGGAAGTCCCGCTTGAGTTTGAAGAGGAGAAAGCCAATAATGGCAAGAACGAGTCCGTTGCCAACATCACCGAACATCAGACCGAACATAGCCATAAAGAGTACGGCCATTATAGGAGTTGGATCAATCTCTCTGTAATCAGGTATTCCCCTCAGCCTTGTAAGAAGCTCGAAGGAGCTTAGTGGACCCTTGTTGTCTAATCTGACCGGGGGTTTATCCTGCGGCTCTGGATCCTCAAGCTTAACAAAAGCGGCTCCAGATGTCACCTCTAAAATTGTGCTCGTCGCTTCCCGTGCTCTCTCCGCTGGAACCCAGCCGTGAATAAGACTCATTTTCTCAGTTCTGCTTAAGTTCGATCTTGCCTCCTCAAGGCTCAAAGTCCCCTGGACCACAGGCTCATAGAACCATGATTTTTCTCGGAACTCCCTACCGAGCTCCCTTAACGTCTCTTCGATCTCTTCAACTTCTTTCGCCTTCTGCTGGATTGTCGCAGAAACTTCTTGCAGAGCTTCCTTAGGGTCGGGATTTATCTCGCTCGGAAAAGTCAGTTCGCTAAAGTTGAGGAGCGGCAGAGCATTCTCAATATGGGATTTATCAACCTTCAATCCAGTTATGACTAGAAAATCTTCTTTTCTGCTCTCGGAAAAGGCTTTGAAGGTTACACTCGTCCCTTCTGTATATCTTCCAAGCTTGAAGACAAGCTCTTTTTGCATAAGGCCTGCTTTCACGAATATATGCCGATACTCCCCAATCCGGTCTATTCTCAGGTTATGCTTCTGCAGGATGAGAAGCTTCTGCTCAAGACCCTTCTGTTTCTCAATCTCCACTCGGAGATTTTCCAGAACTGCAAGCTTCTGTTCCAGCCTCGACTCAAAATCGGCGACATATTCTTCAATCTCACTCAGTTCAATCGATCTTGACGGTTGGGCGGACGAAGGTGCGGCTGGAGTCTTCTTAGGACCACGAAGAATTCCCTTGCCTTTCGATATTTCGGGCGGGATCGAGGACAATACTGAGGCCATCCGCTGCTGGAGTTTAACATATTTCTCACATCTATCCACGTTCTCGACTTTCCTGAAACCTTTGACAGTGTAGTCGCCAACGAGTTGGACTGTTCCCATCTTACCAAGGGAATTCAACAAATTGTCTTCACACTTTGTGGGAACAGCTGAATACAACCTCTTCATGGGTGTTGTTGTGAACAAAAATCTTCACCGCGAGCATTTCGAAACGATTTCTGTTGGTCCTTCCTCCAGCTCTATGATTCCTGAACGATGGTCAATCTTGATTTGAGTGATTCAGAGAAGCCTCGTTGCTACACTTCTTACAACTTGGATTGCAGATAGAGAATTTTCCAGCTCTTTCAGAGTCTTCTTGCTTCTCGACAGATCTAGGAGCATTGTCCCGTTTATCGTCTCTTTTGTTGAAGCCGGCATTAGCAGCATGACAATGTTGACGTCCTCTTCTGCGATCTTCCCCGTAATCCTGGCCATTGCTCCAGGATGATTGTCAATCACTACCCTGGCCTCTGCCAGAAGTGCTCCTGGACGAGCCGCCATGTTCATTGTGATCTCGCCTATGTCTGGGCTTGCTGAGAGTAGCAGTCTTGTTCCAGGGACTATGTCAAGAGCTTTGCAGACGCTTTCCGGGAGTTTGACTGCCAACTTATCGTCGACAGATACAACTGCAGATATTGCTGGGAGTTGCCTATTCTTCTCTGACAAAGTCGGCAACCTCAGACAAAGAGCGTAATAACAGCATTATAATACTTTCCAGAACCATGCCCTTTCGTTGCGGCGCATCATCAAGACCTTTCCTTGATCGTTATTTTCATCGTGACAGGGTTGAGAGGCCTGTCCTGAGGATCTACCTGAACGGATCCTATGGCGAGCAGTACCTCCTCACCTTTGATCAATTTTCCAAAGACAGAATGTCTGCCATCAAGGTGTGGTGCTGGGGCCAGTGTTATGAAGAACTGTGAGCTGCCGGTATTAGGGCCGCTGTTGGCCATGGAGAGGACCCCTATCGAGTCATGTCGTAGGTCTGGCCTTACTTCATCGGGGATCGTTGTGCCTGAACCTCCTCTTCCCGTGCCGGTGGGGTCGCCGCCTTGTATGACGAATCCTTTGACGACCCTGTGGAATATCACTCCATTGTAGAAGTCGCGGTTGGCCAGGGCTATGAAGTTACTGGTGGTTATCGGGGCTTTATCCTCGTAAAGCTCGAGCTCCATCGTTCCCATGCTGGTCTCTATCACAGCTATCCTGTTGCTTGATGTTGTCTTGCGTTCTGTGCGTCCGGTTCCATAAATATACACTCCCACAACTATTAACACTAGAATGATCCCAAGGACGAGCTGCAGGCGCCTCTGCTTTCTGTGTCTCTGCTGGCTCCTTTGCTGTTTCAGCTGATGCTTCTTCATACTTCTTTCACCTTCGATGCGAAAGCGGATCATATAGCATTTTGGAAAGGCTTTATTGACTCATAGGAAAGAAGTGAGGCACTAAAATGGATTACTTGGAGGAATCTGAATGTCTCAGACCGAGAATCTGGGTGAATACGTGATTCGTGAGGCGAAACCTGATGACATACCCGTCTTGGTCCGTCAGAGAAGGCTCATGTGGATCGAAGTAGCTGGCGTGAAAGATGAACGAGCACTTGAGGCCATGGACGTGGCCTACAAGAGACACGTAGAGAGGGCCTTGCCAGCTGGAACTTTCAAGGCATGGCTCATAGAGACAAAGCAGGGGGAGATCGTCTCTGGAGGAGCCATCTCAGTCTACGAACAACCACCCAGACCTCAGGACGATACGCTACGCTACGTGTACATTCACAGCGTATACACCGAGCCCGGGCACAGACGCAAAGGTCTTGCAAGAACCATTCTTAAACTCACCATACAATGGTGCAGAGAGAACAGGTTCAAAACCCTGACATTGCACGCCGCAGATGCCAGCCGAAAACTTTACGAATCACTAGGGTTCAAACCCACGACTGAAATGAGAATGTTCCTATAGATCGGGGGATCTTCTGGCGTCGCTAAAGCAACAAGCAAAGATTATCAATTCAAGATTAGGCCTGTCTGGGACACGATGTTGATGACCACTCTGCGGGCAATTGCCTATTTCAGCTGTTTATTCATACTTCTATCGTCAAGTTCAATTTTGGTTCCTGTCGAGATGACGTATGCTGATACACTAGTTCAAGGTGCCTATTGGACATACGAAGTCACCTCGAAAAGTGAGTTGCAGGGAACCGGTCGCTATGAAGGCAGATTCACTACAGCAATAGCCGTAGCTGGACGCAGCACTGTCCAGAATATGAACACGTCAGCGCTCGTGATGGAGAAAAGGGAAACTATCAGATTCTCCATCGAAGGCAGTGGCTACTACAAACAGGATCCCAAAAGTGACCAGGTCGTCATTACTGAAACATGTACGATTGACCGCCAGACGCTGACTTACAAATCTCGCACAGTAAGGTATGAGGCTGAAAACAAAGAAGAACAAGATAAGTCAGCAGTTGGGTCACCGGCAATAGAACTTGTGCCGACATCTCTTGCAGAAGGTCAGCAGGTTCAATACCTCACTTTCGTCGGCAAGGTTAACTGTTCTGTATCATACGGGAGCTTAGACTTCCAGGGTTCAAACCTGCCAGCGATAATACTCCGCTGCTCTGGTTCGGCACCTCGAGATCCATGGCTGGAGGCTGACGGAACAGGCGATCACACTTTCAAGTTTGAGAAGTCAACAGGCCTCCTGACAATGTCCTCAAGCAGAATACACGTAACCGGCGAGAAAGGCACGAGGCTGACAACCTATGACTACCGGTTGAACTCAACATCTCTGTGGACAAAGACGGACACGCAGACACGTTCCCCCACCACGACGCCGACTCCAGAAAAGACCCCTCCAACGACCACACCGACGCAG
>CAZVKZ010000046.1:0-9287 GCA_964627775.1 uncultured Candidatus Bathyarchaeia archaeon | reverse complement strand
CTCGTACCTGGCCTACCTCAAGATCCAAGACGAGAATGCCTGGTTCCACTTGGTTATGTCGGCAGTGCTGGCAACGTTCCTCTCCATCTACATCCTACCGAGCACTTATCCGCTCGTCATATTCAGATGGATTGTCGGATCCATCTTCGTTCTCTCCCTTCCAGGATACGTCACCGTTCAAGCACTGTTCCCTGAAGGGAAGGAGCTGGATAGCGTAGAGCGGTTTGCCTTGACGGTAGGCTTGAGCTTGGCCATCACACCGTTGATCGGCTTACTTCTAAACTACACTCCTTGGGGAATAAGACTCGACCCCATAGTCGCAGCTCTATCCATATTCACATTCAGCATAGCGATCATAGGAACGTACCGGAGATACAGGTCTACGCTAAGGAAGCAGAGGGCGAGTCACTGAGAACGAAGAAGCCAAGACAACCTTCTCTGTAACAACGGGATATCCAGAGCTCATCCATGCAACTAATCCCCCTTCCATATTGTATACCCTAGTGAAGCCGCGCTCGACCAAGGCGGAGCAGGCCTGAGCGCTTCTTCTACCGGTTCGACAATAGACCAGTACCGGTGAATTCACGTCAAGCTCGTCAATTCTACGGGGCAAGTCAGAGATCGGAATATTGACTGCACCTTTCAAGTGTCCCTGCGCATACTCCTCCTCACTGCTTACGTCAAGAATCAACAACGATGTAGTGGAATCGATCATGGCCTTTGCCTCCCCCACTGATACGTTTCTGCAAGTTGCTCGCTCTCTAACCACAATGAACTGGAGGTAGAGGTATAATGCCGCGTATGCACCGGCTACCGACAAGACGAGAAGAGCAAGAACTGCCCTCGTTACAGCAACCCTCATTCAGACTACCGGGCAATTGCACTATCCTTGGGCCTGATATGATTAGGCCTGATATGACTGCATCTTTACCCTGTTTGGAACCCTGATGTACCGCTTTCGGAACATTAATATATCGTACCCCGACATAGTAGGAGAGCTAGGAAAGGAATGAGCAGTGAACTCACAGCGTCCAACAAGCCTGGTCCACCCTGCTAGTGCAAGATCTCCCAACCAAGCAGATCTGAATGCGTTGGAGTAGATGTTGATGCAAGTCCCATCCCACACCCGCCTAGGCCGCTCAGCGGTCACAATCCTTGAAGGCAAGCCAATGTGTAATGGCTCACGCACCTATCAGAGACAAGGCCTTGAGAATGTCCTCTTGACGGCTGTCGAGCAGGGGCTTTCACTTATTGGAGAGGATTTCGCTCAAGTAATATTCTACAACCTTAGTACAAGATACTCAATAGGCAAGCCAGAAATCCTCAAGAAACCCGAACGCTTCATCCAAGCATTACACGACATGTTCGGTGACGGCGCACAGATCATAGAAATGTTCATCAAACGAGCTATCTGTACAGAGACAGGCCTCAACTCCAACGCTCTCAAAAGACCTAGCATGCCTCGCTGCATCAGAGAACTGCTCAGCTGCGAAGTTGAAGGATTCTAGTTCGAACTCCCAAACAGGTGACCCCCGAGACCTCGACTAGATTCATTCGTTCTCGATCCACCAAGCTTCCCATCTTTCCTAGCTAGCACTTGCCATGACTCGGTCAGGAACGATCCTCAAGCAAATGTAGGTTGGGCTGACTGATTGCGCACTAGCCTCAGTCGATAGACCACCTCACTTCCTGCACGACCTCGATACAATGGAACAACCATGGCTACTACGATCAAGGCGACCATCACCAAGAGAACCGTTTGGACAAACGCCATGATAACCTGCTCAGCCGCCTGCTCCTTGGTCACTGTAACTGTTTGAGTTGTCGTGATTCGAGGGGTTCCTGCTACCGGAACGCTAAGGGATAGCTCAGCCCTAGCTTGATCTGAGCTTGCCCTTATCGTAACTGGATGTACTCCTGGCGATCTTGCGGCAAGCATCCAGCCCAGCCGCCAGGACGATCCTCCTTCCAAGGTTGGCCTTACAAACGTGGTCTGCCCTGAAACGACCATCAATTCCGGAGACAAGATCAACGTCACAACTAGATTGGAGGCATTCATATCGCCCACATTAGTGATGGAAACAGCAAGCTCAGCTCTATCGGGTAGCTCTTTACATCCGCCCTCGTGAAGAAGAATGCGTACAGGATTGGCCCGTCTAAGACTGATGTTTCGGAAATATGCAGCTCCCGGCGATGACGGATATGTAATGAATCCCAGCTCCACCGTAACCTTTAGCGCTTTAAGTTGAAAGTTCCCGGGATCTCCCACATCTTTCCGGAAAAGCTGCAAGAGATCCAATTTGACATCCCTCCAGCCTGAGTCTCCTAGCATCTCATGTGCTTGTCCAACAATCGTGTGGCGAGTATCCTTGCTTTCCCGATCAACCATATAGAACGTGACAAGAGACCTTGCAAAGTACATCTTTGATGGGAGCTCAGTGCGCACGCCATACGAAAGCTCAAGATGGAACGAGAGATCGGGCCTCTGGACACTCTGCGACAGCGATCCAGCCAACAAGATCTTGACGCTTTCCCCATAAAGGAAAGCCAATCCCTCAACAGTCCATCCCTCCAATCCCTTCTTGAGATCACCATTTCGCAACAATTCGACCGGTGCGCCAGATGACGAAGGAACCAATGATAACAGTGAAGTCAGAACCAACAGGACAAATGCTCTTCGAGCTGTTAATGAAAGACATCGCAGAATGGTAAAGCGATGGTTTCCTGCCCCTTTCAGTAGCGTACTCGATCGACCTCTCCGCTTCAAGAGTCAAACAGCAAATGCACGATTGGCGGGCCGCGGTTCAAGCTGGAACAGGAGGCAGTTAGCTGAAAGTGATAGGTGGCAATTCCACGATCGCCGGCGCCTATGGCTCAGCCAACTCAAGAACATGCTGTTGAGCTGACCTTATTCGGATCGTGCGCTCAACACTCTGATCCCCGAACTCCCCTTTGACCTTGATCACTCCCTCTCTAACCCCGATATCCCTAGGAATGAATCTGAGCTGCCAGACTTTGGTCAGTTCCCCGGGAATCTCCCACCACTGTTTCTCATCTAGACTGTAGAAAAACCTCGGCGGAGGTCTCTCCTCCTCACGCGCTGTTAAAGAAATCTTAGGCGTTTCCCTAAGATCGGGAACTGTCTCGTCGCCCGCCCGCGGTGGTGGAGCAGACACGACAGTGACCTTCTCCAAATGCTCAATGCCGGGAGCCACGACCGCTCCCACCGCCTGTTCCCATGCCCTCGTTATCTCTGCCGCATCTCTACCATTCCCCTTGCTAGTTACGGTGATGAAGATCATTCTCTTGTCAGGCACCTCTTCTCTCAAGCCACATAACTCCTGCGGCGACCCAGCTGCGCTTCAACCAAATAATGTGCCCACCCGAGGGTATTAGGACTTGCGGAGATCCCAGAAGCAGAGGCGCGGCCTAGAAGGCTACGGCGTCATCTCCACAAGTCACTCCGAGGATTGGCGAACAGTCCATCCGTCAAGCTCAGAGTGCCTTCAATCAACAGGACAAGGCCAGGAAGCCGAATCATGTTCACTGTTATTGCCGGTGCAGAGTCATACGAAACGTACTTTAGCCCCCTCCATCTCCAGTATAAGCCATGTCCGAGCCGGCCATCACAGACAAACTACTTGAGTATGGGCTAACCGAACCCGAAAGCAAGATCTACATCCACATGGCAAGGAGAGGGCTCTCTCCAGCTGGAGAGATAGCGAAGGCCCTCTCGATCCGAAGGGGACAGACCTACAATGTCCTGAAGACTCTACAGGAAAAGGGCCTTGTGGAAGCAGTGGCCGGCAGGCCGATAAGATTCACAGCAATTCCTTTGCCCAAAGCAATTGATGTTCTCCTGGAGGCGCATAGGCAAAGAGAACGCCTAATGGAGAGAATCAAGCCTGAACTAATCTCGATATGGCAGTCAGCTCTTCTGCCAAGAACCGAAGAAGTCGAAGAGGAGAAGTTTCAGTTCCTTAAGGGCGTCGAAGGCATCTACCGAAAGGTCGTGGAAATGATCGATGAGAGCAAAAGGAACGTGACGATGATCGCTTCTGAACCAGCGCTTTTTCACGTAGATAGGCTTGGCGTTCTCGAGAAGATGTCCGAAGTCTCACGCAGGAACATAGAAGTAAGAGTCCTAGCAGAAGTGACTCCAAATGTTCGACGAATAGTCCAACACATGGAGAAGATAGGCATCAAGAGCTTCAGCGACTATCCCTCCCCCCACTTCTTGATCGTCGACGAGAATCAGATAGTTTTCTTAACAAGGCCTCTAGAGTCCACCGACTCAAGAGACGCCACAGCCATCTGGACAAACAGCCCCATGTTGATAAAAACGATGCAGCACCTATTCGAAAACATGTGGTCATCAGGAAGATGGGCATCGGAAGTGCTTGCCATAGCAGAGTCCAAGGCGAGGGGAAAAGTGCCAACCCAAGTGAAATCTGTAACAGTCAAAGCTCTTCAAGAGAAATTTTCGAAGTATCTTGCGGCCTCAGGTTTCGATGTGAGGAAAGACCATATGATAGTTGGCAGCTCAGGAGTAGAACATGTCTTCTGCCTTGCACTTTACCGAAACGTCGGAAAACCCTTCGTCATAGACATCGAATCATCTGACAAGCCGATCAGCCCTGTCCACGTAATAAGATACTTCGCGAAGAAGCTTGACGTGAAGGGTCGCGTATCTGACATGACGCTGATAGTCGAGCCAAGCCTTGACAAAGAGGCTCGTAGGCTCGCGCTCTTCTACCAGATCAAATTTACTGAACTCGGCGATACATTCGGCATAGGCCGGGGTCTCGCTCACTTGGATGGTGACTCACAAGAGACCGCTGAGAAGTATTGAAGTAGGATACGCCGAACAGCTGAAGCCAATCCGTGGTCTTGACATTCTCCCAGCCTTCTCTAGGTATGGTTCCGCAAGCTTACGGTTCATTCTGCCAAAGATTCCAACGCTAGTTGGCGTTCAGAGCTGTACGAATCTGACAATCCCAATCCAGTCCTCGGTCAGCATCTGCCCAGCAAGACGCCTCAACAATGAAGGGTAGATCTGAAGCTACGATTGTGCCAACTCGAACAAGCAGAAATGTGAGAGGATAGAACTTGACACAGTCTGATATGCTCCCCAAACCAGCTTCTTCCGGAACCTTCGCACTCTGAACCCGCCATACACCAGTAGCCCCTCGCCAACGCCTCAAGATGTCTGCCGCGAGAAAACGAACAGCAGTTGATTAAGGCGCCAGTCTCCCTCACCGGAGACCCCTCGTTCCCCGGGAGGATGCTGAATGCCGTAGACAGACTGGGGCCCATTGAAACACTTGCGGGGATAGTATCGAATGATTGAAGGCCATCCTACCGAGCCTAGACACCTCAAGATCCTCGTTGTCGGACTCTTTATTGGCTCCCTCGCTCTATCCTTCACATTCTACTATGCGCTCTTCGTAACAGTGGCCCCTCTGTTCGGCAGGCTGCCCCCAAAGCCGTTGGATAACATGGATGGGGAAGAGTCCCAGCCTTTTCCAACCCACCCTCTGGACCTGACCATAGGAATACTCCGTGGGACTGCAAATCAAGTGATAGCGTGGGTCAGTAGTGAGGAGTTCCTCAGGCTTTTCTTGGTACTATCGTTGACAATAGTCTTTCTCAACGAGCTGAGCTATATTCCCTTAGGATGGCTTCACCGATACGTAAGTGAAAAGTTTAGGAACAAGATGCCAACTAGGTCGCCGCCTGTTTCAATTGTGATTCCCGCATACAATGAGGAGAAAACCATTGGCTATACTCTTGAGACCCTCCTCAACACAGACTATCCAAACAAGCAAGTGATAGTTGTCAATGACGGTAGCACAGACCACACGAAATGGAAGGTCATGCCCTACGCCATTCAGGGCAAAGTCCACCTGATGGACAGACCTAATGGTGGAAAGGCTGTAGCCATTACCACAGGACTGCTGGCTGCGGATGGCGATATCATTGTAGTCATGGACGCGGACGGAGCGGTTGAGAGAGATGCCATAAAATGGATCGTCTCCCACTTCGAGGACCCGAATGTCATTGCTGTTTCAGGAAACCCAAAGGTCGGAAATAGACACGTCAACTTACTAACAGGTCTTCAAGCACTAGACTATGTGAGAGGCGTCAACCTCAGACGAAGAGCCTTCGATCTCTTGAACACTCTTGATTGCGTCCCAGGATGCATCGGGGCATTCAGAAAAAGGATCTATGACGAAATAGGGACATATGATGTTGACACTTTGGTCGAAGACATGGATGTTACAGTGAAGTTCATCAAAACCAGAGGAATGGTCAGGCAAGAGAACAGAGCCATAGTCCACACAGAATCTCCAGAAACGCTACACGGCTTCGTCAGACAGAGGATCCGGTGGTACGCAGGAGGGCTTCAGGCAGTGCTCAAACACAGGCATCACTGGTGGCGCTTCGGAGCCCTGAGCTTCTTGGGCTACCCTTACCTCATAGCTGGAATGACTTTTGTCCCAGTATTCGAGCTTCTCCTAATAGCGTTATCAATCATCCAGATTCTTGCCGGCTTGTGGGTCTTCCAGATCTTATACTGGTCGTCAATAGCAGTGCTGGACATAGCCTTCTCCATTTCGGCTGTGCTCTTGGATAAAGAAGATTGGCGTCTCGTTCTTTACTCGCCTGTCCACGCCATACTCTATCGCCATTTCAACGATCTCATTAGGCTGAAGAGCTATTGGGACTTGGCCAGAGGAAAGCTCGAATGGCGAAGGACGAGAGCCGAGCGCAGAGGCTTGGAGTCAAAAATCATGATCTAGAGCAAGGCGAGAATAGGCCCCGACTAGGGTCAGCTATTCATTGGATCACGGATTTGCAGGTATCTTGTCATGGCTATTGCAAACCTTTGCTTCCAAGGCCAAAACGTAAAGAGTCACTTGCTGGAATCGAATCTCCTTACAAGGTCAGAAACCTGAGAAAGGGAATCAATAGCCTCAAGAAGAAGCTGAGTGAACTGGAGAAAAGCTTAGAACTCAAGGGAAAAGAGGCTCAAAGTGTGGGATCACAGCAAGCCTGCACTCATGAATCAGCCAACGCTTCTTCCACAACATCAGAAGCCCGAAGGAGTGGTGTCTTCTTCTTGTCGAGGCTCAGGTTCTCTCTTCACTTGTCAAGCAACGCATCTGATTCAGGACATCCGTCGCTGTTTCCCCCTCGACAATCTCTATCCCATAGAGCTTCGCAAGCTTTCTTGCCTCATCTGAAAGCCTTGGCATCGCGATGACTAAGGATCGTTCTGGTCCAATGTCGAAGGCCTTAGCGAAATGCTTGACTATATGCTCAGCCTGAACTTGCTTCCTTTCTGCGAATATGGAAGCAATCAAGAGGCTTCCTTTGCTACGTGCGACTAGATCCAAGGTGTGGGCGATCCCCGACTTGCCTGTCAACGACCCCGGACTCTCTATTGCATATCCTTTCTTCATCATAATATCAATCACTGATGCCTCCAACATGCAGCTAGCGATGACTTCGCTTCGGCGATTCTCGCTAAACTTGTAGCCATAAACCGGCCTGAGAACAGCCTTCTCATGGTCGAAGGAGATGTCGCAATGACTACAGAGATGAACGACATTGACAACAGTTGAACGTCTTCCACAATCGACGCACCAATCAACGTTCTGCAGAGTTCGATAATCAGTGCCGATCAACCTCAGTTTTCCTCCACACTTCGGGCAGATCAACTCTCCCGCCTTCTCAAACTTCTCGACCAAATCCACCTTGCCGCACCCATAGTGCTCTACCAGCGTAGCCCTTATCAGCCGGTAACCATGACAAAACGGACACGAGTAGCGAGTGCGCAAATGATCGACAGAGCCACACTTAGGACAAGCCAACTCCGTGTCAACTAAGTATCTTTCGAAATACCCTCGCGAGCAGAGTTCTTCTAGAAGTGTCGCCGCGTCCTTCTGTTCAAGAACTTTCTGAAGTTCGCAAAAAGAATACCCTTCTCCTTCAGACCAATGAGGTGTGTGATTTTCGTGTCCTTGCACAGTCCAGCTCAGTATTCTGCGAACCTCAGGTCTCTCAAACAAGTCGCTTTCCAATGAGAAACCCCGCTATCATTCCTAACCGCTTTCCACTTCACAGAACACGTATCTTGATTACAGCACTTAAACGTGTAGGGGCCCGGAGACCGCGGCCGAATTATGTATCCCTCCAATATGGGTCCAATCTGATCCTCTCAACTGTACTCTGCTTTGGCGAATTTCAATATCGCCGCAATGCCTCCGAAGCCTTTGAGGAGTTGTTGTCCTTCCTCTGTCTCGGCCGAGACTATCTCAACATTCACGTCTTTGTTCTCACAGATTTCAGCAAACTCTTCAAGGAGGTCTCTCTTTTCAACCTCCAGCGTAGCGTTACTGCACTTCCTACACTGAGCTGATGCCGTGCCTAGTAGCAACTTGGCCATTTCATGTGGGGCTACAAGTCGATCCTCAGTGAACCCGCATATCCGACACTTGATGGTCGCATGAGTCATGTCAAGTCTCTCTGAGAGAAGCAGAACGCTGACAAGTCCAGCGTCCAACGCCCTACGAACCTCCCTCTCACCATAAGCGGCCAGACCTGTGTCATGTCCCACCTCGTAGAGAAACCGTTGCACAAGCCTCTTCTCCTCAGAGTAGCGAACTCCACGAAGGATCTCAGGTGCCTTTTCCAGAACCTCGTCAATCCCGTTGTCGCTGACATATGTGGTGTCGACAGTCGCCACGATCTTCTTCTTCAGCTCGTAGTTCAAGTAGTCTCCGTCCTCGAAATCGTATTTCGAAGGGCCAGGTCCACCGATGATCAGACCCCTCAGATCAGGCACTTGCAAAAGGATCTCGTTGGCATGCCCTCCAACTCTCTTGTAGTACTGGTTCACCTCGGCCTCTCTCAGCCTCTCGAACCTGCGTGCCGACTGCCCTCCGGCCCTGTGCTTTCCTGGAATCCCCGAAGTCATCTCTTTGACGACGTCTATCTGTCTGCCTCTCAGGGTTGCTATTAGAGCGTCGCTCCCGTCGATCAGGATGATCCCGAATGTGTCCTTCTCCCTGAGGATCTCGAGGAGGGGCTCGATGTGAAACCTGTTATCGCATCGATATAGATAGACTCTGATGGGCTCTGGCGGCTCAAGGACATAGGTCTCCATCCGTTCTGTTCCAGGCCCATTCTGAGGAATTGCGCCGCAGAATATTGCCAGGCCGTTTGGCGGAGGATGCTTGAAAAGCTTCAAACGTTGCATCGTCTTCTCAATAGCGTCGAGA
>CAZVKZ010000045.1:9147-9478 GCA_964627775.1 uncultured Candidatus Bathyarchaeia archaeon | reverse complement strand
GATTGCAGATTTGGATGAGTGAGCGAGAACGTCAATATCATGAGTGACGGCACACACCGAAGAAGCATAGGCTTTTAAGAATTTGCAGTGAAAGTATCCATAGGAGCGTGTAATCCATGACCTGTGGTCGATGCGGAACACCAAAGAAAAAGAAGGCGAAAGCGAAGAAGAAGTAGAAGAAGCACGTGCTAACAGAAGTCGCTTTGCGCGTCAGATTCTGAGGGAAATGAGAGACAGTCTGAAAAGCATATTTCACCAGCTCACACTGGGGCTGCTTAAGCTTCTTTTCAGCGATGTGGTGTGGTATGCGAGGCCTCGTGGGCACATATCC
>CAZVKZ010000045.1:0-9137 GCA_964627775.1 uncultured Candidatus Bathyarchaeia archaeon | reverse complement strand
AAATCGTGAATCTGGTTACTGGTCGTGTAAGCTCAGGATGGGGTGATGGTAGACATGAACGATACTGATGGAAAAGTTGCGGGGACGCTTCTATTCGTCGGTTGCTCACAGTCAATAGTAGGAATAATGATTGCTGAGGCTAGGCATCCAGGCTACAGCATTTCGGGGAACGCGATAAGCGACTTGGGTGTTGGGCCCGCTGCATTGATCTTCAACTCCTCAATCATCCTGCTTGGCTTGATGATCCTTGCAAGCTCATACTTCATTCAGCGAGCCTTCAGGAGGCCGAAATTCACATCCCTCCTTGTCTTTACAGCGATCGGGACTACAGGCGTCGGCATCTTCCCAGAGAACTTTGGCATCATACATTTGATTGTGTCTCTCATCGCCTTCCTCTTCGGAGGCCTCTCCGCCATCGCGGCATACAGACTCCAGAAACCTCCTCTCTCATATTTCTCCATCATTGCGGGTTTCATTACGCTTCTAGCATTGGTCCTCTTCATCACAGGTCAGTTTTTGGGCCTAGGTTTCGGTGGAATGGAGAGGATGATTGTATACCCCGTCCTTCTATGGGCGATCGGTTTCGGCGGGTACTTGATCGCTTCTTCCAATGCCCTCGGATCCCCAGCCGACCGTGCATGACCGATCCTTCACCATTATGGGCAGGGATAATGCTGCGGAGAGTACGCTCAGGCTGGAAATCCTGATGAAGGAATACTGTGAATATTGTTCTCGGTATCGTGGTTGCTGTGAAATCGAAAGCATCCAAGACGGATGAGGAATGGAGGAGCAAGCTCACTCCAGAAGAATTCCACATTTTGAGAGAGAAGGGCACAGAGAACCCCTTCACTGGAAAATACTTGAAACACAAAGCGCATGGGGTTTACGTTTGCGCTGGTTGCGGCGCTGAGCTATTCGGATCAGAAGCGAAATATGAGTCTGGAACCGGTTGGCCTAGCTTCTGGGATTCAGTAGGGGGAAGTGTCGAACTGAGGGAGGACAGAAGCCACGGAATGAATCGTATCGAGGTCTCATGCAAGAACTGTGGCGGACATCTGGGCCATGTCTTTGATGATGGCCCCAAGCCAACCGGAAAAAGATACTGCATCAATTCTGCAGCGCTGCGCTTCAAGGAGAAGACTGAAAAGTTCAAGAAGTGAGGTTAGCCGTACCTATCATGCCAGTGGAACATCTGTAGCCCAGCAACAGGGGATCTGAAGCTGGGTATACAGGTCCCTTTCAGAGTGCCCCATAGACAGTCTTCGAGTCTGTTCCGCCAAAGGTAATGCTTGCCATCCATGGAGCCACACTACTCTCGCACGCGATCATGTCATCAATAGAATACGAGCGTGCGTCATTTTAGCTATCGATGAAGGCGTGTTACGGCTTTTTCAGTCTCTCGGAATATTGCTTTCGTAGCTTCATGATCTTCGGCTCGATGATGACTCTGCAGTAAGGCTGTTCAGGATTCTCACTGAAATACTCTTGGTGATAGTCCTCAGCCTTGTAGAAGGCTTCGAAGGGCTCGACCTGAGTCACGATTGGAGCTTTCCAGATCTCGGTCGTATCAATCTCTTTAATGACTTGCTCAGCAACCACCTTCTGCTCATCGCTATGGTAGAAAATAACCGAGCGATACTGAGCGCCAACGTCATTGCCCTGACGGTTCAGTGTCGTGGGATCATGAACCGTGAAAAAGACCTGCAGGATCTCTCTGTATGAGATCACCTTTGGGTCAAATGTGATCTGCACAACCTCTGCATGTCCTGTCCTGCCTGCACAAACCTGCTCGTAGGTTGGATTTGCGACTGTACCGCCAGAGTAACCCGATTCAACCTTCTCGACACCCTCTAGTTCATTGAAAACAGCCTCTATGCACCAGAAGCAGCCACCGCCGAGGGTCGCAACCTCCCTGACTCTGGGAAAACTGGTTTGCATATTTTCGCGTCTCGTCTGTTCGGTTCTGCTAGGACATAAACATGTATTGTGCCTTCTCTGGCGCCGCGCTGGAATCTCTTTAAGGATCGTACTAATCAATACATACTTGGTGAGATGTTTGAGTTACTACCCTTACACGTTCTGGAACAGGCAACCTCAGACTTCAGCCTACGGATATTCACAGATTCCTATATGTACCTGTAGTTACTGTCCTATCCACTCTCGACAACAGTACTACTATCCAGAGCAACCGTACTACTACCCTCAGCAGTATTATTACTCACAACAGCAGCCGTACTATTACCCCTCTCAGTCCTACTCACAGTACTATTATCCACAACAGTATGTCTATCCTCAACAACAGCAATACTACTATCCGCAGCAATATGCAGCTCCTTACCAAAGCTACCAACAATACCCGTACTGGTAAAACATAGGATGCCCCGCGAGTGCTGTACTTCGATTAGCCGCTGGAGACGGCCGTAGCGCACAAAAAAGCCTCCATTGGCGTGCCGCTAGCTCGTAACGGAAACGCGGTTTGAGGAGATCAGATGCGGCATTAACCTCTCTAGAGGCTCATTCTCCATTTGTCACCGTACTTCCATGATAGCTGGGGGTGCGCGTCTAAGTCATATCCCCACAGGCACACCTGACCTCATGCAGTATGTCTAGAAGCTCGTTGAACCCTCTGCCGGTTCTTGCAGATACGCATGGGTTTCTTTGAGCGGGCACTACCCTCTGCAAGAGTTCAGATATCGGCAAGTAAATGTCGGCCAAGACCCCCTTCTTCTTAATCTCATCCTTAAGAACGGTCGGGTTGTGAAGGTAATCTCTCATCATCCGCAATTCTGCGTCATCCAGCAGATCTGACTTGTTCACAATATTGATCGTGTCTATTCCAAGCCTGTATCCTGTTGCGAGAGAATATAGATAGGCTGCAGGCAGATCCTTGACGCCTATACTTGCGTCCAGGATGAAGATGCCGATGAGGTTTTTGAATTGGCTCACGATTCTTGGGCCAGATTCGTGAAATGCGAAGACCTCCAGCTGCCCTGGTGTGTCTATGAGGTTAAAGTCTCCTGAGAACTCTGGAATTATCTCCTTGCTTAGCCTGTCCATCGCTCTGGTGGTGGCGCCGCTTGGCCCAAGCTTCTCCTCCTTCATTATCTGCTCTACTGTGAACTTCTCTCTTATGTCAAAGTCACATTCATACGGCGGGAATAGGCAGCCTGGGTCTAGGTTGAGAAACTTGACAGAGTAGCCCTGCTGATGCAGATATTCTCCAAATCCTCCTGTCAGTGAGCTCTTCCCGCAACCTGCAGGACCCAGGATGATGACATTCATTCTGCGTCACTATCTGCTCCTCTAATGTGCTTGGCTGGCACATGCCGGCATAAGTACACCATATCTGTGGCCCTGTAAAATCTTATGTCGTCATCTCTTGCTGCACGCGCATCGATCAAGAGAATCACCGGGGTTGTTGTCCTTCGCTTTCCAACTTCAAAAGCCATCTCCTTCGTTGGGGACAGGTGAACCCATCTGCGCCTCATCGGATTCAAACCATTCTTGAGGATCTGGCGAGCGGCGTCAGGAGTTGTCCCGTGGTAAAGAACCGTGACCTCTTGATCTTCCTTGGGTCTCAGCTCTACATCGATTGTGTGGCCGTATAGGGCTCGTATCTTGTCACCTGCTGTTTCGAACCTCTTCTTATCGCCAGTGTGGACTATGCTAGTCAGTAGCTCCATGTTGACTTTGGGATATCGAGTCTTGATCTTATGCAGGAGGTTGCTCAGCTTGACGAATCCTTCGTCGTCCATCTCAAGACCTCGCGGATTGTGCCTGAGAAGGTAGCTTGCATACTTGCTCACTCTCGTTCTGAGGTCCTTGCGCATGGCGATCCCCTCAATGAATAACCTTTCAGTATTTGAGTTGGAGCGGGCGCCAGCCTTCGACGGTCACGTTTAGGTGACAATGTGTCTTCTTGAGAGGTCTAGGCCGTACCGACCCACTTTGACATCGGCTAGTGTGCAGGATCGGTTTGGTGTCAAATTAGGATCCGAATTTTGTCGCTAGAAAGTCAGCGAGGGCTCCGTAGATCATTCCGAACGGTATGAAGACTTGTGCACCGCCATAGAAGGAGATGCCCACACTCATTATGGCTCCAATTATGGCGCCGCGGGCGATTGAGTTCCAAAGCGCCCCTTTGAGTACTTTGACATCCTCGGCGAGTCCCACGACGAGACCGATTAGCAAGCGGCTGTAGAATATTGTTAGAAGATAGGGCATTGTCACTTGGAAGCCGGGAATCTGAACAGTTGAAGTCCCATAGGCACAGAATACACCGCAGATAGCAGCAACAACAAGCGCGATCGTCATTCGTTTTGGTTTCATACCAATCCACCTGCAGTTAAGTCTGTAGCGTCTAGATTAAACATTCGAAAATAACAATTCCGGTATTGACCGCTCGGCAACGCCTTGCGATTAGTCAAGGTTCAGTGACTAGTGAGTTGATGCTCACGTAATGGTAGGTTTTATCATAGAGTAGGTGTGATCATGAGCAGGGTCTCCATATTGAGTCAGAAATTCAACATCTATACGGTGGCTTCCACCCTAGATACTTTTTCACCATTTGATTTAGCAGAGCTTGATGGCGAATACCTAGTTAGAGTTGCTGTATTCAAGGGCACTTTTCCATGGCACACCCATGTAAAAGATGAGTTCTTCCTTGTTCTAGAGGGCACTGTCGCTCTAGAGACGAAAGAGTCAAGGAACATCCTGAACAAAGGCGACTGCATTAAAGTGAGGAGCGGGCTGGAACATAGGCCATCTTGCGAACAGAAAGCAACAGTCCTGACGGTATTGCATAAGACGATAAGAACATCGAAACACGATTTCCCTGAGGTCAAGGATAAACTCTGACAGTCCCCAGAATCACGACTGGGTTTGGAGCGTTATCTTCCATCCAATGAACGTGCCAAGATCATGCTGCTGAGAAAATGGCCCTCTCATATATGGAGGGAGTCAAGACGATCTGGAAGGGAAGTAATGTGGGCAGCAACAACATTGTCGTCAGGCAAGCTGATTTACGCGACTTAGACAGGATAGTGGAAGTAAACAATCGCGCTTGGGGTCCCGGGCTCGAAAGCACCAAAGAGGACTTCATGGAAAGATTCAGCACCTTTCCTGAAGGTGAGATAGGGGCCTACATTAGAGGAAGACTTGTTGGGCTAATCAGCTCGCTGATGATTAAGTCAGACTCCCCTGAGGACGTACCGCCATCATGGGCTGAGGTCACTGACAATGGCAAAATCAGAAACTCCCATGACTCCGATGGGAACTCGCTAGTGTGTTTCTCAGCCGTAGTAGATCCTGAAGTGAGGGGAATGAACATCGGCAGACTGTTGGTTAATGCTCAACTTGACTTGGCCAAGAGGCTGGGTCTGAAGCGAGTCTACGCATATAGTAGGCCAGCCAGCTACAGGTACTTCAAGAGGAAGTTCTATCCTGAATTCAGTGATGAGAAATTTCTGAAAGAAGTACCTATTGAGAGGTACTTGGCTCTTGGCAAGGACGGCCAGCCCAGAAAGGAAGGTGATATTCTATTCGACATTGCAATTGGAATGCATATTAGCAATGGTGCAAGACTAGTGAGGATAATCCCTCACGGAAGGATAGAAGACAAAGAAGCATATGGCTACAATGTTCTACTTGAATACTTGCCTTGATCGAAAGCAGACAATCGGTGCGTCAATCTGAAATTCTGTAGATGGACCGTCCGCCTATAGTCAGACGTGAAAGTAGTCAGCCTGGATCTAATGCCTACTACTTGACATCGACATTTCCTGTCGCTGTTATCCGTTATCCGCCTGCAGATCTCCATCTCATCGCTATGAGGACTACTATGAATGTCACAGCCACTACTGATAACATGAGAATCCAAAATTGCAGTAAAAACTGCTCTTGCTCCGAGACAGTTTGAAGGCGAACACAATCCACGAAAAAGATACTCGCAAGAAGTTGGGACGAACTGCTGAAACAGTTGTAAAATGGCATGGATTGTTCCTCCGTTACGTTCATGGCGTCTCTGAGATAAGAGTTTAGATTTTGATTACTCGACCAAACCCGCGCAGATGAGATCGTGATGTGATCTTCGCCAAGGCTTATATCGCAAGAGCGTCAGTTGACGCTGGGGAGCGTCCAGTTGCCGATTGTGAGAATAGACTTGTCTAAGGGTAGAACGCCTGAGCAGAAGAGAAAGTTGGCTGAGGCCATGACAGAAGATTTCGTCAGAGTACTTGGCGTCGAGAGAGATGCGGTCATAGTCATTTGCAATGATCTAGCAAGAACTGACCAAGTGAAAGGAGGAGTCCCTGGCGCCGAGTGGAAGAGGTAAGTGCCTCACTGCCAGAATGCGCTCTGACGGCGCTATCTATGAAGCGGGCTGTAGTTATTCCAACCTATTGGACCTGGAAAAGAGACGAAAAACGAAAGGGCGGCTTGATTTTTGATCATCCGACACCGCTTGGCGATGCGGGAACCCTCGAAAGATGTCTTGAAAGTCTGAACAATTTAGGGGGTGAATTCAGTCTAGTTCTGATAGCTGTTCCTACACACTCGGAACTCCAAGATGTCCTGCAGACGAAGATAGTCGAGCTTCTAAACAGACTCGATCTGCATTACACTGTCATACCTGTTTTTCCGTCCACCATAAACAAGATACATGGTACTTTGGGAGGCCGCGAGATAGAGGAAATCTTGAATCTCGACGGATACTCACAGGTGAGGAATGCGTGCATATTGATACCTGCTATACTCGGCTTCAATACTTTCATACTCCTCGATGATGATGAAGTGGTCTTAGACAAGGAATTCCTGGAGAGGGCTGTCGCATGCCTCGGAGAGACTTACCAAGGTATGAAGGTCGTCGCCAAGGCTGGCGTATACCTTCAACCGCATGGAACACCTTTCTTCAAGGGTAGAGAGGTATGGTGGAGGTTTTTCTTCAACAGTAGGAAGGCCATGAATGAAGCATTCAGAATAATAGAGTCTGGTGAGCGGTTTGTTGACGCGCCGTTCGCCTTCGGAGGAAATATGGTTGTGACTCGAGATGTCATCGAGCATGGTATCTGCTTTGATCCTAACATTGCAAGAGGTGAGGATATAGACTTCCTCGTAAATGTCAAGAGCGAAGGCTACTCATTCGTACTTGATACCGATCTCAGGATACTACACCTGCCTCCAAAATCCTTCAACCCAGATTGGCTGAAGATCCGACAGGATGCCCGCCGTTTCCTCTACATGAGGTGCAAGTTAGAGCAATTTAGATGCATGAAGGCGAAACGTGTAGTTACAGTTAGCGAGTTGAAACCCTACCCAGGATCATTCCTTGATTGGACCTTGAAACCTAGAATGTTCCTCACAAACATCTTGCTATTCCTAAACTACTTGTCAAAGCTCAAGATCTGCGACGCTAAAGAAGCCTTGGTGAACATCATTTTAATCTTCCAGAGCTACCGTGGGCTGGTCTCCGATTATTTCTCATTCAAGGAGAGATGGAAGCAGGTTGCCCCGTTACTGGTAGAAAACAGGAAGCTTCAGACCATTATCCTAGAAAGGAGCGAAAAGCCCAAGATTTGACATGTGAAAAAGCAGACAAGAAAACAATTTAGATAGATAACTTGATCACTATCAGCTTAGTCTGTTTCTCAGATGTACAATTGATTGCGTGGAAACGGTTTGCACGAGAAAGCCCTACCTAGGATAACCGTGACTATGGGCTATCCAGCAGGTATCGGACCAGAGCTGGTAATTAAAACGCTGAGCCAACAGAGATTTCGTCACTTGTGCAGAATCATGATCGTTGGCGATTTGAGGATACTTCAGAAGGCTGCAAAGATCTATAGTACATCGGTTAACTGGAACACGATCAAGAACGTAAAGCAGGCAGAATACAAGCCGGCTGAACCAGACCTTATTGACCTACAAAATGTTCCCGTCGGCGACTTTCGATGGGGAGAGATAGTTCCATCCCTTGGGAAAGCCTCTGGTGAGTATCTTGAGGTTGCATGGAAGGCTGCAACAGAAGGAAAAACAGATGGCATCGTCTCCGGGGTCCTCAATAAGGAAGCCCTCAACAAAGGGGGCTATACATGCAGAGATGAACTTGAACTCATCTCGAGAATCACTCAAAGCCGAGAATCCTTCACTGTAGGTGTGACAGGGAACCTTTGGACGATCCCGGTCACGACACATATCCCATTCAGGGAGATTCACGAGAAGATAACCAAAGACCGCGTTCTCAACCACATCAAAGTCATGGATGAACTGATGCGCCGATATGGGTTCTCACAACCTCGAATAGGTGTTGCAGCCCTGAACGTCCATGGAGGAGAGGATAGGTTGTTTGGTGGCGAAGAGGCAGAAGCTATCTCCCCGGCAATACTGGACGCCAGAAGAATCGGAATCGACGCATCAGGACCATTCCCTGCGGACACGATCTTCGTACGCGCTCTCAGAGAGGAGTTTGACTGTATTGTCGGGATGTACCACGATCAGATCAACATTGCGCGAAAACTGATAGCAGGAATAAAAAGCGTCACGCTATTCATGGGGCTGCCGGTTCCGTGCGGCACACCCGCCCACGGCACTGCACTAGACATAGCGGGCAGAGGAACTGCTGACTCGTCAGGCATGGAGACGGCCATAGAAGCCGTTTCAAAACTAGCTCGCTTCAAACAATGATGGCAAAAATACGCTTTTGGCGTCTGTGCCGACAGAGGACTTACAATGCAGACACGCTGATCGGGGCCCTTAACGAAATCCTTAGGTCAAAGATGGCTCACATTTACCCCATAGGTAGTCTCGTTTTGGCATCTAAAGGCTCCAAAGCGCATAAGAAGAGAACAATTTCCCACGCAAGAGGGAAAGCGGCAGAAGGGAAACGGGCGAAGGTTCGAAAGACGAGCAAGTTAGCGGGAGAGAAGTACACTCCGGAATTCCTCAGCAACATTCTCTCCAATATGTCGGATCTGGTTGTTGTTTTTGATGAGGATTATACCATCAGGTTTCTGAACGAGGCTGCAAAGAAAGTCTACGGCGACACTATTGGGAAGAAGTGTCACAAGGTCATCAGAAACCTTGACATCCCCTGTCATCACATGGGGATAAGCCTGTCTCTTATACACATCTGACGCTGCCGA
>CAZVKZ010000044.1:0-9766 GCA_964627775.1 uncultured Candidatus Bathyarchaeia archaeon | reverse complement strand
TGATCGGCCCCAAGTATCTTAGGAGAGGGAGGAAGGAGTTCATCTATCTCGATCTAATACATGAGTTGACTCACGTCAAACAGTTGCGGCAAGGGCATGACATATACAATCCAAGATACAACTACGTCGAAAGGCCGACGGAACTCGAGGCATTCGCAAACGCGGTGGCTGAAGCAAGAAGGATCAGGCTCTCTGATGTTGAGATCTACGAGTACCTTAGGGTAGACTGGATATCAGAACTGGAACTCGAGGAGCTTGCCAAGAAACTGGACGTAGCATCTCCACAAAAGAAGTAAGACAGATAGCTGCGTCTGTTGAGTGTGCAGACTAATGCTGAACCATCCTATGCTCAGGTTCTTCTTGTAGTTTCAGCGTCGTCTATTCTTTAAGAGGATAGACCAGGATTCAGATCATGTTTTATTCAATACCGTGTCTCTTGGATGATGAGATTAATTGTCCGGCGTAGCAGTGAGCTTGAGGAGCCAAACCTCAACCCTGACAGACCTCTTCAGAAAAAGGGTCTCCTCACTCAGAAAACGAGGGGAATACCTCAAACCCTTGAGGACCGTGAATCCTGAAGAGGCTAAAAGATTCAGCGTCAGTTTTCTTGGAAAGGGAACTCACCGTGCTGCTGGAATAGACGGATCCATGGATTTCGATGAGGTGCTTGAGTTGCTTGTCTTCTACGTCTGTGCAAGCGGTTACTCAACCAGATTCGATGTAGAGGATGACAGGGTCAGTTTCAATCTAGACGGAGTACTCAGAATACCTGGCCTTGCGATGTCAGCTGCCGTTCCGCTTTGGGAGGAAGATCTCTCGAACCTAATCGAGATGGCTGATTCAGAGTCCGATCCCGACCTTAGAAGGTCGAGGGAGCGCATACCATTCGCCCTGATGACGATGGCGGAACTGAGTCTGGCCCTAGAGATCATCAAGACAGGTGAGTATAAGCTCCTATTCCTTGACAGACCACTATCAGGGACCTTCCCGGCGCTAAATAGGGACGCATCAACGCTTCTGGCTCGGGGCAATTCGAGTCTTGTAGGACTCAAGACGGAAGCCGGACCAGTGAGCTTTGCAGATATCTGCCTTGCTGTAGGTCTTGGATCTGGTGCAGGCTGGGTTCCTTCAAGAGGCGCAAACCTAACTTATGCTGCGATCAAAGGCCTCATCGACAGGGGCAAGCTGACAAGGGAAGATCTTGGAAGGACCCTGAACCTTGGGGCTAGCGATCTCGAAGGCCTCTGTAATCGCCTAGTGAACCTAGATAAAAGGCTCCAAGGAGGGCTTCTCCAAAAATCAGAGAAAGGTCTGTTCATGCTCAAGCCTGACTTATCCGATTACTGGACTAGAGTAGTCGATGCGAGTTTGCAAGTAGTCTCCAAAATTTTCCGGGACTCCAAGCATCCCTTGGTTGACGAGAGAGGCAGATGGCTGACGGTTCTGGACCTGAACGCAGTCAACCTTTTCCTAACCCACTATCTCGCAGATGAGGCTACCAGGAGAGGCGTTCTGATTATTGGAATCGCCAAGGATACTTCAGCGACTGATTACACGAGGGCTGTCCTTCCATTCTTTCTTTCCAAGCAGAAGGAGGGTGTTTCATCCAAGCCTCCGGATATCAAGAGTGATAAGGCTTTTCTCACAATTCTGAGCGCAGTCAACTCTGAAGCCGTATCAACGCCCTGGAGGACGCCCGCCTACGACTCTTGCTTCACAACCCTGATGTGGCATCCTGAGGACGAACCGCCGCTTAGGCCGGCGAGGAAGATAGTTTCAAGAGAGCAGATGTATATCCGATCGTATTTCCAGCTGAGAAGCTTCTCAGCCGATCCCTCAGTGAGATCTCCAGTATTCCTCTACGATAGACTATTCATGCCAGAAAGAGACACGCAGATCTCGGAATTCGAAGTGTTTGAGAGAGGTAAGAGAACCGGTCTTCGACCTTTCGTGGAATCTGAGCAGCTCAGCAGCGTTGACAACCTGATACTCTACCTCCTTAGCCTCTCAGACAACAGTGAGGTGATGGAGGCCTACGGTCACAATCAACTCCTTTACCTGGCTGACAAATATGTCAAGGAGGAGGTTGAGCAGATGAAGGGGCTCCTCAGAGGCGTCATAGAGCTGGAACTCACACCGCTGGCCAGAAGGGAGAAGGTCTTCACGGTTGCAAGGAGATTTAGAGATTTGAGGGCAGCAAGTGAAAGGGCAAGAAAGAGAAAGGCGAGACAAGCCAGAGGTTAGGAAGGGGGTTGAATTCAGGAATCTTTGATGAGTTGGACGAGCACTTTGAAGGCAGACTGAGAGAGCACAAAGTCGTAACAAAGACCTTCAAAGGTGAGCGTGGAGAGATCTCAGTCACCAGCGCAACAGCGATACTTGAGGCAAAATTCAACTTCAATGTCCTTGACAGACTTCATGACCCATGCTTTCTGGCCATCGAGCGAGAAACCGCCAAAGGTGCCACACACCTGATCTATGAGGCACTTGCCCCATCGGCTACTCACTTTCAGATGCTTGGCATGAGCGTCGCGATGCCAACCGTTGTCCGAAGGGAGTTTCTTGAAACGATCAGTGGCGGCTGGGGAAAGAGTGAAGAGACCTGGATAGATGTGATAGCTGTTCCAACCCGACATCAAATGGATATAGTCGACGATAAGCCAGTATATACAAGATCCAAGCTCACGCCCTTGACAGGGGCAAAAGCACATATTCTGTCACGAGACGCAGTTGAACGCTTCCTATGCGTTAAGCCTGGAACTGAACTTGGGAATCTGCTGGGGTTCGAACTTCCACTTACGATTGACATAGCAGAGTTGGTCAGGTACCATGCAGGAGTCTTCGGATTCACAGGTTCGGGAAAGTCAAACTTAGCCTCTTACTTGATCAGGAAGACTCTTGAAGGTGATAAGGACCTCAAAGTCGTAATCCTGGACCTTGCCGGTGAATATGTTGTCCACCTGATGGACATCATGGCTTCAGATGGCGTTATCTTCACAAATGAGCAGTGCAATGATGCGGAACAGCTCCTGAGCTGTCAAGTCATCCCCGAGACTCTGGAAGGCAAAGCTGGCCTTGGGGGGGCCTTCGAGCGCTTTGCCGAGAAGATAGTCTCTGATGGCCGGGTCAGGCCCCTGAGTCTTGCACGTTTTCACGGGCTCACGCTGGAGTATATGTTTTCCAAACTTGAAGATGCCTCGGTTGGAAACAAGACAGGAGCCACTCAAGCCAACATAGCTCTCGGTAAGCTTGAGCGTTTGATGTCAACGCAGATGCTGAACCCGAGGGTTGACCTCCTGAGGTTCAATAGCGATGACAGAGACAAGATAATCAACGTCTTGTCCTCTGTCATAAATGAGTTGCATGAGAAGGCCGGTCTGCGTTCAGACTTGAAGAGTGTGATTGATTATCTGCAGGAGGAACCTAGTGAAGAGGAGGATATTGTCAACCCCAACCGACTCGCGAGTTACGTTCTGGGTCAGAGTTCTCCCAGAGTCACTGTGATCTATCTGCCTGAGCCTGACGATGCCCGGTTGGCTGCTTCGAGATTCATACAGAGCCTCCTCTCGTTGAAGAAATCCTTCAGCGCCACTCGCAACCGCAGGGTTCTACTTGTTTTGGATGAGGCTCAGGAGTTTATCCCTGATAGAACGAGGAGTGAAGACTTTACTGACGTTTCGAATAGGGCTGTTGAGGCGCTGCTGAGACATGGGAGGAAGTATAGGGCCCACTGCTGGCTGAGCACTCAACGTGTTGCTCACCTGAATGTGAATGCTCTGCATCAGCTTCACAGCTATTTTGTCAGCGTTCTTCCGAGATCATATGACCGGTGGGTCATCGCGGAAGCGTTCTCACTCAACACAGCACTATTGGACAAGACGATAGATCTTGAGACCGGGGAATGGTTGTTTGTCTCGTACAAAGCGACCAAGCAGAAGAACATTCCAACCTTCATCAAGGCACCGAACAATGAAGATCTTGTTGTCAGAAGGCTCCTTGGCTAGGGTCGCAGGCCTCTGACTCGACTTCTGATACGTCGTTACAGTTTCGGTTTCCTCAACGTAGACTTGATCTGCAGCTGATCACTTTTGGAAAGCTGTATCTTTTTTCATTCGGCTTGAGCCATTACTTCGGGTCCTCGTTCAGGGCAGGTGGAAAGTGGAGATGGGGGATGAAGTAACTATCCACTTACCTCTCTCTATGAGGAGGCTCAGCGCAGTGCATCTGCTGATTCTGGCAATAGTCTCCGTCTTCATCTATATTCTTGTTGAGTTCCTCAAGTTCGTTCTGAAACAAAGGATTGAAAATCGGAACTTGGAGATCTCCATAATCTCCTTGGTCCTCATCGCAATAGGGCTGGTGACATCATACACGATTAGATCTTTGACCGGAAAAATGAAACCATCATGAGAATTGAAGTGCCAGTCGTAACTGCGACATGGCTTGTAAACAAGCTCTCACGCGAAGTACAAGGGGGTGGGGCCCTTTAGGGGGTCGGACAGCTCGGTGCGTGATTGATTAGTCTTTCCTTCCTGAGCGGGATATCTCAGCGCTTTGTGAATCGTGCTATGAAGTATCCGATTCCATGTTTGCGTGGGTCAAACCTCTGCAGGAGGCGGGCTTCATCTCCGAAGTCTTTCAGGCCGACATCTCCAAGATGTAGCTTCTGCTCTGCAAGCTTCAGTCCAAGCTTTTCCACACCGTACTTTGCGACTTCCTCACATTCTTGTTTGGTAATTGTGCAGACGCTGTAGACTATGGATCCGTCGTCTTTGACTATTCTTGAGGCTGCGCTTAGGAACTGTTTCTGGTAATCAGCCAGGTTATCGATAGCCCTCTTTGAAATGTCGACGTAGAGTTTTGGTGCAAGCCCGAGAGCGCTGCATGGGGGGTCGACGAGGCACCTGTCAGCTTTCAGATCTGGATAGTCAACGTCAAAGTACCTTGCGTCGTGAACGATCAAGCTCACGTTATGGCATCCGAGCCGCTGAACGTTACTTCCAGCAATGTCAATCTTCCTTTGGTTTCTGTCGATTCCTATCACTCTGCCAGTATTCTGCATCAATTGTGATATGTGCGAGAGCTTTCCTCCTGGTGAACAGTTGAGGTCAACAATCGTCTCGCCTGGAGACGGGTCTAAGACTCTAGTGGCTACCATCGCGGGCAAAGACTGAGGGTAGACCAAGCCCTTTGAGTACTCTTCAGCCTCTCTGATGTTGGGGCCACGGTATACTGGTGAGGTAACCTCGACTGCGAGCCCCCTCCTCCGTGTAAGGATCTCCGTCTCGCTCATCCGCATCTTCCCGACACCAACAACTTGGCCATGAACTTCTGCAATCGCAACCTCGTCATCACGTCTTAGTTTCGAGCATTTCTTGACTGCTGGGGCATAGACATGGGCGCCTTGAAGAACAGACTCTGCAGCGAACTTGTCAACCACGACTCTCTTGTCGACTTCGGGAATCTTGAACGGCCCCTCAATATCTGCAAAGAGAGCTTCATGAATCTGCCCAAACTTGTACAGCAGGATCTTTCTCAGTCGAAAACTGTCAAGCACTTCTTCAGGAGTGGTCTTCAACATGTTGACTCTCATGAAGTATCTTTGGCTCGGCCTCCTGAGTGACCGAACGACCTCCTCCACGTCGCTTTTGAAGACGTCGCCTAGAGCTTCAACTGCGTCGACTGAGAACAGGTACTTACCAGCAAGTTCCTTTGTGGGGCTTTCCAATTCCTAGACGCCTTGTCTGTGTAGGAATGCTCAATGCATTTCTTGCGCTTTGAGACCAGACTCCTATGACTTGGCAATATTCATAAGTTTCATCATCTTCAGAAGGTTCCGAAGGTCTCGATGTTGTCTCGTGTGGGTATACATAGCAAGGGAGAACTGTCAATTCAGAGCTTGATCGACTTCATAAAGGCTAACGAGAGGTTCAGCGAGGTTGGTGGGGTTGCCTGTTTCTTTGGTTTCGTCAAAGGCTTCGTGAAGGAGGGTGAGGTAACCAGCCTCGAGTTGGAGGCATACGAGGAGAGGGCTGAGGAGACTTTCAGCAAGATATCCGATGACATAAAGAATCGGCCAGGAGTAATCGACTGCCTCATACATCATGTTACTGGGAAACTTGATCTTGGGGATCTGATCTTCATGGTTATGGTAGCTGGAAAATCGAGAAAAGACGTCTTCCCCGCGCTTGTCGAGGCGGTCGAGCGAGCAAAGAGCGAAGCAGCGATATGGAAGAAAGAGACCCTTACCACTGGGGAATCATACTGGGTCGAGTACGGTAAAGAATATTGAAATCAATGGCGCGGAATAGTCCTTTAGCGAATGTAACTGTCTTGTTAGTAACAATTGAGTTACGTTTTTCTATACTTAAAAGTTAAATATTTGATTACTTGTTTTGTTTATAACATGGAGGTTAAAGATGAATCCCTTCAGGTTCGGGCAAGCGGTCAGCGGAGACGACTTCGCAGATAGAAGAAACGAGATAGAGACCATTATTCGAGATCTAAAGGGTGGACAGAACGTCCTCATCCACTCCCCAAGAAGATACGGTAAGACATCACTCATAAAGGTGGTATTCAACAGACTCGCCGCAGAAGGACATCCCGTTATCTACATAGATCTCTACCGAGTCTTCTCCAAGAAGCGGTTCATCGAAACATATTCCGCTCTCGTCTTCTCAGCCGTAGAGAGTAGACTGGAAGAGGTGGGGCACCTCCTCCGAGAGTACCTTCCGAGGCCTAAGATCACCTTAACTCCTGAGGAGTATCCAATGCCCTTTAGCATTGAGTTGGGTGCGAGCCTCCCAAAGAGGGAGGAAGATCAACTCTTCCAAGAGATACTGGAAGCCCCCCAGAAGTTAGCTGAAAAGAAGAGGAAAAGATTCTTTGTAGCATTTGATGAATTTCAGGAGATAGCGAGGCTCGACGGTCACGAAGTCGAGAGCATGATGCGCTCAATCTTCCAGCACCACGACAAAGTCTCATATGTGTTCCTAGGATCCAGAAGAAAGCTCCTCCAAGAGATCTTCAACAACAAAGGGAGGCCGTTCTACAAGTCCTGCAAGAGCATCCCGCTTGAGGCGATACCTGGAGAAGAGTTCACCGAGTTCTTGGCCAACCGCTTCAAGGATGGTGGACTCAACATCCCAAGGAACATAATCACCAGAGTACTGCAAGTAACTAGAGGCCATCCCTACTATACGCAGCAGCTGTGCCATGAAATCTGGAACATAGCCTATCCCTCAGGGAGAATGCTGCCTGAGCAAGAGTGGCTTAACATCATCAATAGAGCGGTTGAAAGCGTCATAGCCGCCAATAGATACGCTTACGAGGAGATCTATGATGGATTAGCTGAAAGTCAAAGAAGACTCGCTTACGCCTTCTCCACGGAGACTACCAAGAACATCTACTCAACTGAGTACATTCGGCGCTACAGTCTCAAATCAGCACCGAATGTTGCAAGGGCCCTCCACGCATTAGAAAAAAAAGAGTTAGTGGAAAAGACTGAACAAGGATACAAAGTAAGCGACATCTTCTTCGCACAGTGGCTTGCCAAAATAGAATGAACCGCGACTATGCAAAGTATCTTGCTCTTCTACTCTGAAAGAAGTGCAGAACCGTTTTCAATTCCATTGTGCCAAACGCCAGAAAAACGAGTTTCCCCTACAATTCTTTCTTACATTTCTGTAATTTTATTTCCTTCAAAATAAAGCCAGTATTCTGAACTGCCGCAGGCTGAAGCCTGTGGGGTCTCTTGGACCACTTGTTCTGCCACAATTCATCTCCAACTTGAAAGATGGGGCGTTCTCGCTCATCCATCAGCAAAGCGGAGAAGCTCAGCATAGGTGAGGTCGAGCAAGCTTTGATGGAGGTAGCTAGGGAGGTCGGCAGCATTCATGATCTCAGGACAGCTGCGAAGGCACACAACAAGAAGAGTGAAGAGAAGAGCCGTCTGGCGCTGGAGCCACCTTCACAGGTGTTGTTTGTCCATCCCGCCTCCATACTGTATTGACAGTTGAGATGGTAATCTCTGAACTACCCTCCCCTGAGCAACTGAGGGCCTACTTGTCAGGCAACAATTTTCCAACAGTCCAAATATGCAACAAAGACAAGCCAGAGAGCAGGCAGAAACTAGAAGAGAGCAACTTGAAACCAGAAGTGAGCGCCCGGAAACTAACCGACAAAAAATATGACAGAAACGAAAAAAGTGGTGGAAAAAGGATGACGCGTGGATGCGTCATCTAATGTTTTAGAACCTTCTTCTTGAGCCGAACCTTCGGTAGCCTCTTCCCCCTCTATCCCTCCGATCGTCTCCACCATACCTGGGTCTGAAGCTGGTGAAGCGCCTTTCCTGCTCAAACTGCTTGTCTGAGAGGTTGTTGGTCGTGTTCACACTTGAGATGGCCTGACTTGAGGTGGCGAGGCTTCCGTACCTTCCGATATTCAGACGCATCGAACCCTTGAACAGGGAGATGTATGCGTTCTTTATGTCTAGGGTCGAATCCTCCTTCACACTGTCAATATTGTCATCCCAGAGTGTCAGGTATATTGAGGCCGTCTCGTCGCCCACAAGCGCATCTGTCACCCTGTGAACAGAACCATCCCTTCTTGAGATGGTCTCTCTTACCGGGCTCTTCGAGACAACCTTCACGGTCGTATTCACCTGTCTGGAGTTTGGGTTCAGAGTTTCTACTTTTACGGGTGCTGCAGATTCTGAACTTTCTGCAGTTTCGGGTTTCCCTTCATACGACATCTTACTTACTCTCGCTTAACACCGTGACTTCTCACTATTCACGCTCTTAAAAGTTGTTATGAAGCCATGTCGACTGCTCATCTGAAAAGGGGTCTATTGCAGTCCGCTCTCTCGTATAGATTTAAGCCTGTCCCTGACCAATGTGTTTGCCAGCTGGGGGTCAGCAGTTCCCCCCGTCTCCTTCATCATTTGTCCCACGAGGAAGCGTACCGCCTTCTCGTCCTCAAGCGCATCCTTCACGGCCTTGGGATGTTCGCTGAATATCTTCTCAGTTAACTGCTGCAAATGCTCCACATCAGAGATCCTTCTCAATCTCTTCTCTCCAACAATCTGTTCTGGTAGTCTTCCAGCTTCCATCATTTCCTTCAGGATTTCCTTGGCGATCTTCCCGCTTATCGTCCCGTCATCGATCAGTTCAAGCATCCCAACGACGTGTTTTGGCGTAATCCTAGCATCCTTCAGCTCAAGGTCCATTTCGTACAGATAGGAGAGCAGGTCACCTACGAGCCAGTTGCTGAGTAGGTCTGGTTGTTTGTATTCCTTGGCGCACTCCTCAAAGAACTCTGCAAGCGCCTTGTTCTCAGATAGAACCTCTGCGTTCTGCAGTGAGATGCCGTATTGGGTCATCAATCTTTTCTTGTGGCTTTCAGGGAGCTCAGGCATCGAGGCTTTCTTGCTCTCAATCTCTTCCCCCGTGATCAATACTGGAACTAGGTCAGGCTCCGGGAAGTATCTGTAGTCTTCCTCTTCCTCTTTGACTCTCAGGGAGATTGTAACCCTTCTAGTCTCATCCCAGTGCCTTGTTTCACGCCCTACACGAAGGCCCTTCCTGACAAGGTTTCTCTGTCTTGTGATCTCGAAGTTGAGCGCCCTCTCAACCTCTTTGAAGGAGGATATGTTCTTCACCTCGACTCTCGTTCCACCCTCTATCGAGATGTTGGCGTCGCACCTCATCGATCCCTCAAGTTCGCCGCTTGAAACGCCAAGGTGCTCAAGGATCGATCTCAGCTTCTG
>CAZVKZ010000043.1:0-9831 GCA_964627775.1 uncultured Candidatus Bathyarchaeia archaeon | reverse complement strand
CGCCAACGCAGTCTAGATCAGGCGAGGTCCTGCTTGAGACAGCTAAGAAGCTGGGTATTCAAACCGAAGGAAAGACTATGGAACAGATCTCCCAAGAGATAACGGAGCAGGCTTCCCAAAAGAAGAGCAGCTGAACACGCAGCACGAAGCTAAGCTGCACGACAGCAGAATCGCCACCGCTTTTGTCGTTCATGCAGTTGAACAGATCGGAGTTGGGCATCCCCCGCTGTACTCAGACTCAGCGCTGACATAGTCAACCAGCCTACCAGTCTCTTTGCCCATCACCGATCCTATGTACAGTACTTGTTGGCGCTTGCTGCCATAACGATAGACAGTTATCCCTTTGCATCGCAGCTTGTACGCTAGTCGATAGGCTTTCTCAACCTCGTCAGGGGTGGCCTCATTGGGGAAGTTTATTGTCTTCGAGACTGCGTTATCGACATGTTTCTGGAACGCTGCCTGCATTCTTACGTGCCATTCAGGTGAAATGTCGAAAGCGGTAACGAACAACTTCCTGATGTTCTCCGGGATCTCATCAAATCCGCTGATCGAACCTGTTCGCGCAATCTTTGCGATCAATACCTGACTGTAGAATCCCCTCTCCCTGGCCGATCTCTCGAATTCCGGGTTGACCTCGGTGAGTCTAGTTCCCTCCATCACATTCCGAACAAAGGCGACAGCAAATAGAGGCTCTATCCCGCTGCTAACACCTGCTATTATGCCTATGGTTCCGGTTGGGGCTACAGTTGTAACTGTAGCGTTTCTCATAGCCTTGTGCCCGCGCTTCCTCCATATGCTGCCCTCAAAGTTCGGGAAGGAGCCCCTTGCCTCTCCGATCTCAATCGATTTCTTGTGACCCTCGTCTTGGATGAATCTCATGATCTCCTCACCATGTCTGAGGGCCTCATCCGAGTTGTATGGTATCCCCATCCTGATCAGGGCGTCAGCGAAGCCCATGACCCCCAGCCCGATCTTCCGGTTGCCTTTCGTAAGCTTCTCAACATCTAGGGTGGGGTACTTGTTGGCGTCGATTACGTTGTCTAGAAAATGAACGGATTCTCTGACACAGTCCCTGAGTCTATCCCAGTCTACGCCTTCACTGCTGGCGAACCTTGCAAGATTGATCGAGCCGAGGTTACATGACTCGTTAGGAAGGAGAGGTTGCTCACCGCATGGGTTGGTACTCTCCATAGGGCCAAGCTCAGGCGTAGGATTGTGCCTGTTTATCTCATCGATGAACACTAGTCCTGGGTCCCCTGTCTTCCAGGCTGCTGTCACAATGAGAGTCCAGAGGTTTCTCGCATTGATCTTCCTGACTGGACTATTTGTCCGTGGATTGATGAGCTCAAAGTCCTGACCCTTCTCCACCGCCTTCATGAAAGCATCTGTCACTGCAACTGATAAGTTGAAGTTTGCAAGGAAGTCCTCCCTCTCCTTGGCAGTTATGAATTCGATTATGTCCGGATGATCAACCCTGAGAATGGCCATGTTAGCCCCCCTCCTCCTCCCCCCCTGTTTTATCACGTCCGTGGCTGTGTCAAAAACCCGCATGAAAGAGATGGGCCCTGAGGCTATCCCTCCTGTTGAACCAACAAAATCACCCCTCGGCCGAAGCTTAGAGAAGGAGAAGCCTGTTCCCCCTCCAGTCTGGTGAATGACCGCCATATCCCTGACGGTATTGAAAATATCAACAATTGAGTCTCGAACAGGCAGTACGTAGCATGCTGAGAGTTGCCCAAGCCTGGTACCAGCGTTCATGAGCGTCGGGGAGTTTGGAAGGAACTCAAGACCGGCCATCAACTTGTAGAAATACTGCTCCGTCAACGCCGCTTTCTCGGGGCCTTCATATTGGAGATCTGGCGTAGCAATCGCCTTGGCTATCCTCTGAAACATTTGGCTGGGAGTCTCTGTCACGCTGCCAGTGGCGTCTCTCAGGAGATACCTTCGCTCAAGGACGCTTACGGCGTTGACTGTAAGCTTAAGCTCATCCTCAACGCCAAGAAATCTCTTGGCCTCACGAATCTCGGCACGCTTCTTCCTATACAGAATATAGGCTTTTGCAACCTCTGACAGGCCCTCCTTCATCAGTGCCTTCTCTACCACATCCTGAACATCTTCAACCCCCGGTATCTCTCCCCTGAACCTATCATCGATCTCTCTGACAACGGCTCCTGTGACCTTTGAGGCCACATCGCCGTCTTTGTCAGAAACAGCGTTCATCGCCTTCCCTATAGCGATCTCTATCTTTTTGGGGTCGAAGTCAACTATGCGCCCATCTCGCTTGCGGATCTTGGAGGTTCGCAACGTCATAGACATCTTGTCTCTATGGGCAAACGAAAGGGTCCTAGACCAGCTAACAGATCAGGTAGACAGAATCTAAGATCGAGAAAAACTCAACACTGTCTCGCAATAAGCATCTTCTCTATGCTGGCTAGACGTTCCTCTATTCGGTCAAGCCTGATTAAGATTTCCCTCAGGACCTTAGCGGTATCATCTGAAATCGAAGGTGTGAGCGGGCGTAATGGTTCAGGGAATGGGACAGCTGGCTCAAGAGGCCTTCGCAGACGGTTCAGGTCTTCCATGTGCTCTCACCGGGAACGGTCAATACTCTTGGAAGGCTCTGATTCGACGTTTTCCTCGCCTAAATCAAGAAAAGAGGGGATAGCTAGGCCGTAGCCTAGGTCATCGAGAGTAGTCCGGCAATATTGGCTTGAACCTAGAGGCTTCCACATCGATACTGGCTGCTAGATTGGCTAGGTTGGAGATTGCCACGAGGGCGCGGATGTCTCAGCTGGAGGAGCCTCGGGTGCTGGGGCCTCAGCTGGAGGAGGAGTGACGGCGGCTGGTTTGGGTTTTGGCTTAGCTCGCTTCTTAGGTTTGGCCTTAGGTTTAGCCTTCTTTTTGATCTTCTTCTTTGGCAAACTAAACTACCAAGAAGATGTTTGTAGTCGATCTTAGATTTAAGATTAGCCTAACTTCACGTCGCCTTTCTTGATTTCTGCGCCAACTTCTGCTATCACTCTACCAGCAACCCAGCTGCGAGTATGCGTCAATCCCCTAGGTTGCGATTAAGATGACACGTATCCATGGTCACGGACTGCGAAATACTGCGAGGGTAAGCCGGTCAGACTTCCCCATCCGCCCATAAGGGGCGCTGCGGTTAATAGCTTGGTAACGCGTCATTGGGCCAAGGGCATCGTCAGAGATATGCGCGCCAATTCGGAACGCGTATGTGTAGCCCACCTGAGAACCTCTCGCGGAATTGAGCTTCACTGAGGCTTGGCTATGGTCGATTCAGCTGGCAGACTGAGAATCCAGAGTCATCCGGAAGTCTATGAACCCGCAGAGGATACCCTGCTATTAGCCAATAATCTGGAGACTGACGCTGATGAGAGAGTCTTGGAGATAGGTGTAGGGTCAGGCTACCTCTCACTTGTCGCCTCACAGAAGGCTGATTCAGTCGTGGGCATAGACATCAATCCCCACGCAGCCAGGCTGGCAAAAGAAAATGCCAAGCTTAACGGCATAGCAAATGTTGAATTCATCGTGGGTGACTTGTTCTCTCCAATAAGGGGCAGATTCGATCTAATACTCATTAACCCACCATACCTTCCAGAGGGGGGAGGCAGGCGGGGGCAGCTTGAGCTTGCATGGGATGGGGGAGAGGATGGCAGGCATTTGACTGAGAGGTTCATCAGCGAGGTTCAGGAGTACCTAGAGGCCAACGGAAGGCTGCTGATGATTCAGTCTTCACTCTCAGGATATGAGAAAACCATGGAATGTCTGGCCAGAATAGGCTTTGAGGTCAAAATATTGGTCAAGCACAACCTCTTTTTTGAGACCATCTACCTCATCGAAGCAAGAGCGATGCACACTTCTGGGGCATCCTGTTCTTGACAGGTCGGAGTAGTGGATGTTGGGTATTCTACACTCCACCAAGATATGCCAGGGCCAGAGCGATTGAATCGTAGGCTCCATGCATTATTGCCACCGCAGTCGTATTCCTATTTGTCCTCTGCCAGATGTAACCCAGGAACAAACCTGCCACGAGCGTTGGAGCGATCGCCCTAAGGATATTCAAAGCATGCAACATGCCAAACATGAAGGATGCCAGTAACCAGCCCGATGCCTTGCCAAATGAATCCTCCAGCCCCTGCTGAACATAACCTCTGGCGAATAGCTCCTCTATTGGACCGACAAGGAGCATCGAGAAGACGACCAAGATTGCCAGCTGAATCGGGGTTCTCGGTGATACGAGCCTGGTGAAGACCTGCTCTGACGGATCAGGCCCCAGTATCGCATTCTGAAGGACAGCGACAGTGGCCGTTACCATCAACATGACAACTGCCAGGAGTATCATTTTGAAGATAGTGCCTGCTGAGATCTTCTTGAATCCAAGCTGAGCTACGGTTGCCCTGCTCCTCTTGGCGAACGCCAAGGTCAGCAGTAATATCGTAATCTCATTTGTTGGAATCGAGACAAGTGACAATGGAAAAGGGGGGTCTCTCAAGTTGACACCAGTGGATCCTAGGATCAGCGTTGTGGCTATGGCCACTAGCAAGACTCCGACAACTACGGCAAGATAACAAGCGAAAGCTGACTTCGCTCTCCAGGCGGTTCCAGCTTCTGGAGGATTGTCAGAGTCTGGCAGTTCCGCAACAAAAGCTGAATCTCCAAGAATGCTTCGCATCTCCATCCTCAGGCCGCGAATATTTCAGGGCGCTCGCCTATATCGCAAGATCTCCAGATAAAACCTATCCTAAACGTTAGATGGTCCTTTCAGAACCTGGTGTCATGTCAGGTTAGTTTGCGTTTTGGAAGGATTCTTTCCAGATCCCTGGGTGAGTTCACATTTAGGACTGATTCTGGCGAGCTGATCACGAATTCTGCCTCATCAATGTAAGACTCATCGATGTGCCGGCTATCGATTATGTTTATTCCAACTGGTCTCGTCGATGCGCTACCCCTCTTGGTATTTGGCCTCTCAGAGTCATCTGGCATGTCAGGTTGAGTCGGAGTAACCACTCTCAATGATGGTTTGCCACACTCGAGGTAGCATTCAATGATCTCATCAATGAGATTGCTTGATACTAGAGGGAGGTCAGCCGAGATTACGAGAACTGTCTTTGGAATCAGCATCCGGATAGCCCGCTGAGCATCGGTGACGTAGTTCTGGCCTGGTGTTTCAATGACGTCTAGCCCCAGCTTCTCCGCTACCTCTCCTGTCCGAGGTGTATCGGGACTTGTTGCGACGACTATTCTCTCGATTCCTTTGGCTCCCTTGAGCGCCTCAGCAACTCGCTCCAGCATGGTTTTTCCACCGATTTTGATCAGAGGCTTCTCAAGCTTGAGGCCCATCCTGCTTCCTTTCCCACCTGCCATGATAAGCCCGACTACAGCCAATGGAAAATCACCAAAGCCAACAGTGAGCATGACCTTGCCAACTCGTTGGTGGCGCCCAGAACATCACCGGTGACGCATCCAAAATTGCGATGCGATGATCCCGCGATTATCAAGGCCACACAAATGGCTGTGACAAAACCGGACAACCCTCCCATTCCGAGCGCGAAAACCCCGGTCAGGGCGGAGAATAGTAGGCCCACCAAAAGGGATGCCCTGCCCCTTCTTCCCTTTGACGCTCTGACGAAGACAGCGCCCACCCCATCAAGTGCGGGCCTACCGGCTGCAGCTGCAGCTACCATAGCGAGTTTTGCTGAAGATTCAGAAACAACCATGACCGGCACAATTCTCTCTGCAGTAGTAGCCCCCAGACAGGAGACCAGCAGCAAGGTGTTTACAAGGCCTAGGCCTAATCCGCCTGCGCCAGTTGTCTTGTCTCGCATGGCCGCAATCTTCTCGGCAGGTGAACCCCTGAGCATTAAGCCGTCGCCAAAATCGATCAGCCCATCGAAATGATGCAGGCCACTCGCCAGATAGAGGACAGCAACAGTCAAGGTTGTGGCGATCATAGCTGTTGGGAGGAAGAGAAGCAGGCCTCTCGCCAGCAGACCTACACATAGCCCTAAGCCAGCGCCCACCACGGGGAAAAGATACATGTTATTGGCAGCATCTTTGTGATCTACGCCTTTTCCTCCGGTAGGCATGATAGTTAGGAATGCGATAACGCCTCTTAGACCTCGAAGCATTGGCACGAGAATTACCTTTGTCTCAGCAGTTTAGAGTAAACATTTGATGATGTGCCAGCAACAAGAGCCCCAATAGCGTCGTCTGCGAATGGTCCAAGCTTTCTGACGATTCCTGGCTTCTTCTGGTCGAATCGCGCATACTCAAAAAGGCCCTTTGAACCTGCAATATAGTTGCTTATCGCAGTCCCAACAATCTCATCGGCCAGAAGGCTAACAGGATCTCTGGCAAAAGCAGCCTCTGAGAGACCTGGAATCAATCCTAATCGGCCATCATCCTCAAGCCGTAATGCTGCCATCACGAGCGCTGCCACGTTATGGTCGGAAGCGGCCTCCTCAAACAATTTCCTGAAGGTCTTCCGGACACCTTTTCTCGTTCCCATAGTCTTGTGATGAATGTACATCTCCAAGAATGCATCTTCAAGATCCTCCAGCGTAATTCCCCGCTCCCGAAGTCTATCAAGCAATCCTCTGTGTGGAAGAAGTCTATCCTGCTTGATTATCGCCTCTTTTACAGCTTGATTCACTGCCTTGGCTATCAATCGACCAAGATCTGTAGCGACACCTGCATATGCACATTCAATTCCTTCGCCAGTTGAACCAACCAGAGTGGAGTCTGAGGAGGTGCAGGTTGCCTCCTCTCCTGAGTTAGAGCTTCTAATATCAAGCTCTCTGAAGGCGAGCGCCTTAGCCTCGGTTGCCGTCTGGAGTGCATTGACAAAGCAACCATCTGCGATCTTTGCGTTCGTCAGCACTATCGTATTCACCGTACCGATCTCGCTCTTTGAAGTTCTTACTCGTTCACCAGCCTTGGCTGCGTTCGACGTACCTGCAGTCACAATGGCTGAAACCTTTACATTGGCTGATCCAAAATTCGAGAAACCGAGATTCCTTGGGTCTGCTGCTGTCATGAAACCGATAGTCATGGCAGGTTCAAGGTGAAGCATGGCTGCAGCTTTCGACAGATATGCCTGAGGGTCTCTGCACCTTAAATTTTCTCTGACTCGTTTGATCAGAATGTTGTTTGCCCTTCGTAGGCCACCGTTGAGAACTGCTGAACTGAGAACTAGAAGAGGGGTCTTTGATGCAACTGTCAAATGGTCATCTGCTATCTCAACCTGCAACCCAGTCAGAGGAGGATTTGATCTCATCTTCGACGCACAATCCTTTCGTACTCTTCTTCAATCTGCTCCTGTAGGGAGGTTCCTGTTACGCCTCCCTTAGTCACCAGCATCGCTGATATTGCTGCGCCGCCGGCTCCCACGCCTTCTTTGACCACGCCTGTTTCATAAGCACGTAATCCTTGATGTTTGGATCTGCCGAAGTCCAGATTGGCAGCCATGAGTGGGATATCTCCCACCTGCCTCACTAGACCCACGATGTCAGAATCCCGATCCCTCACCAACCATTTTGTAGTTCCTACAGAAAGCTCGTCAGTCACAGAGGAATCGATTCCGTCAACTATTGCTAGGGCGGCGGCCATCTGCGTTCCGCCGGCCAGCATCACCGGTATCTCTTGCGCAGCACCCATTGCGAGCCCAGCGATAGCTGCCTGGGTTGGGTCGCCTATTGCAGCTATCGCTTCCAGAGGTCTTCCTTCAAGTTCGCCCTCACCTACCCCAGCAGCCTCCATCGCCTGGCGCACAACAGAGAGCTTTAGATCGTGAGGGTTCTTTGGCATGCTGCTGCTGACTTTTCCTCTGGCATCGAATCCCATGGAAAGCAAGACAGCTAGGGCTGTTGTTGTCCCGCCTGGTATGCTCTCACCGAGAACGATATAGTCAGAGGCTCCAGCCAGATTCCTTCCAACTATGGTCGCTCGCTCAAACACGGTGACTGCATTTTTCACAGCATGACCCGTTCTAATGTCAGCTCCGGGTTGCCCCCCCAAGTCGAAGAAAGGTACTTGTGGCTTCACTCTTGAGCCGGCATCAACGACGATCAGAGGTATTCGGGTAAGACTGGCCGCAGCCCTCGTTATCAGCGCCGGGGTGGGTATCCCGTCAGGAGTAACTGGCACTCCATCGATACACCTGCACTTGCCGTAGTACAGGTATTCCATGTCTGCAGGTGGGGTGTAGTCGGTGAACTCCGGGTTCTTGCCTGCTGCAGATATCCCTGGGATCTTAGCCGTCTCCGTCGTGGCCACGGTGCAGACGAAGACTGGTCTCTTGCCTTCTAGGGTTCCCAAGAATTTCTTTGCCTTGGGCTCGCCAAGAGCTATCAGTATATCAGGGTATTCATGCATCTTTTCTCATCCCAACAGCAAACATGAGAACGTGACATACAGAATAACAGAAGCAACAAGGAAGATCATGATCGTTACCCACATGATCTGAAGAGCTGGTGTGATGTCTCCGTGTGTTGGTTGCCTTAACCTACTACCTAGCTCGTACGAGCCAAGTTTTTGCAGTCTCGCTCCGACGGCGCCTGACATCGCGGACATCGGCCAACCGGCATTCGGGCTCTCAGTCAGATCATGTTCATTCTTCATGATTGAGAGCGAAGTCCGCCAGTTCCGGCCTAAGGCAGCAGATGCAAGAACCATGGCTATTCCAGTCAGTCTTGCAGGCAAATAGTTCGCGACAGTGTCGAGTTTGGCGGAGGACCATCCCAGCTTCAAGTAGGATGGCGTCCTGTAACCGACGATTGAGTCTAGAGTATTTATCGCACGGAAAGCTACGGCGCCCGGGACGCCAAAAACAAAGAAGTAGAAGAGTGGCGAGGTGACACCATCCACAGTGCCTTCTGCTATCGACTCAATCGTTGCAGAGGAGCAGAGCTCTTCATCCAGCCCCTCTGTATCACGCCTGACTATTCTTCTCAGCGCTGCTCTTGCTCTGCTGAGATCCCCCTCTTGGAGTGCATCCTTGATCGGTTTCACATGAAGGTTCATAGATCTGATTGCGAAAGAGGTCTTCAGGAGTAATGCTCCAAGAACTACCTGTGCCGGCTGACCCAACTGCGCCCTAGCGAACTCAAGGAGAAGAAACGTAGAGCTCGTGGCAAGAAGTACTATTAGGGAAGCCATCAGACAGCCGAAAAGGCGCCCGTGAGACCTAAATCCACTAGCTTTCTTGCTTAGTCGTTCAGAGGTCTTTCCGATAATGACCGTCGGATGGATTATCTCTGGCGGCTCGCCTATCACTAGGTCGAGCACAAGAGCAAGGATCAAGATAGACATCTGAGAGATTAAATCCTCATGGATTTGACATGGCAAGTTCATTCAGTTCCCCCTTCTGGAGAGTCTTCCAAGAAAGCGCAGGAGAGCCAGGTTCTGCTTTCTCGTCCTAATCGCTATTCTAACGTGAAACTCATCAAGACCCTTGAAGGAGCTGCAATCCCGGATCATCATTTCCTCCTCTAATGCTCTCTTTGAGATCTCTTTGCCAGTCAGGCCTATGCCCCTGGTGTCGATGAGTAGAAAGTCAGTCTCCGAGCCATTCACTCCCAGCCCGGGGATCGCCTTCAACTGATTCAGCATGAAAGCGCGTTCTCGGGCCACAGATTCTCGCACGCTCTTTGCATGCTCATCGTCTCTCAACGCTGTTTCTGCAGCTGCCTGAGCCAAGCAGTTGACAGTCCACGGCACCTTTGCCCTGTGAAGCGCTTCTATGATCTCCTCAGAAGCGAGGCCATATCCTATCCTGAGTCCCGCCAAGCTATGGAACTTTGTTAGGCTTCTCAA
>CAZVKZ010000042.1:0-9943 GCA_964627775.1 uncultured Candidatus Bathyarchaeia archaeon | reverse complement strand
GCGGCGATGTAGTGGAGGCCCACAGGGAGGGAGTCAAGAAGGCGCGGAGGCACTACGCCACACCCATTGTTGAAGATGCCGATATATCCATGGGCAATGGGTACCCGATGGCCAACGAGGGTTACAAGGCCTACGACATAGCCATCGAATCAGTGAGGAAAGGCGGCGACCTAGTCTTCCTCATCTACACCCCAGAAGGGTGCCGCGTCCATTACTACAACGGCCGCTTCGGCACCGACTTCGGAGGCAAAGGCTGGAGGCCCGATGTCTACGTTCGGAAACCTTGGAAGATGAGCCGCATCGTCGTCGTATCGCCCCATCTGATGATGATCGATGAAGAGTACTACGGGAAGGGATCAATATGGGTCAAGTCCTGGAAGGAGGCTCTGGGGCTTCTCGAGGAAACCACTAGACATGATGCCGAGGTAGCGCTCTACCCCTGCGCATCTATGCAGATCTCTGAACGGAGTTCCGCCGCCCCATGAAGGAGTAGCCGATTCCCAGGGGCGCTGCATCTTGAGGTACCTCCAAGAGGGGAAATTGACGACATAAGGGCTTCACTCGCAGAGGCTTGGAAAAATGGGGACTAATAGAGTTACAATAGACCCAGACATCCTCACAGAGAATTCGTCTTCGATAGCTGAATTGGATTGCTTGTTTCATTGTCTTACCGCTTCGGCTACCGCCGTTCCGAACTGTGATGTGCCGCTTGTCCCTCTCAGGTCAGGTGTCCTGACCTTCCTCTCCCCGAGAACAGTGTCGACGGCTTTGTCGATCCCTTTCCACGCAGCTTTCAGCTTGTTATCCCCCCGCTTTTCTCCGATCCAGTTTAGCATCATCCCGACTGAAAGGATGATTGAAGTGGGGTTCGCTATCCCTTTGCCCGCGATGTCAGGTGCAGATCCATGTGTAGCCTCGGCGTAGCAGTACTGGTCGCCCGCGTTGAGAGAACCTGCGAGGCCCATGCTACCCTGAATTGCGCCCGACATGTCTGAGAGAATGTCTCCGTACTGGTTCGGCATGACCACGACATCGTAGAAGTTGGGCCTCATGATGGCCCAGTAGGACCAGGCATCTACCCAGGCATAGTCCGCCGCTACATCGGGATATTCCACTGCGATGTCTTGGCATGTCTCTCTGAATAAGTCGTCACCCTTGCAGAGCCCCCACTTGGCGCTGCAGGTGAGCCTCTTCTTCCCGTCGGATGGTGCACCAACTCTGCCCTTGTACTCCCCCTTTCTTGCGAGTTCGAACCCGTATCTGATGACACGCTCACAGCCTCTACGCGTCTGGATGTATGTGTCAACCCCCATCTCAGTCTTCCTAGCCTTCCTCACGGATCCCCCTACACCCACATACATGTGTTCAGTATTCTCCCTCAGAACAATGTAATCTATGTCCCCCGCCTTCCTCCCCATCAAGACGCTTTCAACGCCTGGCCTGAGCCTGCAGGGCCTGATATTGGCGTAGACGTCCAAGTCCGGCCTCAGATTCACTGGGAGATTAGGGCCAGGCAGCCTTCCAACCCACTCAGGTAGCCCCACGGGCCCTTTGAAGATGCCATCCGCCTCAAATATGATTTCCTCAGTGATCGCTGGGTCCCATCCCCTCTTCATGTCGTGATCGACCCAGTACTTGGCGCCGAAGCCATAGGGTCCCAGAATTTCCAAGTCGAAGCCATAGGTCTCCTCAACCGCCTTGAGAACCTTGACAGCCTCAGGCACGATCTCTTCGGCTATACCATCCCCGATAAGGGCGAGGATTTTATATCTTCTCGGCACTGCTAGATTCACCTCTCACAACTTTTCTATAGGAATTAGGGCTAAAGGCTTAAAACGCTTCCGCGAAGAAGCCAGCCCCAGTAAAGGTCTACGGCGACATATGCTCTCGCCCTAAGTAGGGAGGTAAGCTGTCTAAGAGCAGGTTAACAGCCGACTCAACCGACAGCAGACCGATCGACACCGACCCTCCGGGGCTGGTTGCTTCTTAGCCCAGGAACTTTGGGACCTTCCCCAAGGGGGTCGATCGATCGAAAGGGCATCTGTAATATGAGCCACCCCAACCAAAAGAGAGCGAGCCTAGACCAGTTGATCGATCGAAGCGGGTGAAAAAAAGACATGAAGCTTTCCTAACTGACCTAGAGTTGGACGATCCCTATATCCTTCTCGATCTGTATTTTGGTATTATACGCAGCGGAGTATTTGGCGATGTGCTCAATTATCCGGACAGCATCTTCGTGGGAGGGTTGCATTGGGCATCCTCTTTGCGTCCTTGGTAACCCAAAGCCGAGGGTTGCTGGATGGATCTTGAGATTAGTGAGTACCCCTTTCTCAAAAATCATGTCCGCTATAAAGCTATCCCAGAACATGGGTTCAAAGTCGAAACCACGCCTAGTTTCACTCGACCTCATATGGGCGGCTTGAACGACCTCTCCGGGCATCGCGTCGATACCCAGACCGTACCTATCATACTGCTCCTGACCCTGTTTCTTCGTCGTGTCCCATTGGAAGATGAAGTTTCCCATGCTGTAGATGATAGGTTTACCCTTGTAGATCTCGATGCCTCTCAGAACATGGGGGCCATGTCCTAGAAATGCATCAGCACCGTTGTCAATGCATGCCCTCGCGTAGGTTTCAATGAATCTAGCTGGTACAAACCGGTCGGAACCCTGGCTTTCGTGTCCATGATGCGTTACAAGAACTAGATCTGCCATGTGCTTAGCGTCCTTGATAGACCGGATGTTCCCTTTTAGATCGAGTTCATGGGGCTGCGTGTAGACTTCAGGCGCTTCACCTACAACAAATTTTGTACGAGCAATACGAGACAAGTCGATGCTAGTCTCCGTGGTTGGGCCTAAAACATCCTTTCCTACACTTTCCAGAATCGATTTTAGCTGCACAAAGGACTCCTTGGTCAACCTTATTTCTCTTTCGTAGCGTAGCGGATTCAGACCCGGTCGACCCTTCACATCCCACCTTTGATCTCCTGCCCGGCCAAAACTGGGGAAGGACGAGGAGGAGGAGATGAGCGCCACTCGCCCCTTCTCAGTGTCTAGATAACTCGGGCTCCTCGCCTCACCAAGGTTCCGACCGACTCCGGCGTGTACGATGCCTCTCTCATCGAGAGCTTTGGAGCTGTTGAAGATTCCCTCGTACAGCCAGTCTACAGTGTGGTTGTTTGCACGAGAGACTATGTTGAACCCTAGCCATTTGAGCTCATCGGCTATGTAGGGCTCGGTGACTTGATAGGGGTACCCGTATTCTGGTGCTGGATAGCCTTCGTCATAGTTACAGATTATTACCTCGAAATTCGTGAACCTAACATCGCCCTTTCTTATGGTGTTTACTAGGGAGAGAAATTCCTCTTCTTTATGGAAAGAGATGCGCATGTTGAGGATGGAATCGCCAGTTGCAGTTACTCTCAATACCGCGTTCATTGTTTCCACTCAGAAATCTTGTAAGCCCAAAGATCATTTAAGATTTATTCCTCAAGTCACGTTTCTGACGTGACTTTACATTGTCAATAGTTATTTATATGGGAAAAAAACCATTATTGGAGACGAATGGCGATGGAAAAAATCAAACTTGTTGGCGGGGGAATATCTCACGAGTCTTGCACCTTCATCACTCGGTTTATACCAGGGAGAAGGCAAGAAGGAAAAGAAGCGATTGATTTCAATCGAGGTAGACGAACTAATCTCGGCGGTATGATCGAGGTGTGTGAACGTGAGGGTGTGGAACTCATACCGACCGTCTATGGCTCACCCGACTCCAAGGGGCGTGTTCTCGATGAGTCGTACTACTCGATGCTCAAGCCCATCCTCACGGGCATCGAGAAGGCGATGCCAGTGGATGGAGTACTGCTCCTACTCCACGGAGGAGGAGCGACGGAGACTGAGGACGACCTCGAAGGTCACGTTCTCGGACAAGTCAGGAAGGTGGTCGGGGACAAGATACCCGTTGTGTCACCTTTTGATATGCATGCGAACATCGGCCCCAAGACGATGAAGTATGGCTCCTTCTTCTGCGGCTACGACACTTATCCGCACTTTGATGGGTACGATCGGTCTGTCGAGGTAACTCAGTTGCTTATTGACACAATACGTGGAAAGATCAACCCGAAGATCGCCTATGCACAGCCGAACATGATCATAACGCCGGTGATGCAGAAGTCGTTTTACTATCCCATGAAGGCGGTCATCGATAGGGTTCACCAAATTGAGGCGGAGCCAGGCATCCTCTCAGCTACATGTTCAGCCGGCTACCCTTACGCCGATGTGCCGTATCCTGGTGTAACGTTCATGGTCATCGCTGATGGCAACCAAGAGCTCGCACAAAAGAAGGCGAACGAACTCAGCCAGTTCTGCTGGGACCTGAGGCTGGACTTCTTGGCGCGGGTCGTGCCCATGGACAGAGCATTGGACATGGCTCTGGCGGAGCCTGAGGGGCCAGTTGTGCTGGCCGACCAAGCGGACAACCCTGGTGGGGGTCCACCCCAAGATGGCACTATTGCGTTGAAGGCGATGCTAGATCGTGGGGTCGCAAATGCCTGTGTTGCGGTTATGCGAGACCCTGAAGCCGTTGACCTAGCCATAAGAGCAGGTGTCGGCAACACAGTAACAATGAAGATCGGAGGCAAGACCGAGCCGTGGGTAGGAGACCCACTAGAAGTAACGGGCTACGTGAAACGTATATCAGATGGTAAATTTGTACCTTCAGGTCAGGTAGGACGAGTCGCCGAGAGCAATATGGGTAGAACCGTCGTGTTGAATGTAAAAGGAGTCGATATCATCTTGACGGAACGGACTATGCAGGCTACTAGTTTAGATGTCTATAGAAGCCTCGGGCTTGAGCCTACCAGCTATAAGATACTGCTGGTCAAATCCTGCGTCCACTATCGGAGAGTCCATGACCCAATCGCCAAGAAGATCATCGAGCTGGACAACCCTGGCTGGCACGGCACAAGATTGGCAGCATTCCCGTGGAAGAAGCTCAAGCGACCTGTGTTCCCACTCGATGCAGAAGCACTGGGAATCTCAGAGCTCAAAACTGAATAGCACGAATCAAACACCCTTTTTTCTAGTTTCAAGAAATCGATGTGAGAGCATTGTCTCTGCAAAGTAGCTGAAAACACATTTCCTCTGCGGCGTAGCTGGAACTAGTCAACGAAGAACTTGAGATATCATTCAATGGTTTTGGGTGAAGCATAGACTGAGTCTGGAAGATTCTTGTGAAACAACGCACTGTAGGCCTTATTCCAGTCGCAATGAGACTACATCAGCTACCAAGATGCACGTCGTTTTTCTGATTCAGTTCTGTGAGAATTGCATTTCTAATTCTTTCGACTTGATTGCTACGATCTGCCTTGCTGTTTTTCGTTCTTGCAGAAAAAAGAGGGGACTCAAGCTTTTTGTGTTATTCTTATGGATGAGATTTTCCGTCTTGTGGCGTCATATGCGATGACTAATGCCGCTCCAACAAGCGGTATCCAGGCGTATTCTGTATTTACGAACCACGCGGCTCTGTCGTATATGAATGTTGAGTTTGACAAGATCGAGGACCCACAGACAGAACCGAAGGCTACCATCATCATTATGCGTCCCGTGCGATTTATTGGTCCAAGAACGCGACCAGGCTTTATTGTGAAGAAGAAGAACATTATTGTTGTTATTGTTCCAATGGCGGCGATTACATGGTTTATTTGGGCAGCCATATTGGCCGCTGGGGGAGTTGCAACAGCCTTAATCGGGACTAGGATCGTTGCATACATGGCGCCCTTCATTGCCACAGCTGACCCTATCCCTGAAATGAAGGCCAGGGGTATTCGAGACACATACCTAACTCGCGGGTAAACCTGTGCCACCAACATAAATCCCAACGCTATCGGCAAGATGTTAATATACTGGCCCTTGGTTGCGATTGGGACAAAGTAGACATCCCAGGCCCTCGTCAAGCTCTGCCAAAGTCCATAGCCAGCTCCGACCCCTATGGTTAAGCACTCCGCGACCCTATAGTAAGGGTTCTCCCTGTACATGATGCTCCAAGCCATCAGCGTTAGGATGCCTATGAACATAACTGTAAAGAGAGCGAAGAAATCAGCCATTTTTCTGAGCCTCCTTCTTCTTCAGCCTCTTTTTTGCAAAGTATCCGATGTTTCCGACAATGATTAGAGCTATCGCGTAGAAATGGGTTGCCGAGGCTTGATCCATTGATACAAGGCCTGCTCCCGGTCTATCAACCAGTAACTCGTACTCAGCAGTCCCCTTCAGCCCGTTTAGGTATCCTACTATTTGACCAGCCGACAGGTATGTTTCCATAACCGAGTAGTATAGCGACTGAATATGGCCAATGACTGGTGTGCCTTGGCCAGTGTATTGACGGATATAGACATCTTGGCTTGACGCAGTTGTAAAGATCATCAAGCCGATGTCCTTAAGGCTTCGTACATCTTTCATGAGAGGTATATTCTCCACTGGGGTTCTATAGTAGTCATATGGAAAAGCGCTCCAAGTGTCTCTAGCGAACACAGCCATTGCAGCTTCGCCTCCTGCATTATATCCAAGGTTGACATAATCTACGCCGTAACGCTTCGTAGCTGCATAGCCAGATTCTATGAATATCCTGTTCGCCAACTGCGGAGCCATAGCATTCTGGGCCATCAGAATAACTCGAAAGTCCTTCTTATAGGCATGTTTTACTGCCACCAGATTCTGGGGATATAGCTCAGCAGCAGAAGACCCGCTGTAATCCATTTGTATGCATATGACACTACGAGGGGGCAGAGACTCAAAAGCCTGATATGACATCCTTGAAGCTTTTTCTATGGGAACTGGTAACTTGAAGGGAAATACTAACGGTGCGAAGCATAGGATTATTAAACCTAGGAAGATGTACCTCCTGTCCATCCGGTCCATTAGCTCGAGTATGTCCATTTCAGTCGCCTCACGCTTCTCCTCCCATATATGCTTTTTCAAGTCCTGCTGCCGCCCGTATCGCCAGTGCGAACATCCCTAGAGCTGCTGACATGAGAAATCCACGCCAAGCACCCATGCCGGGAACGTCTGCTAGCCACAAGCCCGTATCTGCGAGAATTCTGGCGAAGGCGCTGGTAGCGGGAGCTTGAGCGAACAACATGAAGACACAGGCTAGTATTGTTGCAAGCGCATCCACATTTCTGATCTTGAAGGTCCGATACATCGCCGAATAGAAGTAGAACCCAACGAAGCACATAATCGCGGCGCCTAGATCTACAGAGACGCGATCATACAGCCAAGTCATCAATGATTTGTGGAAGAAGCATGCGAAAAACATCAGGAACATTGATCCCAAGATGATCCCGCTGTAAATCCAATCGCCTCTTTTTTGCGCTATCCTTCTCCCATGTATTCGAAGAAGGTTTATGGTGCCAACTAGTATTACTATGTAGCCTATGCCTGTCACCCATCTAGTCAACTCGGCAACCATTGCGCCTCCTCCTGGAATCTGTACAAAGTACTCGTAGAACACGAAGAACTGGCCAACAACAAATACTGCCAACGGTATTTGTTTTCTGATTAATACAGACATTTTTGACCTCTCCTAGATGCCTATTAAACTGAATATCAGCTTACTGCCCATCAACGCTGCTATTAGGCCTGCTATCAAAAGGGCTGAGATTACAGCTCTAACGACGTCTTGGCCCCCGATGCTACCAATCTGCCCCTTATCCTCCGAGATCATTGCCGCAGCTGCGTACAGCTCGTCACCGATGAGTAGATAGTCACAGGCCGCAACAAATGCTGGGAGCTGTGATTGCCTCGCAGTACCCCCTACCTGCATTGCACCGACGGCGCCGCCTGCCTCAGCCAAGACAATTGCTTCCCAGAAATAAGGTCCAACCATAATGTTGGCTGCTATTTTCTCTCTCTCAAACATCCCCATAGTATAGGCCATGAGAGCTTGCTGTCCCACCGCATAGGTGACAATGTCATCACTATATTGCGCTTGGGCGCCTTCTCGCATATATGACTGCCTAACCATTTCCGTAACGGGGGGCAACAGTTGAACCACGTGACAAGAAACCATCAGTTTAGCACCACGAGATGCGCAAAGCCGAGCCACATGTCCTAGAATAGCTATCGCAGCTGTGGATTGTTGGGCGTATTCACCGGAAAGACCTCCTCCTCCAGGACACTCGTGGACGGGTTTCCCCATCTCAACTGCTCTCCCTACCGCCTCTTCCATAGCTGTCAATCCAGCGATCGGCCTGATCTGTCTGTTCCTCATCCGATAGACTCCATACAGGATCGCTCCAAAGAACACGAATGACATCAGGAACCCAAGAATCCTTCCTTGATAAAGCATTTTCTTTGCCTCTCCGTCCTTAACGATTTCCATTCCTATCCTCTCGTACGTTTTATTTAATTTTATTGGTATGTTTTGGTGTATGTGGGATATTACTATGTGGCCTATGCCTGTCACCCATCTAGTCAACTCGGCAACCATTGCGCCTCCTCCTGGAATCTGTACAAAGTACTCGTAGAAGACGAAGAACTGTCAAAAAATAGATACTGTCAACCGTATTCTCGCGCGGTATCCCTAGTGACGGAAACGTATAGAACGTAAATGACAAATGTTCACTCGCACTTTGATGTTGTGATTTATTGGATATCCCGTCTTTGTCCAAGTCATACGATAGGAATCCACCGCTCCTATTCCTCTTTCTTCCACCTATGTCTTGTCTGTTGCTGCCCGGCCACGGACGCTGACCTTGCGGTACACATAAGACTAGGCTTCCAAGAAGAAAACAGAGATACTTAATAAGCGTCATCTCGACTATAACTGCGTAGAAATTGATTCGAAACCCTCTCAAAAGGACAAAAACTTGGTTCCATGTGATCTGAATGAACTATGATATTGTTTTCCTCCATCCGCCGAGTTTCTACGACTTCAGGAAGAGGCCTTGGTTTCCAGGGCCCATAGCAAGAACAGTTCACTTCTCCCCAGCCTTTGAAGGAATTCCGATAGGGCTTGTCAGCATGGCTGAGTATGCCGAGAGGCACGGCTACAAGACGAAGATATTCAACCTAGCTGAATACATGTTGACAGACCCAAGGTTTGATTCAGAAGACTTCATAAGGAAAATACAGGCTCGTTTTTTCGGAGTCGATCTCCATTTTTGCGTCCATTCACAAGGCGCCCTCGAAATAGCTCGAAGGTGCAAACAGCATCATGAAGATTCGTGCATCCTTCTAGGAGGGCTGACCGCTTCTAGATTTTCTAACGAACTTATCATGAACCACCCATACATTGATTGTGTAATCAGGGGAGAGAGTGAAGTCCCTGTTCTTCAACTTCTGGAGACAAGCCCCAACGAAAAAATCCCAAACCTCGTATACAGAGATAACAATGGACGTATCAAACAAAGTGAACGGCATTGGATTTCACAAGGTTTGGACGAATTTGACTTCACAAGGATCGACTTGGTAACACCTAGGAAGATGCTCACCAGCATCCTCACCGAACTAGGAGCAAAACAGCACTGGATGATCCCTATCTGCAGAGGGTGTCTACACAATTGCGCAGGCTGCGGCGGATCAAGATATACCTATCTCAATATGCTTTACCGAGAGAGGCCCAGTTTCAGAAGCAAAGAAAAGATTGTTGAAGACCTTCAGAGACTATCTAGGCAGGGCATCGAATCAGTCTTCCTATTCATGGATGCTAGAATGGGCGGAAAGAAATACTGCGAGTCATTATTGAAGACACTTTCTACCAGCGATATCGGCGTGAAATTCCTCACGCTGGAGCTATTCACACCTGGAAACAGGGAATTTCTGTCACAGCTCGTTCACCTCAACAATTCCGTTAGGGTCGGTCTAAGCATCTCGCCTGAATCAGGTAGCGATGAAGTGAGGATCTGTCTCTTATACACATCTGACGCTGCCGACGAATAGAGAGGTGTA
>CAZVKZ010000041.1:0-10314 GCA_964627775.1 uncultured Candidatus Bathyarchaeia archaeon | reverse complement strand
CTAAACGCCTATCGAGTGAATCATCCCCGCATTGTCTTCAGCTCTGCCTAAGCTACCGAAACGAGAATTTGCACGGTTCCATGTCAGGGGCGATATCTTTCCCGCACTCTTTCGAACCAGGCTTCTCCGACCTGCCGAGATGTGAACGTTCTCCTATCCTACATGCCTGTACACGACAATGATCCCGCTTCGGAACATCTCTTTGAAGAACGAAAGGTCAGGATCTGGCTCATGCCAACCTCTATTCGGCACAAACCAGAGTAAATAGATCCCTTCGAACCCTTGCTCCTTAGCCGAGATGACTGCAGAGTCCACAGCGTTATACTCGAACCCTATGAGATTCGTTCTCTCATCAAGATAAAGAAGTAACCACCCGTAGAAGGCATCGTGAGCCAACACGACATCGTTCCTCTCAATGATTGTGTCGAGTTCCGAGATCACGCGGATCATGTCGGCTACGTCTCGCAGGGCGAGAGTGTTCGAAAGCATTGTTGCGGGAACGCTTCGCCATAACTTGGGGTTGTCAAAGTACCAGAAAGGACGATCCGACCGATACGTCATGAAACCTGAAGCTAGATAGACGGACGGCATGAACAAGAGTGTTAGCACCAGAACGCTCACGATCCTGCTTCGAAGATCTGCTGGCGTGTGGGATTGTGCAGGTCCTAGGAGCTTTCTTGCCGCGAAGCGAGCAAACCTCAGGATGCCGCTAGCCCCCAGAAGCCCGATTGCCGGCGCCATCGTGAGCATCCATCTGTCCCAGAGAGCAAAGGCAAACGGTGAAAAAACAGGAGAGAAACCTGCAACAGCAGTGGTGAGGAGCCAAGCACACTGCTCCCGGCTAGCTCGGTAACTTAGAATAGCGAAAGGAAGTAGCGGCAAATAGAGAAACCCGAAGAACACTGGCACTGACAGAAGCATCTCCGGCGAGGCATACGCTGCAAACATTTCTGGAACACGATGAGAATGAGCAGATGCCATGTAAGACAGGATCAAGATGCTCACCACAGCAGTCGGCACTAAGCTACGGAGACGAGCCGGTTCACGTTTGATTAGCTGCATGAGAGTGAGGATGAGCAATGTCCCGACCAACAGCAAGGAGGTCAACTCATGTGTAAGAAAGACGAGAACCGCCAGGATCCCGTTCAGGACGAGTTGGCCACGCCTCACAGGTCCTTGAACAGCACTCAGCAACATGAGGAGAAACACCAAACCTAGGATGTTTCGGTGGAGATCCCAGCTGAGTCTCAACATCCCGAACTGTACCAGAACAAACACCGTAGAGAAGGTGCTCTCAAACCTATTCAACCCGAGGCTCTTACGAGCAAACACAAATAGCGCAACTGCCAGCAGTCCGTATGTAACTGGCGGGTAGATCTTCATCACCGCAGCTGAGCCAAAGATCTTCCCGAAGGGATATAGCATCACGGGTAGGAGGGGGGAAGAAAAAGATGATAAGAGGTCAACACAGGACTTAGCCCTCTGGATCGTTCCTGCATAGAGGATCGTGTCGTAACCTATCAAGTAAGGATGGGAGAGCGCCTCTGGTATGGCCCTGATAACAATCGCAGCCGCAGCCGAGATTATGAGCCCTGGAGCTTCCTCCTTGAATCGCAATCCTGTCCCCTCGAGGATCCTACTATTGCGTAGCCGGGGTGACCGTGGACGATAAAGGAGCTACTCTACTCTTTATATGTAACAATTTCTTGGATCATGATTGCCTATCGTGCATTGTCGTACTATCTGTTCTATCAGGGCGTCACCCGGCTGGAGAAGAAACCTCCACGCGAGCTCGATCGTCTTCCCACGGTGACTGCGCAGATACCGATCTACAACGAGCGCTATGTAGCGGCCCGCTGCATCCGGGCGGTGTGCAGCCTGAATTATCCAAAATCGCTTCTCCAAGTGCAGGTCCTTGACGACTCGATAGACGATACACGTATGCTCTGCCAACAAGAAGTGGCAAGCCAGCAACGTCTTGGACTTGACATCGAATACCTTTCTCGCCCCGTAAGAAACGGCTTCAAGGCTGGCGCCTTGGGCGAAGGCCTAGCTACCGCGAAAGGCGAGTTCGTCGCCATCTTCGACGCGGACTTCATTCCACAACCCGACTTCCTCAGGCGAGCGTTGGCGTATTTCACTTCAGATGAGATCGGCCTAGTACAAGGCCGATGGACACATCTCAACGAAGAGTACTCGATTCTCACGCGCGCTGAGGCGAGCAACCTAGATTACCACTTCTTGATTGAACAGGCTGGAAGGGACTCCTCTGGACTTTTCCTAAACTTCAACGGAACAGCTGGCGTCTGGAGGAAGAGATGCATACTAGACACTGGAGGATGGAGGGACACGCTCGCCGAAGACATGGACCTTAGCATAAGAGCACAACTTAGGGGCTGGAAGCTACGCTTTGTTCCGTCTCTACATTGTCCAAGCGAGCTCCCAGTAGAGATGGTAGGTGCCCGAAGGCAACGTTTCCGATGGTCCAAAGGTGCGACAGAGTGTGGTAGACGCTACTTACCTACGATATTGCGCGGAAAAGTCTCCCCCATCGTGAAAGCCAACATTTTCACCCAACTCACTCAGAGCGCTCTAAGTGTGTTTGTGCTGGGGCAGTTCCTGCTTCTGCCTTTTCTCATGAGATTCCAGTTCAACCTGACCCCAGCGTTCTTGACCGCGGCCCCGGCGCCGATCGGCTGCGTACTCTACTACGCTGCCTTGCGCAAAATGTACGGCAGGGACGCCCGTCGCAAGATCTCAAGTCACATGCTGGCTCTCCTCTTTCATTCCGGCCTTCTTGTAAACAATGCCAAAGCCTTCTTGGAAGGCCTACTGGGCTTCCGAAGTGATTTCCTTCGCACCCCCAAGTATGGGATCGTCAGCTTTAACGATCAATGGAGAAACAAGCGCTACCGAATCTGCTGCCCGAGGATCGTGGTCGTGGAAACTGCTTTTGCAATCTATGGTATCGTCTCGATGCTAGTCGCAGTGCTAACGAGGAATTTTCTGCTTCTACCGTACATCTCCATCGTAACCCTCGGTCTCCTGTGCTTCAGCCTTCTCAGCATATACCACTCGACTGGAGTAGGAAAGAGACAACTATGAAGGTACGATCTCTCCTCCGAGGTACTCGCTGGGCGGGATACCTAGCCGTCGCAATGGTGGTCTTCGGGATAATCTCAACCTGTGCACAATACTCGAACACGCTCTATGTTGCCGACCTTGCGGTAGGTTGGCTGAGCAGGGCGGAGACTGCGGCCTTTGTGGAGGACATGATCACATATATCCAAGAAGGCCGAAAGCTTCTACCCGCTTCCGATAACCCTGTCTGGTGGTTTCCGACACAACGAACTGACTTCGCCATGATCCGCCGGGATATCGACAGCATAATTGAGCGAGCTCGGATCATTGGCACACTTCCTCGTCATAGCGAAGCCTACCAGCAGGGGATGGACGACCTGCGTGGGAAAATCCATGTTCTTCAAGATCAGGTCAAGGAGGCTGGGCCCTTCATGTTCGCCACACCTGTCAGCATAGCGCTCTCCTCCATCTGGTCGATCATTCAAGCTCTCTTGATCTTGCTATACCTCCAGGGCCCGACAGAAGAGAGGCGCAGTGAAGGTACATAGTCCGGAGGATCTCCGACACCTCCGTGATTGCCTTGGCACCGGGCGTCAATGTACTGTTCCTAGCGCGCCAGTACGTTGAGGCGTGGCCACTCCGAAATATGCGGACGCGTGGTCATGAGACCAAGACGGGGATTCGCCCTATCCTGTAGGTTCGGCATCTATCCTTCCTGTCTTCTGCGTCCTTTCCCATTTTCGTGGTCTTCTGAACAAGAAAGACATGAATGTAAGAAAAGCTACACCTGACAGCAGAACCCAATAGAGATAGATAGCCGGTATGAGGACGATGTCTTTCACCTTCAAGGGCCTTGCCTGATAGACCCATACCGCCCCCAAGAAACAGAAGATGCCCACCGTCAACATGCTGCCGACCGACGCCAGAGCCGATGGAACGCGCGGCAGCACGGCTCCTTGGAGGAGGAAGCTGTACGCCCCTGCCACATAGCTTACCGCGCATAGGCTCAAGACATAGGGGCCTGCGAGCGTGACCTCCGCATCAAAACCAAGCTTGAACGGCTTCCCAAGTAGCTTGCCATACTTCAAGCAAGTCTCCATGTAACCTCTGAACCATCTCGCCCTCTGCTTCACCAACCTTAGAACCGAAGAGGCACTCTCCTGCAGAGAACATACGTCTCCCGCATAGCGTATCTTGTAGCCCGCGGCAATCAACCTCACTGCCAACTCCACATCCTCCGCCACAGACCGATCGTCCCAGCCGCCAAGCCTTTCTAGAATTGGTCTCCTAACGAAGCCGCAGCTTCCCGTGAGGGGAACAAACAGACCCAAGGAACTCTTGCCTCGGACAAAGACTCGCAGCCAAGTCGCTTCCTCACAAGCAGCTAGCCGTGCAACCAAGTTCTGGCTACGGTTGATTGAGTAGGTCACCCCCTGAATAGCTGCAACATCCCCTTCTCCGAAATAGCTCGCTGCCCGCAACAATATGTCTCTTTCAGGAACGTTGTCAGCATCCAAGACACCGATTATATCACCCTTAGCCTGAGACGAAGCGAAGTTGAGTGCGGAAGGCTTTCCCTCCGAAGTCTCTCGGTGAAGGAACCTGATCGATCCAGGATACTTCGCCATGTATCCCTCGCAGATCTCGCAGGTCCGGTCTTCAGATCCATCTTCAACAATAATCACTTCGACCTTTTCCTTAGGGTAATCCAAGGCAAGTAACCTCTCGAGGAGCCTTTCAATGACGAGTTCTTCATTCTTGACAGGCACAATGATTGAGAACGTGGGAAGTACTGTAAGTGAAGGCGAGGCCTTCTCAGAAGAAGCACTCACCAACCCTGCAAGAAAGGCCGGAACATTGTAGATGGTCCACGAATAGAGGATCGAGAGCAAACCTAGAAGGAATCCTTCGAATATCTCCAAACCGCCCCGATCCCTACTCTGTTGTGAGGTTGCAGACCGGTTTGTGAGCCCATTCCTATAAGACTATTTGCATCTCTCAAGATTAAGGGAGCAACTCGGAAATACCTTCTCCCTACTCGAGGAACCCATATCACACACCGCGAGGTTGCTGAGCGTTTTTCAGCACTTCATAGTATAGTTGCTCAACCCTGTCTGTTACTATGTTCCAGTCATGCTGCTCCGCCCAGCTTCTTCCATTCTTACCTATCTGTGATCTGAGTTCCTCATTCCACAAGAGCAAGAGTATAGCTTCTGCCAATGACGAAGCATCGTTCGGCGGAACAAGCAACCCATTGAATCCCTCCCTCACAACCGCAGGCACTCCACCAACCCTTGAACCTATCACAGGCTTTCCACAAGCGTTGGCTTCCAGCAGGGTCAAGCCGAACCCCTCAGATTTGTCCTTGCTCGGAAGAACGAACACGTCTGCACACGCAAAAAACGCTGGCAGTTTTTCGTTTGACACTTCCCCAGCGAACACCACGCTATCCCCCAAGTTCAGTCCGCGAGCCATAGACTTGTAATGCTCGAGCAGATGGCCCGCCCCAACGACCAGCAGTCTCGCCTTCGGCTCTTGACGCCTGACAGTTGAGAAGGCGCGAAGAAGCACATCAAGGCCCTTGTACCCGTGCCATTTCGTCAAGGCGCCAACGAACAACACGACAAAGCAGTCTTCCAGCCCATACAGAGAACGGATCTCTTGACCATCTATGGACTCATTGAAGACTTGGCAATCCACACCGTTGGGAATAATCACGACCTTCTTCCCAACTCCCTTCAATATCTCGGAGATCCTGAAATATTCATGAGATGTTGCGATAACTCTGTCGAAATGCTCCAGATAAGTCGGAAGAACCAGGGCGTCATGCGCTTGAATCAAGAGCCGTGCCCCAAGCTTGACAGGAGGAAGGTCGTTATGCCAAGTAAGTACGGATGGTACCTTCCTGACTCTCGAGAATAATGAAGACGCGAATGCAGCGAAGGGACTTGGAAAGTTCGCGTGGACTATGTCACAAGTCAACCGAGCCAATTTGACGGCCAGACCAGGGGCTATTGGAGTTCCATATATCTTGAAGAGAGACCTTAATCGGGTGACCGAAACGTCCTCTATGATTTCTCTCCCTGGGGAGACAGGGTCGCTTGAACACAGAACTGTAACACAGTGCCCTCGCCTCACCAAACGCTTCGCGATATTGCTGACGTAGGTTTCAACCCCTCCTCTCCAAGGAGGGTAGAAATTGCTGACCATGCATACCTTTAGCTTCAATTCTCCTCAGCACTTTGCCGCGGCCGGTACTGCTCGCATGTTGGATCCATGGAGCGTATTCTCCAACCTCGCCACCGTGATGGTCATCTCGCGTATGCCTGAGCTTGACTTCAGATGTCAGCCATCTTTGATGAGGAGGGCGCAGGATTCATCGGCTTGGCACTAGCTTAAGCTTTATTGATCGGAGCAACACTGGTAAACAGGCCTCACAGGAATGATCTCGAGAATAGAAAGGTCGCACACGCTTTGACAGCAGACTTCCGCCTGCCATACGTTTCAATTATTGTTGCGTTCCACAATCAGGCGAGCTACCTGCGAAAGTGCCTTCTCTCACTGGTTGAACTTGATTATCCCGAGGATTCCTACGAAATCGTGCTCGTCGACGACGGTTCATCAGACGATTGGAAAGGCGCCGTCTCTGATCTTCTCCAGTCATGTAGAAGACGATTGAAGCTACTAAGCGAGAATGACGTAGGCCCAGCCGCATCCAGAAACAGTGGCATCAGTATCAGTGAAGGATCAATAATAGCGATCACGGACGCTGACTGCGTGGTGGACAAGCAGTGGCTCAAACACCACGTAAAGCACTACTCGGACCCAAAAGTCGGCGGAGTCGAGGGGAAAGTAGAAACCGACTGGGATCTGCTCAGTCGTCCAAGAAGAACCGCGCCAGCAGGCTTCCGGTACGTTACCGCAAACATGTCCTACCGGCGCAGGACACTTGAGGACGTTGATCTTTTCGATGAGAGATTTCGATGGAAGGAAGATGACGAGCTTGCCTACCGTATCATGAAGCGCGGCTGGAGGATGGCTTCGGACCCCGCAGCCCTCGTCTATCACCCTGTCAAGACCCTTTCTCTGAAAGGTCTTTTCACGGAAGGGCTAAAGCACCAGTACGACGTTCTCTTCTATCAGAAACATCCAGACATAGCTGCGGAGTACTTCAGGCTGAGTAGGCTCGGCCCTATAGCTGTCACACCTGTGTTCATCTTCATCGCCGGGACTCTTTTCGTTGTGGCAGCTCTTATCGCAGCCGCGTTTTACCGAAGCGCCTTGAGCCTGCTCTTTCTAGCTTTTTCAGTTTGCCTGTTCAGTCTGGTCTGCTTCCGTTCAAACCGAAAGGAACTCAAGATTTCTCTATTCTGGATGGCTGTCTTCGCAGTTTTCATGGAGATCGGCAGGATGAGGGGGTCCTTCCGCTTCCGCAAGATCCTTCTCTGAAACCATCAGCGGCGAGCGTTCAGGCATCTCTCAAACGTGAGCATCCATTGCTTGGAAAACAAGATCAAGGAGGAACAGTTTTCACTCTGAATATGTAGGAGTCCTCCTCTGCGTAGACTTGTTCAAAATACGTCTGATCAAGGAACTTTTCCAATATTTCCTGGCTTATTGGAGTTGTCGGGATATTGAGTGGAACCAGTCCGGACTTGAACATGTTGTCAGTCAGAAGAACGTATCGTACTTTCCGTGTCGCGAGGGCATTGTAGGTTTCCAAACTGTTATTCGACGAATAGTACAGTATCGAGATGATCGGGTCTGCATCTCCCTCAACGCCCTGGAGATCATAGTAACCATGGAGGTAGAACAGATCAGCGCGTGCAACATCCACGAACAGTGTTCCATTCAGGTTGGCTGTTGCCCACCTTACCACGCGTATCTCCGAACTAGAAAAGTCAACATAGTTTGGAGGAAGCGAGAAGAATGCTATGTTAGTCACAAATGAAATCGCCATGATGGCTCCAACAATCAGCATCTTAAGATTGCGCTTCCTGCTCTTTAGGAACAGGTACGCTGAAGGAAGAAGCATAAGCGGAGCATAGTGGAGAATCCGGCCGTGCATTCTTACAGCGAATAGCGCCAGTCCAAAGATAGGTGTCGACAATCCTAATACCAAGGTTATGATTTCGGCTGGACTGCCAGGAGCCTTGAACCGCGCCCTTATCCAGTTGACAAAGACTTTGAAGAATTGAGGCAGCACGAGCAATGCCTGTAGAGTCAAAGATATGATGAAAGGAACGAAATAGAGAGGCAAGAGGCTTGAGGTTCTGTAAGCGTGAGGAGGCATGTAAATTGATACGTACGAATGAGGCACCTCTCCGGCTGTCGGTGGTAGGAAGGGACTGACGATCGAGGTTCTTGGGAGCATCGGGAGTATTGAAAGCAGCGCTGACAAGATGGAATTCGGCTGAAAAAGTATTCCCATTCCAGTAAGCGATGCAAATGGCACGAACGCGATTTTTCCTCTTTCTCTGAAATTCAACAGACCATACACGAAAGCTAACGCCAGGCCCAACCACATCGTCGTCAAATACGTAAATGTCAACGCTGCTAACGACAGGCATGAGAAAAGAAACGTCTTCCTCTTGGACACAAGGAAAGAAAGAGAGAGAATCGTCAAGGAGTAGGCGATCGTTGCGTTCAGATGATACATAAGGTCGACGAGCACTATGGGCGGCGAGACGGCGAGAATACCCACAAGGAACAAATCGAGGTCATTATCGCAGAAGGCTCTAGCGTAGAAATAGCATGCCGAGGTGAACAACACCATCCCAAAAAGGTAGTGAACGTTAATCGGGATACCCACGCTCTCAAAGATCGCGTGGACGAGATAGTCAACGAAGTACCTCTGTCTGCCATAGACAAAGCCGGCGAACACCGAGCTGGGTATAGTGAAGCTCGTTATTGTCCAAAGTAGCCCACTCTGCAATACACTGTTCGTCAATAAGTATACTCCATACTCATAGTTCTTGTAATAGATCCCCGATCTATTATACAGAGCATCAAAAGCAATCGCAATCGCCACGCCAGTTGCGATGTGCGCCAAGACGATGAGAAGCCTTGGCTTACGAATGTCGTGCAAACAGCCTATCCTCCAACGTTTCCAACCAAGGTACACAATATAAAAGCATCAGCACTAGGAGAGCTCAATCACGAAGACTCTGACTGGTCAAGGGCGGGTATGGAGGCGTGCATGGGCCCTCGGGGGATCCATTTAGAGATAGGAGAGAGCGGATGCAAATAGCTTGCATCATACCAGCCTTCAACGAGGAGACTACAATAGGACGAATAGTCGGTGAGGCTCTAAAGTACTGCAGCACAGTACTTGTTGTTGATGACAATAGTCAGGATCACACAGCGCACGCGTCCGAAAATGCGGGCGCAGTGGTTGTAAAGCATATGTTACGTCTCGGAACGGGAGGGGCCCTCTCCACCGGTTTCAAGGCCGCTCTCAGGACAGACTGCAAGGTTTTCCTTACAATTGACGGCGACGGACAGCACAACCCTGACGAAATACCGATCCTAATAGATCCAATCTTGAAAGGCGAAGCGGATCTCGTCATAGGCTCTAGGTTCATCGAAGGGCATCAGTCCATGCCACTACACAAGAAGCTAGGAAACAAGGTCCTCTCGACTGCCACCTCATTCGCTTCGGGGAGAAGGATTACGGACTCCCAGTCGGGCTTCAGAGCTCACCGAAGAGAAGTGCTGGAATTCGCGATACACAGTGGACGGGACTATCGCTGGGCCTCCGAAACGCTCATACTGGCCGCAAGAGGAAACTTCAAGATCAAAGAGGTTCCGATAACAACGACATATCTCGAGAAGCGAAAGAGAGGCGCTGGGATGAGAGACGGGCTCAAGATTCTATATTCAACTGCAAAGCGTGTCCGGCGGCCAGTTTGGATTCTCTACGTGTAGATTTGACTCCGGGCATCCTCTCATCAATCATCGTTGCTCCTTTCTAGCCAAATCATTCCTGAAGGCCATTAAACGCACCTATATGCGTAGTCAGCGATAGGTTCCGGACCTGAACCTGTGAGCGCGAGAAACGGCAAGGCTGAGGAGATTGACGCATAGAAGCTCTGCTATTGCCACAGAAACCTTCTCACGGCAATCCTCAAGAACTGTGGGCCATCCCTTGGATGGGCTCTGAGAAACTACGTCCTATTCACCCTGATGATGATGGCAGGCTTCAGCATCTTGGAACCAAGGAAAACGATCGCA
>CAZVKZ010000040.1:0-10498 GCA_964627775.1 uncultured Candidatus Bathyarchaeia archaeon | reverse complement strand
GCTTTCTGTGCGTAGTCTGTCACCCCAACCCTACATTTGCCATCCTCAACTTTTACCCAAGTATGCTCCTTAGTGTAGTGTAGGTCATCGGGTACATCATAATCATCAATCTTCAATGCTACTTCACATCTCTGAACGGTTGAGCCTACTTAATGATGCTGATTAGTATATATCAGTAATCACAAAGCTAACTCTCAGCTTCAACATTGGCTATCTTTATGGATTCCACGTTGAATTTGAGCTTGTTTCTGCACTGTGGACAGAACCCACCATGTCTGTGTATTGTCTCAAGGGGTGACTCAAGCTCAAGGCCGGCATAAAGCTCGTTGCCGCAACTGCTACAGAAGATCCGCTGAGGCAAGTATATAATCCCCGAAATGGCCTCTCACTAATGGTATTTCAACTTTGGGTCGAAAATCAACATGTCCAGAGGCTCGCCTCTAAGAATTTATAACTGTGAATTGACACTCCAGAGGGCACGGTGGCAGACTTGAGCAAGGCTGGAGGCAGAGGCTGGAAGATCAACAGATTTCTCAGAAATCTAAGCTTCAGACTTGGGGTTTTCCGTCTGCCGCGGATCCTCACCTCAAGACCTTCTCAGGCAATCATGACAGTAGTCCTGATGGCCTTCGCGGTCTTCATCTTGGCAGGAGGTGTATACAGCATAGTTGAGGTGATGTCTGGCAGGGCCCTGACCATGCTCCCTGCTGCCCGTGGCTGGACCTTCATCTATCCTGGCAACCTGAATATGCAGACCATAAATGAGAGCCTCATCTCTGCCATGTTATACTTCTTGGGGGCCGTAGGCTTCTACCTTGTGCTCAGGAGTGTGAGATTGGCGTATCGTCCGCGTCAAGCCTACCTCTCGCTCATGATAGGATTGATGCTTGTCCTCATAGTTGTCTACTATTCCTCTACACTGCTCCAAAGCAAGATGACCGCCTAGGTCACCACCAATTCTTCTTGACGCCTAAGCGGTAGGCGATGAAGTTCGCCAGAAGATGTATCGGGGGCGTGAAAACGACAAGGATCAGAATCGTGCCGAGTCCTGCCTGATGCAATGGATACGACAGGAGTAGGGCCCCGAAGACAAAATCAAGCTGATCAAGCAGAGGAAAGGGAGCTCCAGGTTCTAGGTGCAACCTACGTTTAATGAATGCACCTAGGAGGTCGCCCAGAAGCGCGCCTAGGGAAGCAAACGCACCGAGCAATAGTACCCTAGTGTCCAAAAGTAAGGCTTCAGCGAGTGCCGCTAGAAATCCGCAGACTAAGCCGAAAACGAAGCCTCTGAGAGTCTTGTTGGCTCCAAAGATCCTCTCACCATCTGTGAACCTCCACCCACAATCTACTGGCGGTCCTCCCTTGAAGACCGCGGCTAAGCCATTAGCAACATAAGCTGGGATAGCTATGTAGACGGCAAGGAGTACGTCTGTCTCTGTGATCAAGTCTTCTCAACAGATCTAGGTTATTCCTGATAGAGTGAAATCGACCAAGCCTTTGTCGGTCATCTCCAGATAGCAGCGCTTCTCAGCGGCATCGTTGGAAAGGAACCTCTCGATCTTCGCTTCTTTGATCTTCTGTTTTACAGTTGATCTGAGCCTGACGACTATCCTAGGCCAGTGGAATATTGTGCGACGTGCGACAGGCTCTATCTTCCACCCCAACCCATCCACTGTTGATCGTACCTGTCCTGTGACCAGAGTTGCCAGATCATGTCTTGAGGCTAACTCAACAAGATAGGCAAGTTGCCTGTTCAACTCACGGTTCAGATTGAAAGTCGCCCCGCCTCCACCTGTGGCTACCCTGTAAAGTGAGGTCACGGTATCAATCACTATCAAACCGATCCTTTTTGTTAAGTAGTTTTCCAGACTTTCAACTATACGTGATTGTTCAGGGAAGGAGTGTGGTAGGAAGACGATTATGTCCTCGCAAGCATCAACATTCTCGGGGCCACAGATCTGGAGAAGCCGCTGGTGCGAAAACGATTGATCTGCATCGATATAGAGGGTTTTCCAGTTTCTTCTTGATGCTGAGATTGCGCATTGCATGCTCAAAGTTGTCTTGCCCGTTGAGGCTTCTCCATACACTAGGCTGAGATAGCCCCTAGGGAGACCGCCCTCAAGCAATCGGTCTAGCGAGGGCGTGAGGGTTGAGAGCACGCTCATCAATTTCAGCTACCGCACTCTTACTGTTCAAACCAGGATCATCTTGATGGGAGAACTCATCTATATGCTTGGTGACTGAAACTAGATGTGAACCAAGCATTTTTTACATCGCATCTGCAACCCTAGTCAGAAAAGGGGCTGGAGTGAAAACCTCGTTGAAGTTCGTTCTTCAGGCTGGAAAGACGCTATTGATCACGGGCCCAGCCTCACTTAGGGTTGAGAATGGTGCAGCAACAGTATTTGGTGCTTCACTCCAGCCCAGACAGAAGCTGATAGTCAGGAAGGAAAGACAGCTCCCAATAACAATGCTCGATGAGTCAATCCTTGAGGTTGAGCTTGGAGAGCGGGCAAGCTACTTGGAGATCGACGGGACTAGTGTGCCTGAATCATGGGTGGCGGCTGTCGACGCATTCCAGAGACTCGACGCGAGAAGAGCTCTTGTAGTTGGATCAACAGATACCGGCAAGAGCACTTTCTGCACATTTTTCACCAACAGCTCACTAAGAAATGGTCAGAACGTTGCCGTCATCGACGCTGATATAGGCCAATCAGACCTCGGACCACCTGGAAGTCTTGGATTAAGCATCATCAATAGGCCGTTGATTCAACTCGAAACCTCGCGGGTGGATGCTATGATATTCATTGGCGAGATAAGCCCCAGCTCAGTCACCGACAAGATAATCCAAGGAATCTTGAGGCTCGAAGATCGCGTCCCCAGCAACTCGCTACTAGTGGTGAATACTGATGGGTGGGTCAACAATGCTGAGGCCGTAAACTACAAGGTCAGAATGGCCAATGAACTTAGGCCAGATTTGGTGATGGGCCTAGCTGAAGGATCCGAGCTTGATCCGATTCTCGAGAAAGTCACCACATCTACAGTAAAGATGCAGACCCCAAAGTTCATCAAATCGAGAAGCCGAGATGAACGCCGAAGCCTTCGTGAACATGGATACAGGAAATACCTTCGAAACTCGATACATAGTAACTTCTCACTGGAGAAGATAGACGCGGCGAACGTTATTGAAATGAGACGCAGGGGCGGGGAAATGCTAGGATTCCTAAATGGTGATGGCTTCATGATTGGAATAGGAGTACTAGAGAGTCTTAATCGAAGAAGAAAGATGTTGAGGACCTACACAAACGTGTTGGTGAGAGATGTGGCAAAGATCGAATGCGGCAGCGTAAGACTGTCTTATGATGGTAAAGAACTGGAATTCTCAGAAAAGGGCAAACCGCTTCATGAAAACGTTCGATCTTAGGCTTGTGAAGACTACCTGCAAGTCTCGATAATTCTTACCAAGTAATCAGAGGCAACTGACTTCTGCAATAGCTTATATTCATTTGAGGTAAAGAATGGTGTTCCAGAGCAAACTTTGACGCTTCTTCTATTAACGGACCGGGAGGTCAAACCTCTCCTCGAAACAAATGAGGTTCTTGAGGTTGTCGAGCAAGCCTTCAGAGAAAAAGGACTCGGCAGGGTCCAGATGCCTCCGAAGACATACCTCTACTATGAGAAATACAATGGTGACCTCAGAGTTATGCCGGCCTACATGGAGTCGATGGATACATCGGCAGTGAAGGTTGTAAATGTCCATCCGGACAACAGGAAGTTCAACCTCCCAACAGTAATGGCGGTCATCCTACTCATAGACCCCAAGACAGGCACCCCGCAGGCGATAATGGACGGAACCAACGTAACCTCGAAGAGGACAGGCGCTGCCGCGGCAGTCGCAACAAAATACCTCGCGAGAGAAGGCCGCTCTAAATTAGGGATAATAGGGGCTGGCGTCCAAGCTGCCGAACAACTGGCCTTCATACGTCACGTCAGAGAGCTCGTCGAAGTAAAGGTCTACGACATAGACATAGACGCCAGAAAGAGATTCGTCCAGCGGGCCAAGCAGGAGTATCCCGACATGAACATCACTGCAGCAGAGAGTGCTGAAGAGGCCGTGCAGTATCAAGACATCGTCTGCACAGTCACTCCCTCAAGAAAGCCGGTGATCATGGATGACTGGATAGAGGATGGAACTCACATAAACGCAATGGGTGCCGACGCCCCGGGCAAAGAGGAAATGGATCCAGCGATTCTCAAGAGATCAAAGTTAGTGATTGATGACTGGGCGCAGGCATTGCATAGCGGAGAAATAAACGTCCCAGCCAGTAAGGGCCTCTTGCATAGAAAGGATATCTATGGAGAACTGGGTGAAATCGTCGCCGGCAAGAAGACCGGTAGGGCATCACAGAAAGAAGTCACTATATTCGACTCGACAGGGCTCGCGATACAGGATGCCGTGGTTGCCAAACTGGTTCATAAGAAGGCCACTGAGATGGGAATAGGCATGAGGGTTAGATTATCAACGTTATTTGGCGATTGCCCCAATCATACTTAAATAATTGAGTTGCACTTCACTTTGGGTTCACCGCAACCTGTAAAGGTTGAAACTCGTAGATACTTCTGATCGTTGAGGTTTGACGTTGAGATGAAGACCGCCAAGCAACCCTCCATCTCAGAGAGAATGAATAGAACGGGAACTGAAACTGCCTTCGAAGTATTCGCTATGGCCAAGGAGATCGAGAAGAAGGGGGCAAAGGTTGTCCATTTTGAGATGGGCGAGCCGGACTTTGATACCCCAGAAAACATCAAAGAGGCTGCCCGAAAGGCCCTCTCATCAGGCTACACACACTACACGCCAGCTCCAGGAATACTTGAGTTGAGACAAGCCATAGCAGAGTATGTCTCACGCGATTTTAATGTCGATATAGATGCTGAGAAAGAAGTAATGGTGATGCCGGGAGCGAAGCCTGGCCTCTTCACAGGCATCTTGGCCACGGTAGATGCAGGCGACGAGGTAATCATGCCTAACCCAGCCTTCCCAATCTATGAGTCTGTTGTGAGTATGGTTAGGGCCAAGCCTGTACCCATCCCGCTCAGAGAGGAGAATGACTTCCGCCTAAGTCCAACCGATGTCAAAAAGAAGGTTACCAAAAAGACGAAGCTGCTGATACTAAACTCACCACATAACCCATGCGGCTCAAGCCTGCTGAAGAACGAAGTTGAGGAGATCGCGGAAATAGCCAAGAAGCACAACCTATGGGTGATGTCAGACGAGATCTACTCAAAGATCATCTATGACGGAGAACACCATAGTATGCTCTCCGTGCCCGGAATGAAGGAGAGAACCATACTGATCCACGGATTCTCCAAGACCTACGCTATGACTGGGTGGCGCCTCGGCTACGCCGTCGGTAATTCCTCAGTCATATCAAACATGACGAGGCTTCAAGTGAACATCGCCTCATGTGCTGCAGCCTTCAGCCAGATAGCTGGAATAGAGGCGTTAAGAGGCCCGCAGGACGCTGCGACCCAGATGGTTGGAGAATACCGGAAAAGGAGAGATGCGATAGTCTCGGCTCTAAACTCGATGAAAGGCTTATCCTGCAAGACCCCCACAGGAGCCTTCTACGTCTTCCCAAACATCAAGAGCACTGGAATGAAGGCAAGAGATCTCATGCTTCACCTACTGAATAAAGCACACGTAGCAACTGTGCACGGAACAGCCTTCGGAAAATACGGCGAAGGTTACCTGCGATTCTCATACGCCACAAGCCTAGAGAACATAAGGGAAGGCATGGAAAGGGTCAAAGCAGCTATCGAAGAACTGTAAACCGGAACCTAGATAGATCTCTGGCAAGGGAGAAGAGGCGCAGGTAACCAAGCCCCTTCCCTTCACATAGACTTTTCATCAACCTTTAAATCTGCGCTAAAACTGAAAGCCAAAGGTTAGGCATGTGACCAACTCCTTCGGGGCAGTGGATAGAGGACTCAAACCCGTAGAAGAGGATCTGACCTAACAAGACGAAAATGGAGACAATAACAAGACAGCTTTACGAGATCAACATACAGATCACAGAGATAAGACAGCACCTTGCAGGGACCAAGGAAGCTATTCGGAAGATGAAGGGAAGGGTTAGATGATGAATCGAGCAGGCCACATATCAAAGATCTACATCAAATCCTCAAGAAAGAAGACTGAATACGCAACGATCGACTACATCTTAGAGTCATTGTACCTGATGAAGGCAAGAGATAACCTCCCAGTATTCGAGCTTCTCAAGATACTTGCGGACGGCAATGTGGACAGCGTCTCCTTCAGCAGAGATATCCCGCACTGCTATTTCTACGCCAGGGTACACAGAGATTTCATCTCAATAATAATAAGGAAGTCACACGAAGGTAGAGATGTAGAATTCCAAGTTCCGCTGGACTCTCTCAAGCTTGCAATAAGAGACTCAGATGGAGATACATTTTGACTTTATATCCCGGACCCTGAAAGTTTAGCGACAAGATCTTGAGCGGTTTCTCTTGCAGTTTTAGCCAGTGAACCGCTCACGAGGCCCAGCTCAACAGCCTCATCAAGCCTTTCGGAGTCAACAATCTCAGGAGGCTCATCTGGTCTTCTTATCACGTCAATTTCAAGATCAACATACCTTATCCGGTCAGGATAGAACTCGACTGGCGTATTGACATTGTAGAACTCGCCCTTCAAAACGTCGTCACTTGAGTAGTAGCTGTGCTTGATTACCTTAGAGCCTTCAAGAGCTACCGTCACAGCGTAATCGCCTTCAGCCTTAGGGACCCTGAGCCCATCATGCTTCTGCCCATCACCTAGAATCCTTCTATGGAGCGACAGAGTCCTATCCTCGAACCTCTGAATCTCGCCTTCGCTAAGCTCCAAAACTGTGCCTTCGGGCTTGACATGTTGAATCTTGAGGCTTACTCCAAGGGCCAGCTTCTCGTAAACGAGTTCTTTCTTAGCGCTGTCCGATATCTCTCCTATTCTTTTGGGACTAGAGTTCAGCAGTGACTCGTACAGATCTACAGCTTCAGGATCAACTATCTTGAGCAGATGATGATCGTCAATTGTCGCAGTGATTTGCCTTCTAACACTATCTAAGAAGACTTTTGAATGGTATGGGAACTCCAGATCGAAAAACAGAAAACCGGGTTGCAGCGTAAACCTGCCGTACGCGCCCTCAGCCGGGACAATTGGCAGCGTCCTCTCCCTGACTATTACATCTGGAAGAACTTCAGCAAAAGCCATTACTAGAGCCTCAGTGGGTTCGGCCTCTCCCTCGACACTCACACCCTGCTTGTCTTCTCTATCAAAGACGACAACGTTTCTTTCGTGGACTCGTTTCACACCAAATCTCTCAGCGGTGATTATGGAAGGCTGTGAGATCAAGAATCCCTTTTCTGAAGCAAGCCTTGTGAGGGCCGTGGTGTATATTCCCCGAATCATGACTTTGGGCATGGTCATATGGATTAGCCCACTAGGATCCTTACGAGATAGAAGTGTGACAGCGATTCATCGACTTATAATCAACGCTCAGAAGGCCGGTCGGCTGCAGAATTCTGATCAGTTTGAGGCTTATCTTCCTGATGAGCCAGATCATCTTCTTTCCGAAATCTCTTGCCGTCTGTAAGCCTTCATCATCCTTTGATATTTCACCCTTCTCCCTTGATGTAGTAGGAAGAATAGTATCTGGGCGAGAGTGAGGTTGTGCCCAGCCCTCCTACGACAACCATAGCTCCGCCTACTTTATTCTCGAAGACCCCACCTCTTGCAACAGAGGTACCCTGCCCTGTCGAACAGGCGCGCGACCTTGTCCCTCTATTTGGTAGCTAAACACAGCCAATGTATAAGTTGGTGAATGGGAAGTAAGGGTTAGGTATGCCCTATTTCAGCCCCTCAGACGCGGAATGAATTCGAAAATGACTCTATCAGTAAAAAACACCCGCTTATCCCCTATACTCGACAGATAGGAAAAAGGTGTGAGAATGCTAACATCGGAATAACCTCACACGCTACTGCTCTACCCCCCCCCCCCCCCGGGGGGGTGGTGCCCACTAAGGGACACACAAAAGGAACCAAACCAGCGGTTTAACCCCAGAGGCTCCCCATCAAGTATGGCTCACACCAGCTACAGCACACACAAAACAACCATCCAAAATCAGAAGCATAACCAACCGGACAAACCTAACATGAAAACCCTAACAATGGGGCAACTCCGCGGGCATAGGATAGAAAAGCATAGCATGATCTGACTTCTCTGTCAGCTAATCCCAGCAATTCTGTCACGGCGACCTCTTCTCTTAAGGCCTTTAACGTTTCAGCAACAAAACGCTCGGTATTTCCGCCACTCTGGGACTTTCGATGATGCTGAGTATACTGACCATGGCTGGAGCTAAGAGGTCTGTCGTTCTATTATTGTCTTTGCATTCCACCGTGATAACGATTCATCATTCTGAATGCTCTGGATGTCATCAGCTTCTAAACGGCAAGGTTTTGCCGCAACTAACTTCTTAAAGGGGAGGGCTGCACTAAACTTCAGAGATGTACAGAGTCTTTACCAACGGGAATGTACTGAGACGGTTCTTGGCTTTGTGGACGCTGGGTTTCGTATGCATGTACGCAGCATGGAGCATCAGCTATAGAGCATTGCCTGACGGGATCCTTTGCGGAAAATTTCTGGTCAGTCAGGTACAGATCATAACGCAGGAATTGCTGTCGACATTCTCAAGAATACTAGCCTACAACATATTCTTTGCTTGCGTACCCCTCATCTTGGCAAATCTGGTCAGGGTTAAGGGCATCCCACTTGGATACGTTCTCGCGTCCTACCATTGGATCCTGTATGGAACGCTTCTGGGAACCAACTCCTTCCTAATACCCACACCTTCGCGGTTGCTCCCGACTGCTGAGATACTCCTCTACGGCACTGGAATATACGAGATAACAGCTTACACGCTGATAGCAGCTGCAACCTACGGCATAACAGCCCATTTCGAGAAAGGCCTATTCAATGCCAGAATCAACGGCTTCCTGAGAAGCGAGAAGATAGGCCTCGCCATATCATTCGCGTTACTGGCTCTCTCAAACTTTGTTGAGGCGTGGCAGATCTTAAGTTGAAAACCATGATAGACTCTATCTAATTGTTGAACTCTATTTCCAGATCTACGTCTCTGTGACTGATCGGGTGTCGACATGTCCGATATTATGCTCGTGCAGTCGCCACTACCCTCTCCCATGAATGAGTATGTCAATGATCTTGTTCTAACCCCGCCGTTGGGTATATGTTACATAGCTTCATGCTTGAGGGATCGATATGATGTCTCAATCCTTGACTGTTCAATATTGAATTCCAACGAGACAATGATTACTGAAGAGATCAGGAGGGAAAACCCGAAAGTCCTGGGCATAACGACGACAACACACACCTACAAGAATTCTCTGAGAATAGCATCAATAGCAAAAGGAATCAATGAAGACGTATCCACTGTTCTAGGCGGCCCCCATGTGACCTTCACGGCTGAGGAGACTGCAAGGAACCCGCAGATCGACTTCGTAGTCAGGCGTGAGGGTGAACTGACAATGAAGAATCTGAGCAATTTCTTGCTGAGAAGAGAAGGGAGACTTGAGGATATTAAAGGGATAACCTTCAGAAGAGACAACGAGGTTTTTTCGAACCCGCCGCAACCCCTCAGCGAGGACTTGGACACCATCCCATTTCCAAGTCGGGATTTGACCCCGCTTAGCAGGTACAAGATTCCTGCATCTCTGGTAACAAGTAGGGGATGCCCATCCAGATGCATATTCTGCTCTGCAGGCGCCATGTCTGGTCAGAGATACCGCGTCAGAAGTCCACAAAACATCATTACAGAAATCAGGATGATGATGAGTGAGCTGAACCCCAAGTTCTTCTTCGTAGCTGATGACACATTTACTGTCTTCCCAGAACGCGTTCAAGCTATCAGTGAAAAATTGAAGGAGCTTGGAATACGTTGGATCTGTGAAGCAAGAGTCAACACTGTAACAGAGGAGATGGTCAAGGAACTCGCATCCTCCGGATGCTTTGTGATGCAGTTCGGTGTCGAGTCTGGATCTCAGAGGATCCTAGACTCCATCCTCAAAGGCATCACGATCGATCAGGTCAGGAGAGCGGCTAATTGGTGCATCAAGGCAGGTATTATTCCCGTATGCAGCTTCATGACGCCGCATCCCGAGGATAACTGGGACACAATTCAAGAAACAGAGAATCTCATGAACGAGTTGAAGAACCTTGGCGCTCAAATCTACGTCTCCTTCGCCACACCTTTCCCAGGAACAGCACTCTATGAAAAGGCCCGAGAGCTGGGGATAGAGTTGATAACAGACGATACGGATGACTACAACTTGGCAACGCCAGTAATACGGACGAAGAACTTCTCCTTGGATGACATCGACAAAATCTTTGAGCGTTTCATGGCAATATCGAAAGAAACAATTCCATTC
>CAZVKZ010000039.1:8384-10510 GCA_964627775.1 uncultured Candidatus Bathyarchaeia archaeon | reverse complement strand
TAATCGGGAGGTTGCCATTCTGCTCAAAGACTATGAGTCCTGATGCTGTTCCATTATCGCGAAAGCCTTTCGTGTTCGGCAGGGCTATAGTTACTGCTTCTCTTCTGATCGAGTCCAATCTGTCTGGGTTTGCCACCTTTATCTTGCCGGTTCCTTTGCAGGCTATGGCCTTCAGGTTCTTGGATCCCATGACCGCGCCCAGGCCACACCTGCCTGCGGCTCTACTGTCATCAGCGATTATGCTCGACAGTTTGACAAGCTTCTCTCCTGCCGGCCCTATTGTGACTACCGAGATCGGTGCGTCGCCGAGTTCCTTCCGTACTAAATCGACGGTCTCGAAGGTCTCTTTGCCCCATAGGTGCTTTGCATCCTTGATCTGTATTTGCCCATCGTTGATCCATAGATAGACTGGTTCCTTGGCTCTTCCTTTGACTATGATGCCGTCATACCCTGCATTCTTTAGGTCTACTCCTAAAGGTGCTGAGAAGACTGACTCTCCATAGATGCCTGTAAGAGGCGATTTTGACACCACAGTTGTTTTTATGCCGCATGGGATGTTGGTGGCCACGAAGGTTCCGGTCATGAAAATTAGCCTGTTATCTGGACCAAGTGGATCAGTGTCAGGCTCAACCTCCTTGAACAGCATCGTTGAGGCGATTCCCTCGCCGCCGAGGAATTGCCGAGTCAAATCCAGATCAAGATCTTCCTTGACTATCTCCTCGCTGGTTAAGTCAACTCTAAGGAGCTTTCCAGAGTACCCGTCAACCATGAAGTGTAAACACGACTCCTAACTTGTTTTCTTCCGTCTACTTCTATGTTAGGCTTATCCTAAATGCTGAACCCAGAGAATATTCAGCATTCGATTCTACGCAACAGGGGCTTGCATGTAATAACGGCCTAGTGAATTGTCCAACCCCCATCAACAGGGATTATCGCCCCGGTTATCATGCTGGACTCGTCTGAAGCCAGAAAGCACACCGCACTGGCAACCTCCACGGGAGTAGCGAGGCGCTTCAACGGAATATTATCCATGACGAACTTCTTGAACTCTTGATCAGCAAACATCTTCTCAGTGAAAGGTGTCTCGACGAATGTTGGAGCAACCGCGTTCACCCTTATGTTGTATCTCGCCCACTCATACGCAAGTACGCGAGTCAACTGATCCACGGCACCTTTGCTGGCGCAGTAGGCTGCCCTGTATGGAAGGGCCACTTTTCCAGCCTGAGATGATATATTGATGATCACTCCTTTCCTTCTGGGTATCATCGACTGTTGGCCGACTGATTGGCAGCAGAAGAAGAGGCCTTTGACATTGGTATTCATTAGTGTCCCATGCTTCAACTGTGACCGCCTCAGCGTTCTGTGGAATATTGACCCCCGCGCTATTCACCAGAATGTCTATCTCACCACATTCCTTGCGTGCTTTTTGCACAGCGTCTGGAATATCTGAGGTTCTTTTTACGTCGACCGAATACCACCGGCACTTCCTACCCATTCCGATGAGTTCCTCACCTGTCTCGGCCAGCTTGCTTTCTGTTCGACCCCACAAGATTAGATCTGCTCCGTTCTTAGCAAGCTGAATTGCGGATGCTTTTCCCAGTCCGCTTCCAGCCCCGGTCACCAAAGCGACTTTGCCGGAAAGACTCATGTTAGACTCCAGCATACTTGCCTAAACAACACTTCAACTAGACTGGTTTTATGATTTTTCCATAGGACAGGATAAGTGCATTGACCTAAGCAGCACGGACGGAAGAAGTCTTCTTGGCGCCTTTCAAGAGTTGGGAGGAGGCGCTATGAATCCTTCTTTCATCAATAGCTGCAGTGACTTTCTGTACTTTGATATCCTAGTCGCGGCGCTCTCCCGAATCTCCTCATAACTTAGTCTTATTCGGGCTACTCCTGAGTCGATTGCAGCCTTGCCTACAGCAGCGGCGACCATCGGGTATAACTCAGTATCCATCATCGTGGGGACTATGTAGTCTTCATTCAACCCGCGGCCTTCGGCGAATCTTCCAATCTCATAAGCTGCAGCCAGCATCATCGGCGTGTTAATGCCCTTTGCTCTGACATCGAGGAGTCCACGAAATACTCCTGGAAAACAGATTGAGTTGTTGACTTGATTGGGG
>CAZVKZ010000039.1:0-8284 GCA_964627775.1 uncultured Candidatus Bathyarchaeia archaeon | reverse complement strand
TGGAAGACAGGGATCTCCAGCTCTCTGGATAATCTCTCAGATACATGGAAGCATTTCGGGGCGTCTATATCCTCTAGATTAATTCCTCCAAACGAGGGTGCGATCCATTTCACAGCCTGCACTATCTCTTCAGGGTCTTGTGTTGAAAGGCATATGGGAAAAGCGTCAACGTCACCCAAGTACTTGTAGAGAAGAGCTTTACCCTCCATTACCGGCAGTCCGGCCTTTCCGATGTTGCCAAGTCCGAGTATTCTGGAGCCATCAGTCACAATTGCTATCAGGTTACCTAGATTGGTGTATTCGAAAATCTTCTCTGGATCTCTGGCGATCTCTCTGCACGGTTGAGCGACTCCTGGCGTATACCATATGGAAAAGTCATCAAGGGATCTGACTGGGACCTTGAGAGTTGCGCCAACCTTTCCTCTATAATATCTATGCCATTGGGTCGCCATTCCGTCGTAATCCTTGGTTGTCTCTGTTTCGTCGTGCCCTGCGATTATATGACTAGCTTGTTGCATGAGGCTAGGATCCACCAGATCCAAGATATAACATTTTGTCCTCTATATGGCAATATTTCTAACGTTTTGTGTAACTCACCGTCATATGGCGAAATCTTCACATGACATTTTGCCTTGAGAACCCTCGATTAGCTGGCACGTAAGCCAGTGTTTGAACCGTCCTCATGAAACAAAAGTCATAGAGTGACTGGAGAACCAATAGTGCAGAGGTTTACCCACTTGTGAAGGCCTGTCCTTCATCTTTGTCACCTAAAGATACCTAAGCATAGTGTGCACTCAAAACTTGGGTGCTCAGCCACTTTCGGGAGAGGCCATCATGACATCCGGTGGCGACGTCTGTTCCATCTCTATTCAGAAGCTTCCTCAGCACTGCTATCTTTCTTACCGTCTTCCGCCGTTAGTGTTCTCGTGCCTCTTCGGTTCCGGGAGATAGCGAGAAGCCGATTACCAGAGTCTCATTGCCAGTATTCTTCACATGATGCTGCACTCCAGCGGGTATGTATAGCACAATTCCAGATTCTATCGGGATCTCCTTCTTCTCCTCACCAGCGTAGACAGTCCCGTTGCCCTCTATCACATGGTAGATCTCTTCCGACTCTGGATGGTCATGAGGAACAAGTCCTTCCCCTGGTTTGAAAGACCCCAAGACGAAAACTATGTTCTTAGACCCCACCGTTTCAGGTGTAGCATAGACTCTGATAGGCCCTCCCAGTATCGTCTTTACCTTGGCCTCATCTTTCCTTACAATTTTCACGGACATTTCAATCATACCTAGTTACTCTTAGCATAAGGTCATTTTGTACCCATTAAGATCTCCCCTTGCTGAAGATAGGAAAAGGCATAAAGCGCGCGATTCAGTGAGTAGTTAGCATTTTCTGTATTGTCTCTGATGCTTTCTCGCTTTCACGGTCTAACGAAACAAGTTTGATGCTCGAAGGTGAAGTTACACCAACCCCCAGCTCCGCAGCCCTACGTATCTGTTCTAGGTCAAAGATACTCCCTCTCGTGACTTCAGGCGTTGTTCCGTATGATCTCAGTATCGCGACTCCCACAGCATCTATGGCCACCCGATCCTTGCTTGCCAGCATCAAGTCAGGTTTTACCAGTTCACCCTGCTCAGGTCCACCGTTCACAAAGCCTTCTGTAGCATCCATAATGACCATGTCAACTCTGTAGAACCTATTGACCTCGGCGATCATCAGCCTCTGGAAGGGTGAGGTATGGAGCTCAATCATATAGTCGTAGGCGCCTGAAGGGTCGCGTTTTGCCACGAGGCCTACAGAGTTCTTCAGGGACATAGTGAAGTGTCCGCCGAACCTGTGAGTCTTAAGACAACATGTCTGAACCACTCTCTCGGCCTCCGTGAATATCTTTGCTATTTTGAAGCCTCGCAGCCAATGTAAACCATCGGGGCCAATCTCAGTCCAGCCTTCTGCCGACACTTCGTCCAGAACAACAGTTTTGAAGCCCAGATTGTTGGCAAGTTTGAAGACGCCTCTGTCCTCAAGCACACGCCTGGTGTTTCCCATACCACTGCGTTCAGCCAAGACGATCTCAGCGCTCCCAGCATCTTTCAATCCTTCCACAATCGCTTGTAGAGTATCGGTGTGTGTGGAGGCTGGAAAGGGATCGGCACTGTTGTAGTTTGCCTTCAGCGCCACTTTCTTACCCTTGAAAACAACAGAATTTAACTTACTCATCAGCTTCTTGATTCCACTCACCCGGTTAGATGCTTCAGTTATGTATACCTCAGACATCTTTGGGGGCTCTATTGGCTGAACATGTTTCCCCATTCTGTAAATAGCGTATCCACTCAAACCGACACCAACACCAGCTAAACCTGCAACTAGGAATCTTCTGCGAGAAATCCTCATCAAGAATTCATTCTCTCAAGTCACACCGAAGAGATGTGATCTTTGATAGTGCTTTAATATGCGGTGATAATAAAGCTGTGTCCAGTCTCACGGCGAACAAAGCATCGAAAAGAATGAAGCAGATCGAAAGTTCCTGCTGAGCCTAACTTGACAGAGAGACAAACCAATTCAAGGCGTCAATATTGATAGTTGCTGCATCATGGAGTGGCGGAAAAGATGGTTGCCTTGCCTGCCACAAAGCTATGCAGCAAGGCCACAAGGTCAGCTACTTGGTGAACTTCATTTCTAAGCAATACCAGCGTGTGTCATTCCATGGCACTCCAGCGGGCCTCATAGCTGAACAGTCAAAATCTATAGGAATCCAGCTGTTACAGAGAGAAACCATTGGGAGCGATTATGAAGAGCAATTCAAGAGAGCTGTAGGAAGTCTGCTGGAAAAAGGAATTGAAGGTTTGGTATTTGGAGACGTCTACCTTCAGGAACATAGAGACTGGGTTGAACGAGTATGCGGCGAAATTGGAGTGAAGGCGCTTGAACCGCTTTGGGGAATGAAAACTAGAGACGTGTATCTTGATTTCATCAATTCAGGCTTCAAAGCGGTAGTCGTCAGCGCTAAGTCAGAATTGATTGGAAAAGACTGGTTGGGTCATAGCGTCGACGAGAGTTTCTTGGAATATTTGGAGAAATCCGGAATAGACTTGTGCGGAGAGAACGGAGAATATCACACTTTCGTGATCGATGGACCAACCTTCAGCAAACGAATAAGGATATTGAAAAAGGAGATAGTTACCCGAAACAATCATTGGTTCATGGATATTCTGGATTATGCCTTGGAAAACAAGTAAATTTTCAGAGCAAGAAGCTTGCGTGATATTAACTTACTCCATTGCCCCTTCAGCACAGAAGTAGGTGCCTAGTAGGTCATATTTCTCGTATACTTTACAACCGGGACACAGACACCCTTGCCTCTCGATCTCTATCTTGCTCTTGCCTCTTGCGCAGTAAAGTCCTTCACCGGCGATTTTTGGGTAGCTCGGACAATTCCCACAGATTTCTAGACATATCTTGAAATTCTCTTGCGTGTCTTCTACCTTCAATGAATTTCGCCTACGTCGCTTGGCAAGCTTGGAGCGACTATAAAAATCTAGCTGGTTACATTATCCCAATGCTCAGACGAAATCGTGACTGTCTACAATTTGATTTCTGACCGATATCAAGACCTCATAGAGCGACAAGAGAGGTACATGCGCGTAATTTTATGAGAATTGTGAGAAGCACTAATAAGGTCGAGCGGGAGCTACTCCCAATAGTGGTTAGTTTTGAAGATAGCTGTCTTGGGCGGGTACGGGGCTATGGCCCAAGTGGTCGTTAGGGATCTTCTGGAAAGCCCTGATGTAGAGAATGTTGCAGTATGCGGTAGGAGTATGAAGAAAGCAAAACTGTTCGCTGATCAGCTAAGAGATCCAAGAGCCATACCCGTTGAAGTAGACATAACCAAGCGTGATATTCTGAATAAAGTAATCAAGGGTTATGATGTTGTGATTAATTCTTCGTGGTACGAATACAATCTTGAAGTGATGGAAACCGCGATCGATTGCGGCCTATCATACGTTGATCTCGGAGGGCTTTATCACATGACACTGGAACAGCTGAAACTGGATGAGAGCGCCACAAAGATGGGCGTGACCTGCCTCTTGGGAATGGGAAGCACACCTGGAACAATGAACGTCATGGCCGCCTACGCTGCACAGAAACTAGACACCATCGAAAAGGTCAAGCTAAGAAGCGGATACAAGACACTCAGCGGCAAGACAGAGACCCTGCAGATGCCCTACTCGCTGAGAACCGTCCTAGATGAATTCACAGAGCCGGCGCCCATCCTACGTGAAGGCAAGATCCTCACCGTACCCCCGCTTTCAAAAAAGGAAAGATTCACCCTACCAAAACCCGTTGGTGAGGTTGAAGGATACTATACAATCCACTCAGAACTTGCAACACTTCCAAAGAATCTAGACAAAAGTGTCAAAGAGATGGACTTCATAGTTGCCTATGAACCCGAATTTACTGAGGCCGTCTCCATAATCGTGAAACTGGGTCTGGCTGATAGGAAGGAGATGACCGTCGGCGAGAAGCGCGTATCGCCCCTCGAGGTTCTTTCAGCAGCCCTCGATTCTCTGCCAAAAGAAGAGGTGCTAGACGTCGATATACAAGAGGTGGAGGTTGAAGGCAGAAAAGACGGTGAGAGAGTAAAGGTCAGGTATGATGCTATAACTCTTCCCCACATGAGATGGAATATTGGTGGGGGAACAGTTGATACAGGTGTTCCGCCGTCTATTGCAGCCCAGTGGATTGCGAGTGGAAAGATAAGGATGAAGGGAGTGGTACCTCCCGAACTGTGTGTAGAACCGTTACCATACTTCAGGGAACTGAATCTTCGCGATCGCGGGATCAAGGTCTATGAGAACTACGAATCTCAAAAACCTCTGTTCTGACTCATAGCAACTAACTATGTCATCCTAAACTCACTAGTTCATTGCTCGCCGTATATCGTGTAGTAGGACGGCTTCCTCACAGAGCCGCTGAGGTCTATGTAGACATGTTTCAGGTTGGTGAAATCCTCTATTGAGTAAAGCGAGAGATCTCTTCCCCAACCGCTCTGCTTGTATCCTCCATGAGGCATCTCTGAGACCAAAGGAAGATGATCATTTATCCAGACTTCACCGAATCTGAGGCTCTTGGCTATGGTCATGGCTTGCTTCAGGTCTCTTGTCCAGATCGAGCTTGCCAATCCATAGACTACATCGTTAGCCTTCTCGATGACCTCGTCTGTTTTGTCGAAACTCAGCAGTGAGATCACAGGTCCAAAGATCTCTCTCTGGCATATCTCCATCTCCTGCTGCACTTCATCGAATACTGTCGGTTCAAAGAAGAAGCCCTTGTCAAAGACTCTGTTTCCTCCAAGCAGTTTCTTTGCTCCCTGCTCTATCCCGATCTTGACAAAGTTCGCTACTCGTTCCAGATGGGCTTTGGAAACAAGAGGGCCAAGATCCGTGCTGGGGTCTAGTTGGTTCCCAACCTTGACTTTCTTGCTCTTTGCGACGAGTCTGTCCGCGAATTCCTTGTGAATATCTCTATGGAGATAGATCCTTGTTGCTGCTGTGCAATCTTGTCCAGCGTTGACATATCCACCCACCACGGCCGCTTCAGTGGCTGCTTCAATGTCTGCATCTCTGAGGACTATGAAGGGTGCCTTGCCTCCAAGCTCTAGATGAACTTTCTTGACTGTCTTGGAGGCGAGATTCATGATCCTCTTGCCGGTCTCGGTGTCCCCTGTGATCGAGACCATGTCGACGCCAGGGTTCTCAGCAAGTTCCTCACCTACAACACTGCCCGGCCCGGTCACGACGTTTGCGACGCCCTTGGGTATTCCAGCCTTCTCCATTAGGCCGACCAGTTCTATCGTGGTTAAAGGTGTATAGCTTGCAGGCTTGATGACGACTGTGTTGCCGGCAGCCAGTGCCGGTGCAGCCTTCCAAACAGCTATCATCAAGGGATAGTTCCATGGGCTGATGCAGGATACTACTCCGACAGGCTCTCTTCGAAGAACGCTTGTTCCTGTGCTGACGTATTCTCCAGAGGAGGCTGCCTCAAGAGTTCTCGCTGCACCAGCGAAGAATCTTAGGTTATCGACGGCGAAAGGCACATCGGAATCTTTGGCGAGCTTTATTGGCTTTCCCTGGTTCTTTGACTCCAGCGTAGCTAGCTCTTCAGTGTGTGCCTCCATCAGATCTGCCAGTCTAAGCAGCACAAGGGCTCTTTCTGAAGGGCTCTTCTCCGACCAGATTCCGCTGTCGAATGCTTCGCGTGCAGCATCGATAGCTTGCCTGGTGTCTTCTCTGTCTCCAAGAGGAACCTGAGCTATGACTTCCTCGGTTCCCGGATTCAGGACATCAAAATATTTTCCGCTTGAGGCGGGAACCTCTTGACCATCAATGATCATGGAATACTTATCCAAAAATACATCAAGGAACTACTCTTGAATGATCAATAAATCTCTATCCGATTTTCTCCAGAGCTTGGTTCGCGGTTTCGACCCCGCTCCAGATTGCGCTTTCCAAGCAGGGTACACCCTGCATGTCGTCTTTTGCGAAGAATATGTTCCCGAACGGTCTTTTGGCGATCGTTCGTGGACCTGTTATGAAGCCTGGATACCCTAAGACATAATGGTGTCCATATCTGAAAAGGCGAACATCTTCAATCTTACCTTGTATTGCAGGGAAATACCTCTTCAAACCTTCAATTATCTTATCAACCCAGGTTTCAGCGGGCTCAGTCAATACTTTGTATCTGCCGCGTTCTCCCATTGGGCAATAGAGTGTGTATACTTCAGGTTCGCCTGAGTTGATTTCTTTCTTTCCATCGGTAACCATCCAGTCCGCGATGACCATATCGGTGAATATTTCACTGTCAAAATAGGTTGCAAACGCAGCATCGTAGATGACATCGTTTGTGAGAACATTAGCAACGATGTAAGAGTCATATCTTACCCTTCTGAAAGCCCTTTTCTGATCTTCAGGAAGACCCCTAATGATGTAAGGGGCATAATTCTTCCTGGAGGCCATTATGACTGCTTTGGATTGAAGTGTGTTCTCCAGTCCTTGACTGTCAACATAAGTCACATAACAGGAGTCCTTCTCCTGCTCAATCAACACTACCGCCGAATTGAGCTCTATCTTGCCTTCAAGCCGCTTTGCCAGCGCCTCAGAGACGCACGCGTTCCCTCCGGGACAAGCATACCTTTCTTCCACCTCGCGGCTGAGGTAGTACAGGCCCTCGAAGGCGGAGATCTGGCTTGAGGGCGCACCGAATGTGGATTCGCTGTACTTCTCTAGGAAAAGTAGGAAATACTCGCCTGAGTCTGCAAATACCTCTCGCAGTGTCTTCTTGTCGAGCTGCAATACTTCTGGCGAGTTACCCTCTGGTGGTATGACTATCCGCCCATATCTGTCCTTGAACTCCAGAAGATAGGCGATCGCGTTCTCAAAGCTCCTTCTCTCCTCCGGCGAGGCCGGCAAGTCTATGTGACATCTGCAGAAGGGATCTATGACGAGTCGGTTCCTGAAATGGAAAGCGTCTGAAGGATCAGCGATATCCACCCATTTGATGTCCAGCTCCTTGAAGAAAGGTTCAAGGTAGTTAATCTTCCTGCCCTGGTACTCGATTTCATAGCTGGGTCCAGTGTCGGCCGTTCCGTAGGAATAGTAGATGCCGTTCCAGAATCCTCTCTTTGATGCGCCGCCTATTCGGTCTTCCTTTTCAATGATTCTGACATCAAGCTTATTTCTCAGGTTGTATGCTGCAGTCAGTCCGCTTATTCCGGCGCCCAATATCACAACATCAAAACTATCCTTGACAGGATTCCGTTCGAACTTGGCACCGTCTCTCACCTTGTGGCAGATTTGTCTGTTCTCTCCTTCAAAACCTGTGAATCTCAATCGAGTAACCCCCGGCAGACTGCTATCTGAGAACCCTCGCATACGAGATGTACAGTATTTGAGCGTTCAGTTCTGTCAAAAGGTGATTTGCCATTAGTATCCAGGGAAACCCTCTGTGATGACCTGCTTCTTTGGCACGCTCAGCTCCTGAAGTATCTTCCTCATTGCGTCGACAAGTCCTGGAGGGCCGCATGTATAGAACGTACGTTCTTGATAGTCGGGGATTTCTTGTTCTATCATAGACCGGTCGATATTTCCTGTGTAACCCTGCCATTCGCCACTTGGCTCCGACAGGGTATGAACCACCTTCAACCTTCTGTTTCGCCTCTTCATCTCCTCCAACTCGTCTTTGAAGACGATGTCCTTTTCTGTCCGGTTCCCATAAAGCCTGTCTCTT
>CAZVKZ010000038.1:0-10675 GCA_964627775.1 uncultured Candidatus Bathyarchaeia archaeon | reverse complement strand
TGTTCCGACACTGTCTCTTATACACATCTCCGAGCCCACGAGACCGTACTAGATCTCGTATGCCGTCTTCTGCTTGAAAAAAAAAAACAGTCCAACCCAATAGCTTCTTGAAGTATATCTTTTTTTTTTTAATGATACGGCGACCACCGACATCTACACCTCTCTATTCGTCGGCAGCGTCAGATGTGTATAAGAGACAGAACTGAATCAGCCCCTGCAAGTATCGCGTTGACCTTAACTGGGATCCCGTAGGCCGGACCTTGCGTTCCGACATGCGAGATCACGCCGTCGATTACCGAAAATGCAGGCCGCATAGCCAAGTTGGCGTCGACAATCATGTCATCGAGAAACGAATGAAAGACTATCTTCCGAGGATACGGCAGGCATCCGTAAACGTTTTTCAGCCCACAAGATATCTTGGTCAAGATGTGGGTCTTTAGCTTTGCCAACGACACAAGACACGAGTCTAATACAAGTTGCGGCACATCAAGTTCTCTAGAATGTCTGCCTTGAATTCTGACAGTTGCTGTTGGTGTTGCGCTCAGATTAACCCAAGTTGCATTAAAGCGACGAAGAACTTTCTCATATCCGAGCCACTTCATTATCAAATTGGGTCTAGCAGTTGTCGCGTTACTCTCCACCACGAATATGGCTTCGGGACTTAGATGATTCTTCACATACAAAAGGAACGCCTCAAGGAAACGAGGGTCAGTCACAGCCCCAGTCTCGGGAGTCCGACATTCACAAAGGTTAATCTTCACACAGATCTGGTCTGATTTGGTTCGTATTCCACCTGCTCTCTCGATTGCCTCACCAATCCCCGTGCCGAGACGTAAGTGATCTGCCCTTGCTATGCCCACGATCCCCATAATCCACTCGCTAGTCCAGGAGATGCCTATCGAAGTGTGCGCTTGTCATATATATGCTGCAGAGAATGCTAACGATTGGTGCGTTTCACTCTCAGCATTTCTGATTCAAGCTTATCTGCAGCTCTATCCCAAGAGAATTCTCTTGCCCTCAGTCTTGCTTTCGAACTCATCCTAGATATCAGGTCGGGGCTTCCGAGAAGCATCCTGATGGAACATGCCCAATCCTCCAGATTTCCACTGACGTAGAAACCCGTCTCACCATGGACAACTGGCTCCGCCTGGCCGCCTTCACTGCGAACCAGTGCAGGGACCCCTGCTGCCAATGCTTCAACGATTGACATTGAGTAGTCATATGCGTTCGGGTCTACGTATAGCGTTGCTCTTGAGTAAAGCCGAGGAACTTGGTCCTCCGGTACGTTCGTAACAAGTTCCACCCGATCTTTCAAGTCAAACTTACGAATCGTACTTGCAAGCCTTTGTAGGTACGGTTCAAGGCCTCTTCTCAGGCCTCCCGCAAGTATCAATCTGACATCTGAACCGGAAAGCAAACAAAGAAGGCGCAATAGGAAACTGTGCCCCCTCCACTTCTCAGGACTAAATCGCGCGAAATGAAGAAGAGTTTTCCCGTCATCCTCTTTTTGAATGGTAGAGAATCTTGATGTATTTCCACCTGGGTGTAATGCCTTTATGTTATCGACTCCAAGTCTTTTCATGATGTATGACGCCAAATACTTGCTGTTTGCAAAGCATATGCTGTTCGTAACGGTATACCTCTCGAAAGGTCGCATTAGCTTCGATAGAACCGACTCAGTAGTAAGAATAGCAGGAAAATACGCGAAGTAACAGACAAGCTGCGTACGGTGGACTTTCGCAACTAGACCAGCAAGTGAATGCCCAACGGGCAAGTATATGAAATCTGGCCGAGATTCGCATATGGCCTTGGTGAGCAAAGGCACATTTGTCAATACTGAAAATGGGACCCCCATCAGGTTTGGGGACACATTACCGATGTGTCTATGAAAGGTGCGGGTTACCAGTCGGCTAATAGGTCCAAGCCACGTTTGCCTGACAACGTGGTCTTTGTATCTTTCATCCGAGTGAGCATCATCATAGTACCACGAATAATAGAGAACTTCGTGTCCCTTCCTTCTTAGTCGTCCGCCGAGCTCAAGGATTCCCCGCTCCACTCCGCCATACTCGTCTATTGACGAGTTTACAAACGCAATTCGCACTTCTCGGCCCCTCGTCCTGAACGTCATTTAGTCTACTAGATCGCTCTCGCTATTCCTACAACATTCCAGGTCTTTTCCGACGGCGGGGATCCTAATTCGAAAGCCTTACACATCTCAAGTAGTTGAAATTTGGACTCGTCGAGGTAATGGACCCATTCCTGAGGAAAGAGGAACCTCATGGTATGAACCTCTTCAATATCATCTACTACTGTACGATCCTTCACAACGAGAAGGTGATAGTGAGACTCACAGGTTTGCCTGAAAATGTCCAGCCTAGGCTCGACAGTGCGAATGAGTTTCAGTCCCTTCTCTTCTACAATCTTCACCCTTGTTGAAGGCCTCAGTTCAAGCACAGCCGGGCCATACCAGAAATCTAACACAAATACCGAGCCAGGATTCAAATATCTTCTTATGCATCTGAGTGCCTTTTCTATGTCATTATTAGTAGTGAGGTAGCCTATGGCTGCGAACATGCAGACGCATATATCGAAGTTCTTGGGTAGCTCAAGCTCCCTCAGATCCATCATGTGAAAGTCAATTTGAACCTGATTAGCGTCAGCCTTTCGTTTTGCAATGCTTAACATGGATTCTGAAAGGTCAACACCCGTGACTTCGTATCCTCTTTTAGCAAGCAGAATCGCATGGTTCCCAGTTCCACACCCTACATCGAGAATTGTTCTGGGCTTACTCCAACAATAGGCTCTGAACACGCTCTCCAGAAAGTCACTTTCCCTTTCGTAATCTTTGTCGGAATAGATTGCATCATAGTACTTTGCGTATTTGCAGAACACGCCTATCCTATCGGAGCCCACGCATCGCCCCAGAGCTAGATTCACCTTCTTGCTCAAAGAGGCCTACGCTTCGACTTGACTTTGATGATTCGTAGACACCAAACGCCATTTGCACCACTCTCATTCCATCATAGCCACTTGGAACAGGCTGCTTTCCCTCGCGGATAGCTTGGATGAAATCCTCTAGCTCAAGCCCATAAGACTGAGACGCAAGCAAAGAGTAGTCGAAGACCTCTTTTGCTCCTTCTCTGTCTCCGAGTGTGAGCTGACACAAAGGGTTTCTGTTGTCTATTCTGAGATAGCCTTCTGAACCATATAGCTCCATGTACATATAGTCTGCCCATTCGAACCATGAAGATTGGACAAAAGCCAGCTTGCCCTCAAGAGTTCTGAATATGCCTAGGCCAATATCCTCAAGCGGAGCTATTGGCCAATACGCTGTCGCCACAACCCCAATACATTCAGACACCTCGCCGAGAAACCATCTTGTCAAATCCAAGATATGAGAACCGTTATCTAAGAAGGTGCCCCCCCCTGCCAGATCTGGATCTAGGAACCATGTCCCGGTCTGCTTGCCTCCCGAATGACCAATCCAGCCTCGCGTGAAAAGTAGATTGCCAATTGCTCCCCTGTCGACCAGCTCTCTCGCTTTTTGTACATTGAGGAAGTACCGTAGGTTTGAGCCAACTTTCAGGTATGCGCTGCTCTTAGTTGCGGCCTCGACCATTCTGGTAGCCTCTTGAGGTGTCCTTGCAAGAGGCTTCTCGCAAAGCACATGTTTGTGGTTTGCTAGCGCCGAAACAGTCGTTTCACAATGAAATTTGTTCGGCAAAGAGACAACAATGCAGTCAACGTCACGTCGAGTCACAACTTTGCGGTAATCGGCGAGATACTCGCATTCCAATTGGTTGCTAAGCGCCTGGCCTATATCCTTGATCGAATCGCAGATGCATACGAGTTCGGCGTTCTTGTTCTCTTTGATCGTCCTGATTCTTCTAGTTCCCATCCTTCCGCAACCCACTACTGCAAACCTAATCTTCTCCGTCAAGTCAAACACCACACCTATCCAATTTTCGAATAGCTTCGCAGACGTAAGCAACTTGGTTCTCAGATAATGTGTTCCCCGATGGAAGGTTTAGACCAGTCTCGGATAGCGATTTGGCAACAGGATATTCTTCTGCGTCACACAGGCCTGAGTAAGCAGGCTGGAGATGGATTGGAAAGAAGAACGGTCTTGTATCTATCCCCTCTCTGAGCAATCTACTCATAAACTCGTCTCTGCTAATTCCGGATTTCTCTTTCAAAAGAATCGAATACATCCAATAAACGTTCTTGGCCCAGTTTGCTTCAGGAGGCAGCACCAAGCCAGCTATGTTTTGAAGGAGTGAATTGTATAGGCGTGCGTTGCGTCTTCTCGTTTCTATGAATTCGCTGATTCTCTCGAGCTGAGCCACTCCAATCGCTGCTTGAAGGTTAGTCAGCCTGTAGTTGAACCCTACATATCTATGCCAAAATCGCCTCTTCTTTTCATACGCTTGATCTCTAAGCAGCTGGCACATGGTGGCAATCTCCCCGCTATTCGTAACCACCATTCCACCTTCTCCAGTCGTGATTATCTTGTTGGCGTAAAAGCTGAAGCAACCTACGTCTCCAAGCGATCCAACTCTTTTTCCTTTGTACTCAGCTCCATGTGCCTCAGCGGCGTCTTCTATGACGTAGAGACCGTGCTTCTGGGCGATTTCCAGAATAGGATCCATCTCAGTTGGGTGCCCGTATATGTGTACAACCATAATCGCTCTGGTTTTGGCAGATATCTTAGCCTCAACCTTTCCTACATCCATGTTCCATGTATCTAACTCTGAATCAACCAGTATCGGCCTTGCGCCCGTATATCGTACAGAGTTTGCACTGGCGATCATTGTGAAGTCTGGCATTATCACCTCATCTCCAGGACCGATGCCTAGACTCGCAACAGCGAGGTGCAGAGCAGTCGTGCCACTGCTCGTCGCTATGCCATAGTTAGCGCAGCAAAATTCACTGAAACGATTTTCAAATTCAGCTACATACCTTCCGACGGACGATATCCAGCCAGATCTGACCGCCTCGACAACGCAGTCTATCTCTTTTTGCCCTAGCAACGGCGCAGCTATCGGTATTCTTATTTCCATTGGAGATTCAACCAGCACGCCTATCCTCAATAACCATGATATTTACATTTCCTCGACGTAATGCTCCATCCGCAGTAGATTCCCTTTTTCATCATCTTGGGATTCCACATGCCCCAAAAATCTGCCACAATGCAGTCGTCTCTGATGTATGGAGACACGTCGAGTTTCTTAAACTGATCATGATTAGTCACAAGGACTATGCAATTAGCACTTCTTAGCCCAGTCGTCAACTCTATTTTCCTCACAGCTAGCTTCCTGAAGTCATCATCTGAGACATATGGGTCATAAGCCATCACCAGAGCGCCTGCAGCTTTCAGTCTTTGTATCAACTTCTCAGCTGGTGTGTTTCTAGTGTCATCTGTTCCTTTCTTGTAAGCCAATCCTAGGAGTAGAACTCTTGATTGCCTCAGGCTCCTCCCCGTCTTCCCATACGTCTGCCTGATCGCCGCGAAAACGTGTTCGGTTATCTTGTTGTTCAATCTTCTCGCGGCTAACAGAAGCCGAGGTATGTAGCCCATTCTCTTGCTGGAAGTGGCAAGGATAATAGGATCTTTAGGTAGACATGCTCCCCCGATGCCCACAGACGGTATCGGAATGGATGACCAAGGATTTTCATAGTTCGCCGCCTCTATGGCCTCTAGAGCATCTACGCCAAGATGCCTGCATATTAGACCGGCCTCGTTAGCTAGAGCAAAAGCAACATCTCTCCAAGAATTCTCCAAGAGCTTAGCAACCTCTGCTGCCTTTGTTGTCACTCTCTTATTGCTGCCATTTCCCAGCTTTCGGAATATGGCGCTAGTCCTTCTGTAGCTCGCATCGTCAATGGCTCCTATCACAGTCGGGATCTCCCTGATTATCCTTATCGCTTGACCTTCTATCAATCGCTCAGGAACGTACGCAAGTGAAAAGTCCCTTCCACCTTTCAGATTCGACGCTTTCTCTAGGAACACCCTAACATAGCCTTCTGTCATTCCCGGTGCGAGCGTCGTCTTGATTATGATTAAGTGCCCGCGCTCCATGTTTTTCGCTATCGCATCAAGCGCACCGTTCAAATCAGAAAGATGCATCTTACCTCGCGACATTGGAGCATTAACGGCTACTATCGAGCAGCTAGTTTTCCTAATCTGACCTAGCTCATTTGTTGGCAAGAAGGTCTTGCCAAGCGTGCATGCGAGAATCTCACCTAATCCTGGCTCATAGAAAGGAATCTTTCCTGCCCGCAACAATTCGACCCTGCCTTTGTCCTTGTCTATTCCGTAAACCGTTGATCCGGTCTCTGCTAGACACAGTGCGACAGGCAGACCTACTCTGCCCAATCCAAGTACAGTCATACTCTCATCTGTGGGGCTATTCATTGCTGATCACTCTGTAACCTATTCTTACCGCGGTTAGTCATTCATTTCCCTAGTCCATAGGTAGGATGGACCTTTTGCTGCAAGGTTCAAGAACCCAGCAAGAAGAGACAGCTGCGAGTCTATATAACCTGCTAGCACTTTTGGCCATCCAAATACGTAAAGTGCCGCAAGCAAAAAGTAAAGCACGCAGCAAGTAATCACACCATTCATACCAAGCAAACCCTCTAGCAGTATCGGAAAACAGGAGAACATCATGACAAAGAGCCAAGGCGCTACGATCATTAGATAGAAATTGAGAGGAAAGACTATCATTCCGTACCTATCATATTTGCGGCTAAACAGCAGATCCAAATTGCTCAGGATAAGTCTTATGTGTCCCTGTGCCCTTCTTTGCTTTATTCTCAACCTAGTTAGTCTTCGGGAGGGAACACTCTCGTAGAAATACGCATTTGGATCAAACATCACCTTATATCCTTTCCTCCGGATCTTAAGAGCTAGCTCTGCTTCGTCGGCAACTGATCTTTCGTCGATATGTTCAACGAGATCCCTGCGAAACGCGGAAAAAGGCTCAAGGAGATATATGGAATCCACCTTGTTCTCTATGCATCGCTTTAGATCCACTAGACTTCTATAACCTGCCTCATTCCTGTTACTGGTGACCAACAACTGTTTGCCTGAAACTGCACCGATCTTCGAATCAGAGAAGTTAGAGATCAACTGTCTTATAGAGTTTCTATCTAACAACTGATCGCAATCGGATTTTATAACTATCTCAGCTTTCGCCTGTGAATAGCCTGTGTTCAGTGCGGAGGCGAGGCCTTTCCGGCGTTCTTCTCTTATTAGCCTCATATTTTGATACTTGCGAGTCCAATCCTCAACGATCGTAGGTGTCTTATCCACAGAGGAATCAATAACTAGGATCTCCATCTTACTGGAGGGATAGTCAATTTGAAAAGTATTCTGAAGCTTCCGCAAAATGTTCTTCTCCTCGTTGTAAGTCGCCGTTATGAGTGAGATAGTGGGTTCGCATGATCCTTTCCGCAGATGCCTTTTTTCGCAATCATATGTCCATAGATACAGCATACAGTAGACAGCGTAAGGCATCAAAGAAAGCCCAAGCAGAACTCCTAGGACATAGACCAACATTACCCTAATCCCGATTAACAATCGCGTGAGAGAGGGTTTCTAAGTCTATCCTGCACTCTCTTGAGAAAACCTCTGCTGGTGTCCCTCTTCGGCACCAACTATTGTTAGCAACAGTCCTGCCCTGTTTCATTAACTCATGCTCTATCTTGCATGAACATCCGCGAAAGATGGCAGAAGTTCTGGCGTATTCGGTAAGGATTCACCGATGCGCTTGTCACTGCGTACAGGCTTTCTTCAAACCTTGCTAAGTAACTGATGGCCTCTCCCAGACTCACAGCTCCGGATGCCATCACATTTATCGCTACTATCTTTGCTTTATCGCCTAGTTTCTCCATACTTCTCTCGGTCGTTTCCTTGCTCGGGGCCATCTGATACCCTATTGGATTGATGGGCGCCATAAGGTACTCCGGATAGTAGCTAGTGACGGACATCCATCTATCCAAATGGCCCAGATTTCTTGTCTCCAAACCGAAACCCACTCCGATTTTGTCTTTCACATAGTTCGCGAGGAAAATCAGCGAGTCACCAAGATCGAACGCCATTGTTAGCTCCGTTACGATTTCGTGAAGTAAAATTGCCTTTATTCTTTCCTTGGGTAGGATTTCCAAGTACGGCGCGAGCTCCATCTCAGCAAAAGGCCCAGCAAGTTTTTCTAGCTTCAATGATATCAAAGTACTCAAAATAGCCTGAGGCTTGTGAACCATCTTACTCAGTGTTGATGTCAAAAACGCTGGAGTGCCTTTGATGTTGGTTTTTCTTACATATGACTGGGGGCAGGGAAATAAGATATAGTAGTTCAGGGCGTTAAGAAGGTCTGCCCTAGAGACGCTGAGTTCAGTCAAGAGCTCTAAGTTGCTCTGATGACTCGAAAAAGTAAACCCAGTAGCGCCTCCATTTACAGCGGCCTCGATCACTCTAATTTTGTTCTCCACTAGATTCTCCCGTGTCTCCTCTCTGGCTTTTTCCCTGGCAAGATGACTAACACCAATGAACGGATTATCTCCAAGCAAGAACTCTCTGATCATTTCAGACATTTGCCTTTCTGTAGATCTCGTCTAGAAGTCCCATAGTTCCAGTGACATTTCTGAGGTTTGTCAAAGGTTCGTCACCTGAATGAATGCTGTGCAAGAAGTGAATGTTTTCTACAGTGTATTCAGGATCGGCCAAGTTAACCGGCGGCACACCCTGATAATAATGAGGCTTGTACATCGCCAACTTTGTTTCATCGTTAAGCATCGGATGTCTTTCTATTGAGTTCACGTTGAGGCGATCCTCTGTGACGCTGATCACTCCCTTGGATCCGTGAACCTCGATGCAGGTCTCTGGCAAGTGGTGCTCGGCACTGCACCACGTAGCCTCAATACCTATCTTTACATTGTCTTCAGTCCTCAATGTGGCTCTGAAACAATCATCTACGTTAGTATGGATTTTCCTATAATAGGAGGCTTCCACAACCTTCACACTAAATGTCCATTGCAGCAGATCTATCAAGTGAATGCCCAGATCCAGGAGTACTCCCCTGCCCAAAGTGTCGAATCTCGATGTGGACACCGTTATGTCGCTTGATTTTATGTACGCAAGGATCTCTTCTATGTCTCCAATAACCTTCTCGGAGAGCAGCATCTTCGCGTGTCTGAAGGGCAGTGCAAATCTCTTCTGAAACCCAACCATAACCATTTGACTATTGCCAATTCTGCTAATAAGCGAGAGTAGCTCCCTAGAGTTTGTCGTAGGGGGTTTCTCGACAAATATGTATCTAGTACGAGCTTCGAGCAATTTGGAAACGATGCTATAGTGCGATTGTGAAGGGGTGGTTACATAGACAACGTCAGGGTTTTCCTTCTCAAACATCTTGTCTATGTCCCTGTAGAACTTGATAGTGCTAGTCAACCTAGAAGCACCGAAAACAAGGAGGCGACTTTTGTCGACGACGGCTCTCACGTAGTTGGGCCTGAGCAAGTTGAGAATGCCACTGTGCAGAATCCCCATTTTTCCGAAACCTATCACGGCAAACTTGAGATTCTGGTCAATGTACTCTGTGTAGTTCGCTAATTCGGGCATGAGCTCATCGGCCAACATCGCTAGAACCTACCTCCGAGAAGTCACAAGCATAGTTTGAGGTGAGCCCTTCATTTGTTGCTTCAGACTCTTTCCACATGCTTTATCGATATTGATACCATCAGGTGGTCCTCAAGCCAAGGGCCAGCTTCCAAAGAAAGTATGACATCTACATTAATCCATGATGTTCACGAATATCCAAAGTCACACATCATCTGAGTCTGCGAGCCCTATCCCTTAGTGATATTCTCTATTTCCTTCATCAAGCGTTTCTCCGTCTGCTTTATCATTATTGATACGCTGGCCAGGGTAAAGGAAAGGGCCGCCACTAAGAGGAACGTTATGCCCACCAGAGCCCACCCCGAATGCCATATCCCCACTATCAGCTGCCTCAAAGCTACCCAACACAAGATCGATACGGCTGGGATTATAGACAACGCTGCTAGGCTCGAGTAAAGGAGTATGGGGTTGTATCGTCTCGCCAATCTGAATGCAGCGGACGCGATGGCTAGGCCGTGCCTCCAAGTTCTCAGTTTCCTCATGCCGATCCTGGGCCGATAATCTATTTTGACCTCGGTCAAGGTTCCCATCGAGGCTGACTGCGCCGCCAGCTCGGTCTCAACAATGAAGCCGGGCTCCTCCAAACTGTACTTTCTCGCTTTCCCAGTGTCAAGCAGATACATTCCTGAACATACGTCCGTCACCTTCACCTCGAAAAGCACGCCAAATAGCTGAGATATTATCCAATTCCCGAGCCTGTGAAGATAGCTCATATCACTCCAGTCCCTAGCACCGATCACATGGGCGTAACGCTCACTCTGATTCAGCAGTTTCCCGATGTCCTTCGGGTCATAAGTGCAATCTCCATCTATGAACACCACATAGGGAGTGTTCAGGTGTTCCATAGCCGTCTTCACAGCCCCAGCCTTCCCAACTCCATGCTGAAGAAGCACCGGGACGCCCATAGTGGAAGCTATGTCGGCCGTCCCATCCGTGGAATCCCCATCCACAACGAGAATATTCCTGTAGCCCTCCGTCCTAACCTCCTCTATGACC
>CAZVKZ010000037.1:6782-10723 GCA_964627775.1 uncultured Candidatus Bathyarchaeia archaeon | reverse complement strand
GATTTCTGCCTGTCTCGTGGGCTCGGAGATGTGTATAAGAGACAGAGCTAGGAGCATCAATGACGGAAAGACAGCCGTCAGTGCACACTATATCTTAAGCAGGGTACATCTTGCATAGTCCAGATGCAAGAGAAGACATGGTTGAGGACTGGAGTACGTGCTGTCTTGCTGTTTACTTTGCTGTGGCTGCTACTGCCTCGATCTCGACTAGGCAACCTTCTTTGACGAGCCTGCTGACTTCCACGAAGGTCGTTGCAGGAGGGTTCTCAGCGAAGTACTTGTTTCTAACCGTGGCCACCTTCTGGTAGTTGTTCATATCTGTAACGAATATTGTTGCCTTGACTACATCATTGAGTGACGCCCCGCTTGCCTTGAGAACTTCCTGAATCTCTTTGAAGATGTATTCGGTCTGTGCGGCAGCGTCGCCGACTCCGAAGACGTTTCCTTTAGGATCAAGCGCTATCTGTCCAGAGACAAACGTCAAAACAGTATCACCGATTTCGACTCTCACACCATGCGAGTACTTGCTTATCGGTGGCGCCATGCCTTCAGGATTCACCAATACTCTTTTCACATAACCCACCTGCCTTCATGGGAAATCGTTAACTGGTCCAGCTTAAGTGATTTGCATGAACCGGCAGAGCATCCTCTAGGTTTGACAGACAGCAGTAACTTGTGTGTCCTCTCAAGCTAGCTCGCAGACTCCGACTTCACGCATGTGACATAGTAGTAGCATTTCTTGGGACACGTTTTGCGAAAAGGTATATGAACTAGAGTAGAGAAGTTCTGCATGGTACGTCATGATTTGTCGCAAACCTATTCTGGCAGTAGCAGCCTTGCTGCTTCTCTCTGTATCCTTGCAGAACGTAAGCCAAGCCTATGCTTGGAACTTTTTTATAGATGCGACCCCGGAGGTACGGACTGTCTATCCGGGACACACAACCTCTTATACTGTCTCTGTTGGACTATTCTCTGGACCTACGCAGCTCGTCCAGCTTCTTGTCAGCCCCTCCCCTCCTGAGTTGAATGGTCTAACCTTCGCGTTCACGCCTTCAGCCTCTGGAATGCCACCCTTCACTCGAACTCTTCAGGTGACGGTGGCAGCCAGCAAAGCGCCCGGTACCTATACGATTCCTGTTGCAGGATTCAATCCCTCTACTGGCTTCAGGACAGATTATGTGCAGCTCGTGGTTGCTTCGCCTACCCCAGCCACCGACTGGGCCCTCTCAAACCCGGGGATAAGCCCTCTATCACCACGTGTTGGCGACCAAGTAAAATTCTCAGTAGTCCTGCGCGCACTCAGCACAGACAGACCCTATCCTCAAAGCGTGAGAGTCAGCGCAACACTCGACGGCTTGCCAATCGTCTCAGCTTCAGTATCCTATTCAGGCCCTACGGGAACTCTATTACCTTTCTACACGGCTACACCGTTGACCGCGACTGAGGGACCTCACACTATGATCTGGACCGTGGATCCCTCGCCCTACGAGTTTAACGATCCGAATCGCTACAATAACCGTGCTCTGCTAAGCTTCACGGTGACAGTTGCACCGCCCCCCCTCGACTTCAGTCTCTCAGTGACTCCAGTAGAGCAGAAAGTCACTGCCGGGAGTTCTGTCTCATACAGCGTTGCTGTCAACCTCGTAAGTGGTAGACCCCAGACCGTATCTCTGAGCCTCTCAGGCTTGCCAAGCGGAGCAACCTACGCTTTCAACCCATCATCCTCAGACCCGACGTTCACATCCACACTAACCGTTTCAACAACGGCAACCGCTCCCGCAGGTAGCTATTCTCTGACACTGATGGGTTCTGGAGGCGGAAACACAAAGATAGCAACATTCGAGTTGGAAATAGAGCTGGCTCCAGAGAAAGGCTTCACTATCACAGTGGCTCCCACATCAAGTATTATCGAGCAGGGAGAGCAGACAACCCACGTTATAACTTTGAACGCACTCGCAGGTTTCTCCTCATCGGTGGAGCTATCAGCCTCTGGACTTCCGTCTGGAGTATCAGCTGAGTTCAACCCGAAAATACTATCACCCGGGTCATCTTCCACGCTGAGAATCCGGACCTCCCGCAACACACCAACAGGTGCATATGCGGTCACAGTAGTAGCGACTGGGGGCGGAAAGACACATGATGCCACAGTAGGCCTCACCCTGACAAAGACAGCCACACCCTCCTTCCTTGAGATGCTTTTTGAGAACACCTATCTTCAGGTCATAATCGTGCTGATCGTGTTGATCGTAATCCTACTGGCTGTTCTGCTCCGTCGGCGATGACCGCAGATCCCTTGTTTAGCCAGGAAAAGTCCAGAGATGGAAAAGGGTACCAGAACTCTTTAACAATAGACATGAAGAAGATATCCGGACTGCAGGCACTATCTCGAATCACAGCCATTGATCTTTCAAGATCTCAGAGATGGATCTGTCCAAGTTGTTCTAATGTGTCCGCTTGTCGAGCCTTGTGGCAACGGTGAATCTTATGAAGCGGGAAGAGGTTCAAGTCTGGGAAGAGATTTCCCAGCTGGACCAAATAGATCTCTGCAAAAGAAGCTTAGCCAGTATTGATCAACACACAAGCTCTATTCACCTTAGGGTGATCGATGAAGAATACGTAATCAAGATTCAAGACAGAAGAGTTTGCAGAGCTCTGCCGGATGGGTTAGAGGAAGAGACGGACTGGATGTCTCGACTGCTCATTCTGCAATACCTTTTGAACGCTAAGGATATCCCCCTTTCTGGGAGGTTAAGAAGTCCACACGAATTCAAAGGTGGGGAGCTCTTCTTTTCAGCACGATCCCATCACATCTCATTTGAACCTTTGCTCCAGAAATTCGGTTCACTGGAGAGATTCTTGGAGGCTGGCCTTTCTCTCGGCGGGAGAAGGATCCCCTATGCGGATGAGGCTTTTCAATTAACGGTGCTCCCACGCGTTCCAATGGCTTATTTGCTTTGGGTAGGTGATGAAGAATTTGTCCCTAGGATTTCTGTCCTCCTTGACGAGACTGCTGAGCAGCAGCTTCCCATAGACGCGCTGTGGGTTGCGATCCTTGTCGCCAATAGGCGGTTTCTAAAGTTGGAACAGTAGATTTGGCTAACCGATATGTTTTAAAGCGACTTTCTATGAATTGGTTATAACACCGTTATAACTAGAGGTGTTCTCTATTGATTAAAACCAAGCTAGCCTTAGCACTATTCGTCGCGATGACTCTAGCAGCGGCGACAGGCCTTCCACATGCGTTTGCGGCTGAAGAGCTTATCGTGAATGGGGGATTTGAAACAGGGAACTTCAAGGGATGGGATGCGCCCTGTCAGGTCGCTCCATACTTCGGAAGCTGTGCAGTTGTTTCTCCAAGTGTGCAAGCTCCATACGGCTACAGGTACGAGTTTCAATATGACACACCAACCGCACAACCTCACAGCGGCAACTACTCTGCAAGAATAGGAACGACTGCCTATTCTCTGGGCATAGGAGGCACGGGCTCATTATCCCAAAACGTAACTGTACCTGCAAAATCCAGGGCTACCGTCACCTTCTGGTATAGAGTGGAGAAGGGGGCGAAACTCGAGCTCATCCTCAAAGGCGCAGATGGCTCAGTGATCAGGCAGAGGACATTTGAGGAGAGTCCCGGCTGGACACTATTCAAACATGAGCTTGGCGCAGAATACGCTGGAAAAACAGTATCATTGGTCTTCCAGGGAACAGCCTACTCAGAAAACAGCCAAAGGTATGAGACAGTAAATTTAGGTGATTCAGCTTACACAGCCCTTGTGACCTTCAAGCAGAGCTATTACACCTACATCGACCTCGTAAGTGTCGTCGCTGAACCTGCCTAACGATTGATATTGAGCTCCCTTTCGGACAGTTGGAACCACACAAACCTTGAAAATGGTTGCGAAACTGCACGTAACTATGATACCTACTTCTCCTGATTTTTC
>CAZVKZ010000037.1:0-6682 GCA_964627775.1 uncultured Candidatus Bathyarchaeia archaeon | reverse complement strand
GGTTTCATGATAGTTCTTGATGATGGTTCCGGTCGAACCTTTGTGAGGTATCGAGAAAAGGATCTGGACAGCAAAATAAAGACTGGCGATCGTATTCAGGTTCAGAAATGTCGTGTCGTGAACTACTCGGGGATTCTACAAGTCCGCCTAGAACGTGGCGGGCGCATAATCAACCTATCTAAGTTGTAGACCTACTGATCTTCCATTCTACATTTTCGAATAGCATCGGTCATTTCATCGCATCTCGTTCTTTGATGATGTGGGCTGGGATGTCGCTGTGGTACACCAATAAATAATGAGCTTGATCAATAACACACGAGATTCCCTATCATTGATCGTTGAAGGGATTTTCTTTGCAGGTGCAATGGGATTGGTGACTCACAAGGAGCGCTACATGAAAGCTGTACATCTTGATGTCCCAGATATGGTTCCAGTCGACGGAACTAATCTCGACCTGGTCCACGCTGAGAGGATCCTTGGAAGACCGCCAATGAGCGTCGCGGTTCTCCAAACACAGAAACAGCGAGGCGAGATCGACATGAACCACTTAGCCCTGCACAATCAGAGACTCGTCAATGAAGCCTCCATTGCACTCGATTTCGACTCCTTGATGGTGAATGACTGGAACCTTTATCCAGAGGGCTTCAGACCGCAATTCATTGATGAAAACAGCTACGTTGATCATCTCGGAAGGATTTTCAGCAGAAAACAGGATGTCAAGACGACATACTGGACCGGCGGAACAATAAAGACTCCCGAAGACCTAGACAACTTCGAGTTTCCCAACCCAGAGGAACTCAACTTTGATCTCGTAGAGGAGACGGTGGCGCAGGCCGATGACGATTATCCTGTAGTGGGCATGTGTCATTCAGTGGTTACCGCACCGTTTGAGATGAGAGGCGGAATAGATAAACTCGTTTTTGATCTGTACCGTCAACCAAGCTTTGCAAGAAAGATCATAGAGAAAGTCTTCGATTACCAGATAGGAATCGTGAGACGTTTCATAGAGCTGGGAGTAGACCTAATAACAGAAGGGGATGACCTAGCAGACTCTAAGGGGCCGATGTTCTCCCCAAAGATCCTGCGGGAATTCTTCTTCCCCTACATAAAGAAGTTCGTTCATGAATGTGACTCACACAGTATCCCAGTCATGAAGCATTCAGATGGGAACCTCTATCCGATACTCGATGAGCTGATAGAGCTGGGCATTGATGGGCTCCATCCGATTGAACCGAGTGTCATGGATCTCGAACGAGTAAAGCAGCTTTACGGAGACCGCATTTTTCTAAGGGGGAATGTTGACTGCGTTCACATACTTCCATATGGCTCTGAGGAAGATGTAAGACATGAGGTTAGAAGATGCATAGATGCAGCAGCGAAAGGCGGAGGATTCATTCTATCCGACAGCAATTCCCTCCACAGCAACGTGAAGACAGAAAACATCAAAGCGATGGTTCACGAGGCCAGAACATATGGGAGATATCGTTTTGAAAAGTCTAGTGGGAAGTAGATCTCTTGCTGAAACAAATCTAAAATATTGACAATAGTTAAGTGTGCATTAAGATGCTATGATAAGTGTAAAGATCCCTATTGCATGAAATGTTAAAACTTGGAGCAGGTCTTACGCGATGCCCCCCAAGAGGCAATTGAAGCAGCCAACAGTGCCGATTACTGTCAGCCCAGGCAAGAGCATAAACCAGCTTGTAGGCGAGATGAAGTACACTGCTTTCCAAGGAAGAAAACTGGGTGAGGCCGTCGATGTTTGGTCAAGAATGCTGAGGAAGAGACAAACAGTAGTATGGCTTGGCTTGGCAGGTGCAATGATTCCTGCTGGAATGCGACGGTTGATCGCCTACGTTATCAAGAAGAGAATGGTTGACGTAGTGGTCTCGACCGGTGCAAACATTTATCATGACGTTCTCGAAGTCTCCGGCGGCAAACACTACATTGGGACCGCAAGCTGTGACGATAGGAAACTTCGAAAGCAAAGAATCGATCGAATATACGATGTCTACGTGGATGAGGACAGACTCTACGCCTTCGACAGACTATTGGACAAGGCCTTCTCAGCACAACTGCTGGACAATCATCCATACTCTTCCCGGGAAATACTATGGTCACTAGGAAAGTTCTTCTACGAGAAATATGGGGAAGTGGACTCCATTGTTGTGAACTCGTACAAGAGAGATGTTCCACTATTCTGTCCAGCTCTGGGTGATAGCTCGCTAGGCTTCTCTCTGATGTTTGCTAATAGGCGAAGAGGCAGAAACATAATTCTCAACATATTCAAGGACGTGGACGAAAGTTCAAGAATCACCGAGGTAGCTAAGAACAGCGGCGTCATTTATGTTGGTGGAGGCACGCCGAAGAACTTCATTCAGCAGACTGCTGTCATATCAAGTTATCAGACGAGACACGATAGAAGCCACAGCTTTGCTGTACAATTCACCACTGACTCACCAGTATGGGGTGGGTTAAGCGGCTGCACCTTTGAAGAGGCTCAGAGCTGGGGAAAGGTGAGCGCGAATGCTCGAATGGCCACATGTTACGTTGACGCATCGATCGCTCTACCGATAGTCATCCATTCCTTGGCTGAGAGACTCAAGAGGTTTAGAAGAGAAATCCCGATCTTCAATTGGGGTAACAATGGCCTTGAATTGGCTTTTGAGAAGATTAAACTCTAACGTGTGCTTCAGGCAACCTCCACGGCATTAGCTACCATTTGACAAAGTACTGTAGCGAACGTCTATTCGTCAACTCCTGCGACAATCTGGTTCGCACCCGCGTCCTCACCACCAGAATCAAAGAAAAGTCGTGATCCACGAACTCGTGGTCGATGAGAGATACGGCGCAGGCTGGTTTTGGAATGTCTCCGGCACGGCCGCGAGCGTGATATCTAGTTCTCTTGAGAAAATCTCCGTGTTCCATAAGCACCGGTGATTTAGCGCATCGACCGTTACCCAATTTCAATTGAATGGGTAACGTCTCGGATTAGTTTTCATTTCCGACTGGGTTTTTGTTAGCCTGATCCACTGAGAAGATCTTGCGTTCTCGACTATGAAGTCGATTGCTTCAATCGAACAATATCAATGCAGTTCTGTGTGGACGGCTTCAGTCTCTGCATCCCGCTCTCCTCTATATCCTTTGAAAGAATGTTTCAACAGGATGGGTGTCACGATCGTCGTGAAGGCTACCATGACCAGTATCTGTGCATAGACATCCTGACTTATGGCTCCAGCTGCAATCCCGACACCTGCAATTATGAGACCCACTTCGCCCCTAGAAATCATCCCAGTACCTACCCTCGCCCCGATCTTGGAGTTGCGAGTTACGAGAGCGGCGGGGAGTCCACAGCCGACCACTTTCGTGAAAACAGCGATAGCTACCATCAGCAATATGCCAAAGAGCGATGTTGGGCTGACCTCCCATATATTGAGCCGAGCTCCCAGTACGGCGAAGAATATTGGAGAGAAGATCAGTGTAACCTTGCTAGTGTACTCTCTCACCCTTGCCAGAACCTTTGACTCAGCAATGGCCATTCCTGCAGAGAAGGCGCCAACAATAGGGTGAAGGCCAATCGCCGCTGCTATTGCCGCACTCATGAAGCACAGTCCAGTAGCGGTCATCTCAATCGTGCCGCTGGCGTACCACCTCCTCGAATAAGTCACTAGTCTGGACCCAACGTAAACTACAGATACAAGTAGAACGACCCAAAGCCCGAGGGTTCGGATTATTACCGAGAGTATTTCCAGGGAGGAGGGTGTGACGCCTGTCGTTATCACGGAGATCACGATGGAGAGGACTATCAACCCTAAGACATCATCGATTACAGCGGCGTTGATCATCAGTCGGCCTTCTGGTGAGGAAAGGGTACCAATCTCTTCGAGCGTACGCATTGTAATGGCGATGCTCGTGGCTGTCAGAGCTGACGCGACAATAAGAGCGCCTGGCAGGTCTGTTGGAGGCAAGGGAATCCATAGTGTAAAATACAAGCCCAGCAGGAAGGGAACTAAGACACCTGAAGTACCTATTATTAAAGACTGACTCCCCAATGCTTTGAATTGTGCGAAACCGACCTCGAGTCCAGCCACAAACAGTATCAGAATAGCTCCTATTTCTCCGAAAGCCAAGACATGTTCATTGAATGCGACCAGAGGTTCTCCGCCAATTTGAAGTGACCCAAGAGCGAATGGGCCAAGAACTATGCCAGCGAACAACTCTCCTAGGACTTCAGGCATCTTCAGTTTGCCCATTACGCCTGCCAAGATCTTTGCGAAAGCAATGAGTATGCTGATGTCTATGATTGCACGCATTATTGGGTCAAATTGCACATTGACTCACATATCCTTCGGCCTGCGTTCTCTATCGAATGCTACAGTCATTCCAACGCACTTCTGACAACGGTGCAAACAGTAGCCGATGGGAACCGACAAATACGATCAACGTCGATTCCTATTTCCCAAGCCTCTCAATCGTTATGATGTTGTCCAGTATAAGTCTTCATAGTGCTGGGTAAGAATCCATTTCTTGTGAGCGTAAATTAGAAATTGACTAAGCGAAATATTGATGAACGAAGAGTTCCTAACGTTTTTTGGAACGAGTGTTGACCTGTAAGGCTCCTCAACCAATGCAGCAGAAAAACAATGAAGAGTGTCCTTTTCTCTTTCATTGTCTCACAGCAACGCGCGTGGCGGTTTGACTGCTTGAAGGAGTTGAGGAGAGACTCTTGGGTTAGAGATGCGGCACCGCTTGACGGGCTGATGAGATCTCGGCTATTCCTTAGGCTGGCTCGCCTTCATGATCTTCCGGAGGTCGAATCCTGCTATGAGGAGAAAGGCTGCTGGAATCATGATTGAGATCAGGACAGCGATGACTATTATCTCTACTTGGAATACGTCACTCACTTTCGGTATTCCGAAGAAGGTGGCCAGGGTGTTGGGGACTGATATGATTACAGTAATCCACGTTAGTGCAAGCATAATCCAGGTGAGGCTATTGATTCGCTCACTCAGTCGCTCGTTCGTCTCTATCAGCTTCACTATGCTCGTGAGCATCATGTCTTCGTGTCTTTCGATATTCAGAAGTTCGTCCAAGACCTCGTTCCCAGCGTGCTTCCTGCTCATTTACTAACATCTCGGGACTAATTCTGAGTGGGCGACTTGACTGATTCCTGTCTTAGAATGTAGTCACGGGACCTCTTTTGTTTTGCGATAATGCTCATGGTCACTCTGTCAGACATCTATTGGTGTTGTGCCCCTATTCTTTGTTTGGCCGTTAGGCTGGCTCACAAGATTGTAAGACTTATTTGATCAACTTGGAGAAAGCGGTATCGAGGGGTGACGATGGAAAAGGTATCTGGGAATGTATTCGTCGAGACCAAGATCAGAGGCTGCAACCCCGGCTATGTAGTCACCTCAGACGGGGTGGTTGTGATAGATACACCGCAACTGCCTACCTATGCCGTAAAGATGCGCAAAGAAGCGGAGAGCCACAGCCCAATAAGATACATCATCAACACTGAACACCATGTCGATCACATATTTGGTAACTACTTCTTCCGCGGTAAAGGAATCGTGATCTCGCATGTCGAGGTTTACCGCCAATTCATGCTCGTGACCCCTACCATTAACCCATACGCCTATGCCAAGGAGGCGATTCCGACAGATGACCCTGAGGGGACCTCGATCTTCCCAGATGAGGAGACCTATTTCGCGGATCCTAACAAGCCCACGATAACATTTGAAGGAAAGATGACCCTCCGAGTTGGTGACCACAACTTCGAATTGATCAGCACCCCAGGACACTCAAAGGGCCAGATCGCCGTCTACATTCCTGAGGAGAAGGTTGTGTTCACAGGGGACACCATCTTCAATCAGTGCCAGACTTGGTTCCATGAGGCTGATCCTGATCAATGGCTGGACTCCCTCAAGCTAATCGATTCTCTCGATGTTGACTACATCGTTCCCGGCCACGGCCCAGTCTGCACAAAGACATACATTCCTATCCAGAGCGCGTTCATCCGTGAATGGGTCACCGCCGTAGCCGTAGGCATAGCCAGAGGCTGGAGTAAAGAGGAATGCGTCAAGAGAATAAGCTTCCTAGACCGATTCCCGGTAGATATTGGCCAAGAATACATGGAGCCGAGGGTTCAAGAGCTGAACGTTATGGCTCTATACGATTACTTGACCAGAGATCGATAAGGTCGATGAGAAGATTTGGCTGCTAAGTAGCGGCATTTTTCTCCTCCCACTTCAGACAGTCGCGCGTTAGACTTAAGATGAATAGATCAAGTCCATATGGAGGTCACAATGGCTCCATTCACAGTAATGGATTTGGCTGCAAGGAGAAAGACAGCGAGATCGTTCGCTAAGACTCCCATCAGTCTGGATGATGTTCTTTACTCCATCAAGGTCGCTGTTCAAGCACCTTCGGGAGCGAACAAGCAGCCGTGGCGGTTCATACTATCAACAGATGCCGAGTTGAGAGCGAAGATACGTGCAGCGTGTGAAGAGCAGGAGAAGCATTTCCACTCAAGTGTTGAAGCTAACCTTGAGGAATGGTTCAAATCAAAGAATCTGACATGGCAGAAACCGTTTCTAACAGACGCGCCGATACTCGTGGCAGTATTCTCCAATCGAAAAATGCCCTACGCCACAGAAAGCACATGGCTGATGATAGGGTA
>CAZVKZ010000036.1:0-10785 GCA_964627775.1 uncultured Candidatus Bathyarchaeia archaeon | reverse complement strand
CTCTTCATCGCGTCGCTCGGGTTCTGCATCAGCGTCTATGCTAAGGCCTTCTGTGACCGCCACAAGATTCAATCAGAGAATATGAAGATCGACCTGGAATGGAGAATGGCTGAGAACCCTGCAAGGGTTAAGGAGATCGATGCAAAGATCCGGTTAGATGAAGATGTTAACCCCAATTTAGCCAAAGCCATAAAGAGAGTCTCTGAGCACTGCACAGTTCACAACACGATAACGAGCACCCCAAAGATCACGATCTCGATATCAGGACCCTAGGCTCCGTCAGCAGAGAGAGCCTCAGAGCGTTCTGATCTATCTTACAACCTTCTCTATCTGGAGTTCAAGGATATCTGTCGCGCCACTCTTCTTCAGCTTGGGAATAAGCTGAACAACCTGCTCCTCGCTGACAGCAACCTCAACGGCATATCCCGCTTTCTCCTCCCCATAGAGTTTGGAAATCGTAGGGCTCTTCATAGCCGGCAGGACACTTATGACTTTGCTCATACAGTCTTCTGGAACATTCATCTTCAGCAGTCGAAGTCCCCTTGCGTCTCTGGCACCCTCGACAAGGGAGACAAACCCATCGATCTTATCCTTCTTCCACGGATCCTTGAGGCTCTGCTTGTTCGCTATTATGCGGGCTGTAGACTCGAACAACTTGTGAATAATCGACCAACCATTCTCCCTGAGAGTCGTCCCTGTCTCAGTACAGTCAACAATGATATCAGCCACTTCGATGAAGGTCTCTGTCGCACCATATGAGCGTATGAACCTGTAAGCCATCTTCGGCAGGTGTGTGTCGAAGAGGCTCCTTGTAAGATTCTCATATTCAGAGGCGACAACGACTCTATCCCTCTTCTCCTGGAGCATCCTCTCCTCGAACTTCGAGAAGACTTGGGTTCCTAGCTTCTCGCTCAGTCCATACATCTGAGGCACAGCAGCAACAACGTCGACCCTGCCAATCTTAAGGTCTGCCAGCTCCTGAACGTCTGCTTGAGGCTCCAGCACCCAGTCAAGCCCAGTGATCCCAAGATCATACCTCCCCTGCTCAACCAAGAGGCTGATGTTCTGAGCTCGGTGAATCCTCAGCTCCAAGTCCCGATCTCTCGAATCGACACCGTAGGATCTCTCCGCTTTGACTGAGATCCTGTATCCTGCTTGATCCAGAAGATTCGCAACCACATCCCATAGGTGGCCTTTTGGCAGAGCCATCTTCAGCGTAGGCATAAGCTATTCCACGCAGACCTCTAGATGAATACTCAAATATCTCTTTATTGTTGGGTCTCACTCCAGAAGCGTAAAAATACTGCTTTGCGATACTGACAGTTGGGTTGGCAAAAGCTTACCAGCCCCTGTGCAAGAACTGAAATAAGCTCGCAGTATCTCGAACCCAGCCACAAAATGCTGCTTGGTGTGAACCAGCGTTTGTCAACAAGCGACCTCGAAACCAAGATCACAGATGCTCTCCTCAAGAGGAAGAAGCTTGAGTTGAGGCCAGAGGGCCTCAGGCGTGCAGCTGTCCTCGCTCCGATCCTGAAGAGATCAGATGAGTATTGCATGCTTTTCACAAAGAGGCCCAAAGAATTGAAGAGTCATCCGGGACAAATATCGTTTCCAGGAGGCCTATTCGAGGATCGCGACATCACACTCAAAGGCACCGCAATACGTGAGGCACGTGAGGAACTTGGCATATTGGAGAATGATATTCAGTTTCTCGGGGAACTCGACGAATACGCGAGCTCAACCGGCTACCTGGTATCTCCCTTTGTTGGGAAGATACCTTATCCATATGATTTCAAGATAAACAGGGAAGAAGTCAGTGACATAATAATCGTCCAGATTGAAGAACTGAAAAAGCTGCCCAAAACCGGATACGTTATTCGTGAAGGAAAACCCTTTCCAGTCTACTACTACGAGCTTCCAGAACACGTTGTGTGGGGTGTAACGGCGAGGGTAGTCAAGAGCTTCATTGAAGCCGTATTTGCAGGTTAGAAACGCGGTTTTCTGGAGATCGATCTCGCCAGACAACCTTCGTCGGAGAATTTCGTTCCGGGGCATCAACCTCGACATTCATAGGCTATGAACCAAAACAATCCTGTATTGATGGCTCATTTACATTGGAGATATGTTAATATCAACCAAGCCTGATCCTCAAGCCTGCTAAGAGTAAGCGAGAAGTCTTTGAGCGATAATGCGCTGTCAGAGCAGACTATCCAGACAGCTCTTCCTTGAGACTTGGACTGTCTCGTAGAAGGAGGTCCATCCTTGTGGCTGTAAAGGATCCATTCAAGCTTGTCACTGACTATACTCCCAAAGGCGATCAACCCAAAGCCACAGAGCTACTATCTGAAGGTGTCAAGCAGGGTCTGAGAAGCCAGACACTTGAGGGTGCGACAGGAACAGGAAAGACATTCGTCATCGCACAAGTCATCGCAAATACCCAAAGGCCAACCCTTGTCATCTCCCACAACAAGACTCTTGCAGCCCAACTCTATACGGAGTTTAAAGCCTTCTTCCCGCGGAATGCAGCGGAGTATTTCGTCAGCTACTACGACTATTACCAGCCTGAAGCCTACGTTCCAAAGACCGACACATACATCGCCAAGGAGACCTCCATAAACGAGGAGATCGACCGGCTTAGGCATTCAGCAACCCAGTCCCTACTATCCCGAAGAGACGTAGTAGTCGTGGCAAGCTCCTCCTGCCTATACGGCTTAGGTTCTCCTCAGGAATACCTGAAGGGCGCTCTGTATCTGAGCCGCAACCAAAAGATCAGCAGGGACGAAATCCTCAGGAGACTGGTTGACATGCAGTATCAGAGGAATGATGTTGCCCTCAGCAGGGGGCGATTCAGAGCCAGAGGGAACATAGTCGAGATCTGCCCAGTAAACCAGGAGACCGTCTACAGGTTTCAGCTTCGCGGCGACAGAATAGAAGAGGTAGCCGAGCTCGACCCTGTCACAGGCTTCCAGAAAGGCGTGAGGGACTCGGCCCTCATTTTTCCCGCCAAACACTTTGTGACTCCCAAAGATGAGCTCGTGCGCGTCACAAGATCAATAGAGACTGAACTAGAGGAGAGGCTGAAGGAGCTTAGATCTGCTGGCAAACTTCTCGAGGCTCAACGGCTTGAGCAGAGAACCAAATACGATTTGGAGATGATCAGCGAGATAGGCTATTGCCCGGGGATTGAGAATTACTCCAGACACTTCGACGACCGCGAACCAGGTGAGCCGCCTCAGACTCTCCTAGACTATTTCCCAAAGGGGTTCCTAACGATCATAGATGAGTCCCACGTAACGATACCCCAACTGCAGGGAATGTACGGTGGAGATCGCTCCAGGAAGGACATTTTGATAGAGCATGGCTTCAGACTACCCTCAGCAAGGGATAACAGACCATTGGACTTCGACGAGTTCAACGCCAGAATCGGACAGGTCATCTACATGTCAGCCACCCCAGGGGAGTATGAGCTCGAGGGAAGCGAGAGGGTTGTTGAGCAGATAATCAGGCCAACAGGACTAGTCGACCCAGAGGTTATAGTCAAACCAGTCAAGAACCAGGTTCAGGATGTGCTCAACGAGATAAAGGCAAGAGCCCAGCGGAAAGAGAAGAGTCTAGTCACAACCCTGACAAAGAAGATGGCTGAAAGCTTAGCCGACTACATTCAGGAGAATGGTGTAAACGTTCACTATCTCCACTCAGAGATAGAAACTCTGGAAAGAGTTGACATACTGAAAGATCTGCGTCTAGGGGTCTACGACGCAGTGGTCGGCGTCAACCTTCTGAGAGAGGGATTGGATCTTCCCGAGGTCTCCCTTGTTGCCATTCTGGACGCAGACAGCGAAGGCTTCCTGCGCTCTGAGACCTCGCTGATACAGACGATCGGGCGGGCTTCACGAAATATCTCAGGCCAAGTCATAATGTACGCAGACAACATGACAGGCTCGATGAGAAGGGCCATAGAAAAGACCAACCGAAGGCGCCTGATCCAGCTAGCCTACAACAGAAAACACGGAATAGTTCCGGAAACTGTAAGAAAGGAGGTCAGGACGATCGTCGCCGCGACCCCCATGGGCCAAGCCCGACATGAGATCTCAACTCAGGCAGTCAAGTCCCTAGGGCACAGATATAGATCAAGGGATGAGCTTGAAGCAATAATTGCAGGGCTTGAGGAGGAGATGCTTGAGTGCGCAAGGAAGCTGGAATTTGAGAGAGCCGCTGCGATAAGGGATCAGATAAGGATCCTCAGAAGGGGTGAGAGGATTTCAACGGCAACATAATCGTAAAAGGCGCAAGACAGAACAACCTCAAGAACATCTCACTTGTTATTCCGAGGAATCGCCTAGTCGTCATAACAGGACTGAGCGGTTCGGGAAAATCATCCTTAGCCTTTGACACGATATATGCGGAGGGACAGAGGCGATACATAGAGTCGCTCTCGGCATACGCCCGACAATTCCTCGGCCAACTGGACAAGCCTGACGTAGACTATATCGAGAACCTCTCGCCAGCAGTAGCGATAGAGCAGAGGACCGCAAGCGCAAACCCACGTTCAACAGTGGCCACAGCAACAGAGATCCATGATTACCTCAGACTCCTTTTTGCAAGAATCGGCATCCCTCACTGCCACGTATGCGGAAAAAGGATCGCTAGGCAGACGGTTGAGCAGATAGTTGATACAATAATGAGCCAGAAGAGAGGCTCATGGGCCAAAGTCCTAGCGCCGGTCGTGCGCGGAAGAAAAGGAGAATACAAAGACCTACTTGAAAATCTCAGACTCAAAGGCTTCCTAAACGCAAGAGTTGACAGAGTCGAGGTCCGGACGGACCGGCCCATAAAGCTGGAGAAATACAAGAAGCACACGGTAGAGGCTGTTGTCGATCACCTCAGACTCACCCTTGAAGAGAAACCCCGGCTCGCCGAATCCGTTCAGGCAGCGATAGAACTCTCGGGCGGGATAGTCGTTATTGAGGCTGGAGGATCAGAGCTTTCCTTCAGCGAGAGGCTCGCCTGCTCCCAATGCGGAATAAGCATAGAGGAGCTTGAGCCACGGATGTTCTCATTCAACAGCCCCTACGGTGCATGCGAAGAATGTACTGGTCTCGGGGTCAAGATTAGAATAGACCCTGAACTTGTACTGCCTGACAAAGACAAGTCGATCTCAGAAGGCGCGATCAAACCTTTCTTCAGTTCGATAGACAGCTGGGTCCTATCAGAGTTTCGGCCAGTAGCTGAACGGTACGGTTTAGACTTTGACAAGCCAGTCGGGCAGCTGACCAAGAAGCAGCTCCACGTACTCCTCCATGGAACCCCACCTACAGAGTGGAGGCAGTCCTTTGAGGGAGTCGTCAACATGCTCGAAAGGAGGTACAAGGAGACCCGCTCAGAATCTATGAAGGAATGGTATCAGAAGTTCATGAGTGAAAGCATCTGCCCCAGATGCAAGGGGGAGCGGCTCAAGCCTCAGTCTCTAGCTGTCAAGATTGCTGGAAAATCGATAGCTGAAGTAACAAGGATGTCCATAACCGGGACGATATCATTTCTGTCCAAGCTGGAGCTCACTGACAGGGAGAGGTTCATAGCTGAAAGAATCCTAAAGGAGCTCAATGAGAGACTTGGGTTCCTGATAAACGTCGGCTTAGGCTACCTCACACTCGACAGAAGAATGAGCTCTCTATCAGGCGGGGAGGCTCAGAGGACACAGCTTGCCACCCAGATAGGTTCAGGCCTAACCGGTGTCCTCTATGTTCTGGACGAGCCGAGCATCGGCCTACATCAGAGGGACAACAGGAGGCTCCTTGAGACTCTCCGCAGAATGAGAGACCTCGGGAACACAGTTCTCATAGTCGAGCATGACGAGGAAACGATACTGGAATCTGACTACGTAATTGACCTAGGTCCTGGAGCAGGCAGGCATGGAGGCCAAGTAGTTGCAACTGGAACACCTGAGGAGATAATGAAGAATGATCAATCATTGACCGGAAAGTATCTGAGCCACCAGCTCTCCATATCCATACCTACCAGGAGGCGACCTGGAAACGGAAAACATCTAAGTGTCTTAGGAGCCTCTGAAAACAATCTCAAGAGCATAGATGTGAAGATACCGCTAGGAACTCTTGTCTGCGTGACTGGGGTCTCAGGATCAGGAAAGAGCACCTTCCTCGATGAAGTGCTCTACAAGGCATTGGCGCAGAGACTTCACAGAGCGAGGGCGAAGCCCGGGGCATACAAGGCGATTCTCGGAGTGGAGAACATCGACAAAGTGATAATTATTGACCAGTCCCCGATAGGCAGGACCCCGCGCAGCAATCCAGCAACTTACATCGGCGCATTCACCCCGATAAGAGAGCTATTCTCAAAGCTACCAGAGTCACGGGTGAGAGGCTACAAGCCCGGACGGTTCAGCTTTAACGTCCGCGGCGGGAGATGCGAAGCATGTCAGGGTGCTGGAACGATAACTATCGAGATGCACTTCCTGCCCAACGTCCACGTTCCATGCCAAGTCTGTAGAGGGAAAAGGTACGGAAGAGAAACACTCGACATCAAGTTCAAAGGTAAATCGATCTCCGACGTGCTCAATATGACTGTTGAAGAAGCTCTGGAGTTCTTCTCAGCCATACCACAGATCTCAAGGAAACTCCAGACGATAGCTGATGTCGGCCTAGGCTACATAACATTGGGTCAGAACGCAACAACCCTCTCAGGCGGCGAAGCGCAGAGGGTCAAGCTGAGTGCAGAGCTCACAAAGAGGAGCACCGGCAAGACAGTATACATACTGGATGAACCAACCACAGGCTTGCACTACGCTGATGTCCAGAAGCTGCTCAATGTACTCGATCGGCTCGTTGAGGCCGGCAACACAGTCCTAATCATAGAGCACAATCTGGAAGTTGTCAAAACTGCAGACTACATAATAGATCTGGGCCCTGAAGGCGGAGATGAAGGAGGGTACGTCGTCGCCTCCTGTACACCCGAGGAATTGGCAAGAGTCAAGGCTTCCTACACCGGCCAGTATCTGAAGAAGATACTCCAACAGGATGCGATACAGAAGGGCGAGTGGGAGAGGCTCAGAGAATTTGACTAAGGATGCAGAAGCTCCTGCTCGATGACGGACAAGAAAGACATCTCCGCACGAAATAAATGCGAAACTTGATAATAGAATACTTAATTCAACGCACCCCTTCTTGGGGTTTCTTCATAAGATTGTGTTCTTCACATGGCGGGCAGTATGGCCAACGATAGGCAAGTCGACATCGCTGCAGCTCACATACTTGAGCAACCACTCATAGAGTCCAAGAAACAAGAGGTTATTGATACTATGCGATCCTGCCTTGGACCCAAAGGAGTCTTCGCCAGCGGCGGTCTCTCAACCTACAGCTATGAGTACTGGACTAGAGACTTATGCATGAGTTATGAAGCCCTCATGGGCCTAGGGTTCAATAAGCATGTTGAGCAACACGTTGACAAGCTAATCGAACTTAGCAGAAATGGTCAGATTCCAACTTTATTCTTTGAGTACCCCAGACGCTTCTCATCATCCGCGGAGTTCACAGACCAAATAGACAACGAACTACTGATTCTTGACATCATGAAACGCATGGGAAGACTCGACCATTACGATGAGGTTTGGAAGTACGTAGAGTCTAGAATCGGTAGGGACGGGTTCATCTATGGAAGGGATTGGAGGGACGGGATGAGAGTATACTGCAACAAAGCAACGCTCTGCAATCAAGTTCTCCTTTACAGGATCTGTCCTGCCGATATGAAAGAGGAGCTTAAAGATAGAATCCAAGACGTATTCTGGCTGCCGGAGAAAGGCTACTATGCAGACTGGCTGGACACGGAAGCGAACAAGTCCAAACATCTAGATGTCTTGGGTCACACATTAGCGATCATTCTTGACTTGATTCCAGAATCGCGAATTGAACCAGTACTATGCGCTCTCGAGCAGGTCAAGGCAAAGTGGGGATATCCAAACATATCGCCCCCATACCATAAATATGAATGTGGACTCTGGCGGTTGTTTCCTAATAATCTGTACCAGAATGGAGGCGTCTGGGGTCTTGTTCAGGGATACATGATACTTGCACTACTACATCTGGATGCTTTGGATCAAGCTGCAGGTCGATTCTGGACAATGACAACTTGGAAGGGAATGAACGAGTGGTATGATCCACAGACGGGAAAGCCGAGGGGAAGCAGAAACCAGTTGTGGACAGCGGCCTTCTGGCTAAGATGTCATGACGCACTCGCCAATAGAATCGGTCAGGGTACTGTCAACAAGGACTTACAGAAGTAGAATCTCTCTGTTTGGAACCAGCCTTTGGATGAGTGACCTTGAATTTCTACGTAACCCTAACCACAGACTGCAATCTTCAATGCTCATACTGCTACGGGAAATCATGTCAGGACTTTGGCGGCGACTTTGGTAGGTTAGAGGTCGATTACTCCATTCCGGCATCGATAAGCTATGAGACTCCAGACTTGGTCAGATTCCTAGCGCGAGATCCTGATCTAACCTTGATCTTCTATGGTGGAGAACCCCTTCTAGAGGTTGAAAAGCTCAAGGAGATAATGGACAACGTATACGCTCGCAGATACATAATTCAGACCAATGGTCTCATGCTTGACACCCTTGATCCTGAATACGCCAGAAGGCTGGATACTATTCTAGTATCGGTCGATGGAGAAAAAGTGCTTACAGACAGGAACAGGGGCACAGGTGTCTATGATAGAGTGGTCAAGAACCTAAGATGGCTTTTTGACACAGGATTTTCAGGTGAACTAGTAGCGAGAATGACTGTTACCGTAGGAACTCAGATCGACAGGCAAGTAACCTGGCTTTTGACCAACAAAGATTTTCCCTTCAAGTCCGTTCATTGGCAACTCGATGCACTATTCTGGCAGAACGACCCTGGTCGAATCGAATTTGAGAATTGGTCGAAAGGAGTCTACAACAGAGGGGTTGCAAATCTTGCTAAGATGTGGGTTGAGCATATGGAAAGGTTCAGGGCTGTCCTCAAGATCTATCCCTTCATGAGCATTATGCATTCTCTGCTCACAAACGAGAAGAGTAAGCTCAGATGTGGGGCTGGCTGGAACACCTTCAACATCCAGACTGATGGGAATATCGCTCCTTGCCCCGTGATGGCTGGGATGAAGGATTTCTATCTGGGCAACATCTGGGACAAGCAGCCTCTGGACCTTGAAGATTCAGTCTTTGTGGGCAGCCCCTGTACCGAGTGCGGGATACTCGATATTTGTGGTGGAAGATGTCTTTACGCCAACGCGACGAAGCGTTGGGGTGAGGAGGGCTTCAGGCTTGTCTGCGGTACGGTGGTGAATCTGGTAGACTCTCTCAGAAGGTTTGAACCTCAAGTCAGGCAGCTACTCTCCGAGAATAGAATTGCCATGCAAGATTTCGAATATAGAAGATACAACAGTTGTGAGATGATTCCGTAGCGAAGGATGAATCTGATTTTAGGTGAAAGCCATATTCTCCCTTCTGAAGACGTTGTCATAGTTCTTGTACCCAAGGATCTTCTCTATCTCAACTGTTTGCCTACCTTTGATCTTGTCCAATTCTTCAGATGAATAGTCCGCTATCCCTTTTGCAATCTCTTGGGTACCGTACACTATCGAGACAACATCTCCTGCACTGAACTTTCCTTCCACATTCAGAATTCCAGAGGGTAGCAGATTTGCACCTCTAAGCAGTGCGTCTCTAGCACCCTCATCGATCTTGATGGTTCCTTGGCTCTTTGAGAATCTTATCCATCTTTCCTTATTCGTGTAGCCTGCCTTTGATGCTTTGAATAGTGTTCCGAGCTCATCACCCTTTAGAATCCTCGTAAGAACCTCTTTCTCGTGAGCGTTTGCTATTATCATGTCGCAGTTTGACTTCATTGTTATCTTGGCTGCTTCGATCTTTGTTTTCATGCCGCCTTTAGTTCTCCATGATCCTGGTTCACCGGCTATCCTTTCGATGGTCGGCGTGATCTCTTTCACTTCAGGGATTAGCTTTGCATCTTTGCGTTTCGGATTCTTATCATAGAGTCCGTTGACGTCTGTTAGGAGGATGAGTAATTCAGCGTCGACTTTTGATGCAACTAATGCTGAGAGCTTGTCGTTATCGCCAAAAGTGGCTTCTATCTCATGGACTGATATCGGGTCATTCTCATTGATTATTGATACCACGCCGTGCTTGGCCAGATTTGACATCGAGTTTCTCAGGTTGAGGTAGGTTCTTCTGTTTGAGAATGCCTCGTATGTCAAAAGGATCTGAGCTACTTTCACCCCGAATCTTCTGAAAGCGCTTCGCCAAGACTCCATGAGTATGCTCTGGCCGACAGCTGCTGCTCCCTGCCTGCTTGGGATATCCCTTGGCATAGCGCCAAGGCCTAACTCTTTGACTCCTGACCCGATCGCACCGGAACTTACAAGGATGACCTCCCTTCCCTGCTTCATCAAGGTGTTAGTCTGTTTTGCGATGTCTTGCATGTATTTCTCGTCTAGGGATCCATCTGACCTTGTGAGAACAGAGGTTCCAATCTTGACGACCACCCGCTTGACGCGCTGGAAATCTCTCTTCACAAGGACACCTCCAAGCTTTGATTAAGACTTCCAGGTCTTGCTCAGTCTCTTATGTGTGTAATGTTTGGCGGTCTTGCCTACGTAGGATGAGACAACTTGGCCACTTCCAGACACTAGATACTTGTAGATAACAAGACCGTCTAGACCGACTGGGCCTCTTGCGTGGATCTTCTCCGTGCTGATCCCGACTTCTGC
>CAZVKZ010000035.1:0-10820 GCA_964627775.1 uncultured Candidatus Bathyarchaeia archaeon | reverse complement strand
TTCTATTCCAATCATTTGGTTTGGTTAGTGCCTTAACCGTGGAAGAGAATATCAGGCTAGCCCAAGAGCTCTCTGGGAACAACGGGCCCGGACGGGAAAGGTACGCTCACGAGCTCCTCGATTTCTTTGGAATCCGCGAAAAGGCGCGGTTCAGCCCAGTCAGCCTGAGCTTTGGTGAGGCAAAGAAGGCAGGTATAGCAAGGGCGCTCGCGGCTGAGCCTCAATTGCTCTTGCTAGATGAGCCGACAGGTAACTTGGATACGCCCTCGGTGAACGTTCTCCTCCCCATACTCAGAGGGCTTCGACACATATACGAAAAGACCATAATTATGACCACCAATAGCCTTCGCGCCGCCAATGCTGCAAACCGTGAGATTCATCTTGAGAAACCTAAGATAATTATGAATTAGATTGTGTGATGTGAATGTTTAGACATAAACCCACGTTAGGTGAGAGGATCAGGGAAGCCATAAGCCCAACTCCGATAAAGCGACGGCTGAACACGACTATTCACAAGCTTCAGGTTCAAATGCGGCGACTGGAAGCGAAGACCTACCAACTTCAAGGCAGAGACAAGGCCCTCTATACGAAATGCGTCTCGGCAATCCAAGCAAAGAACAATACGCAAGCATCAATGTATGCTGGCGAATGTGCAGAGATCAGAAAGATGGTTCTGGTCACACTAAGGAGTCAGATGGCCCTTGAGCGAGTATATCTGAGGCTTGAGACGGTCCGGGACTTTGGAGAAATAGCCTATGCGATGAGTTCAGTTGGAGGCGTACTGAGCAAGGTCAGGAATGATCTCCAGAACCTGATGCCTGAGATCTCCACAGAACTTGCCGATGTCAATGATACGCTGCAATCAGTGGTACTTGAGATTGGCCAGACATCAGAGCAGGCCCTCGATCTTGGCGTGCCAACAGAAGAGTCAGAGAAGATCATGAAAGAAGCCACAGCTTTGGCCGAACAGCGAATGCGTGAGCGATTTCCAGAGATGCCGCAGATACCAACAAGAGAACCAGGTTCTTCTATCTAAGGCTAGATGAAAAATAGAGCATGATGAATCAACTCTCAGAATCAGAGCTGAAGAGCTTCCTCGGTAGGCGCATATCGGATGCCTACGGTAGAAACCTAGGGCGAATCATAGGAGTCAAACTGAATAATTTCGGAGAAATGGAAGAGGTTGAACTAGAGAAGGGAAGTGGGGAGCTGGATAGGATTCCGGTGGAGCAACTCGCCATAACCGGCGAAGGGATGACTGCAATCTCAAAATGGAAGGTTGAAGTCGAATCCCTGATAAAAGAGATAGATTCAGCACAACGGAGACTGAATGCACTTTCTACTCTGATTAAAGGCGAGGAGATGCCAAAGAGCCTCTATGAAGAACTACTTCGAAAGCAGGAAGCGGACCTGACAAATCTGAAAGAAAAGAAGAGCCTTGCCGTCAAAGTCCTGCAAAGCAGGAGCAGAGACTTGGACAGGCAGGTCGAAGAACTGACAAAGACGCTAATTGAGATTAGAGCCGGAAAATGGTCAAGCGACTTCTCCAAGAAGGCTTATGAAGTCGCCTCAAAATCAATTGAGCCGAACCTGGAATTCGTAACTAGAGAGAGGAAAGAGTTGGCAAGTTATCTTGAGAAGTTGACCAAGCTACTGTGATGCGGAATGCAGTAGCTACATGAATCGATCGAGTCCGATCTTGTTTTCACCATGAGCGTCCGAGTGCTCTGATTCATTGCCGAGGATCTCAATCCTGCCATAGACCCCGTCATATCCCGGAACCACTCTGACCTTGTTCTCCCTAACTCTGATTATGGCCTCGGTCACGTTAGAATCTACAACATCATTCAGCATCTCTCTTGTAGAATCCAGCAGGACACTATACTCATTCCCAAATTTCATGACTAATCTATTGTATATCTGCCACACCTTTGAGCTTGAAGGCTGCTCAACTCCTTCGACGGCAGCGATCACTTCCGATAGGGGAAGTAGATAGACAAACCCAGGTACATCCTTAGGTTGATGCCCCGGCGGTCTGTCAGCTAACTCCTCAACTCTTTGCTCAACACCTTTTGTCAAGGGACGACGGCATTTGGGACAGATATTTCCTGACGAAATTGCCTGTCTTGGGGACATAGAAACTCCACAGTTACGGTGTCCCGTCCAATGGTATTTTCCATACGCGGGATTAGTCTCAATAGTGCACTTGAATCTGCTACCGTCCTTCTTTCTGATCGCGTCGGTAATCTCTCTGAAGGATAACCCTAGAAGATCGAAGACATTAGCCTCTCTCCCTATCCTCCAAGGCCAGGCTGAGTGGCTGTCGGAATTTGAAACCAAAGCGTAACGGTCGAGTTTGCTGACTCGCCAATTCATCTGTGGATCAGAAGAGAGCCCGGTTTCCAGAGCAAAGATCTTGTCAGAAGTGTCGCCGTAACATTCCTCGACGCTATCAAATCCGGAGTTTGCGCCGAGCACGCTAAACCATGGAGTCCAAGCATGAGCAGGGAATATGAGGTTGTCAGATGAGGTCGCCATTATTTTTTCGACTAGTTCAGCAGCTGACATGTCCAGAATTGGTCTACCATCAGTTGACAGGTCCCCATGTTCCTTGAGGCTGTCAACTATCTGCTCAGCAACTTCTATTGACGGTGACAACACAACATGGTGCACTTTTTTTGATCGACCATTGTAGTCGAAGATGGTGCTGAACTCCGCCGTTATCATGAAGCTGACCCTTGGGCTATTGGAGGATAACATATAGAGTCCTGTATCTTCTATTGGCCTGAGCTGGCTCTTCAACTCCCGCATCCACGATGGATGTGTGAAATCGCCACAACCAACAAGTGAGAGGCCCTTGATCTGTGCGAATCTCTCAATCTCCGCAAGGTTCATGTTTTCACTTGTTGCTCGGCTGAATCTTGAGTGAATATGGAGATCTGCGATGACTCTCAATTGCTCGACCACGGACTAGGGGCTCTGGAGGAAATCTACCTTTGCTGAGGTTAAAACCTTCTGAAAAAACTCTTGATATACACTACCTACAGTCCTTGAATGAGGCCGCGGTCAGAAACAACATGTTCAGTCGAATCCTGGGTTTCTGTACTCTTGTGTTCTGCACATTCCCAGAGATCTGCCTGATTTCCACCTGCGAGAACTCTTATCTTGGAGACCTGCAAATAGGGTGGCAATAGATCGCGTCGTTGTTGACCATCTGCTAAATCTCTCGTCAGGTGACTGGGGGTAACGTTTGATCTATGAGCGTCAAAGACATCGGGATAACAGTGAGTAAGTCTCAAGACTTCTCAGAATGGTACACTCAAGTTATCACGAAGGCACAGCTTGCGGACTACTCAGCCGCAAAAGGCTTCATGGTTTTGATGCCCTATGGTTATTCGATCTGGGAGAAGATACGAGAATTTATCGATACCAGAATAAAAGAATCCGGCCACAAGAATGCTTATTTCCCAGTTTTAATTCCTGAAAGCCTTCTAAAGAAGGAAGCCGAGCATTTCGCTGGTTTCACGCCTGAAGTCTTCTGGGTGACTCATGCGGGAGATGGCGAGTTGGGTGAACGACTCGCAGCAAGACCTACCTCTGAAACGATCGCATATCACTCTTACGCCAGATGGGTAAAGAGTTGGAGAGATCTGCCCTTACTGCTCAACTTCTGGAATTCCGTCCTCAGAGCCGAGATCACCGCAACCAAACCCTTCATTAGAACAAGTGAGTTTCTATGGCAAGAAGGTCACACAGTCCACGAGACCAAGGAGGATGCGGACAAAGAAGTGATGATGATTCTGAACCTCTATCGTGAGTTGATCGAGAATCTTCTTGCGATTCCAGTGATTACTGGTACGAAGACAGAGCGGGAGAAATTTGTCGGAGCACTCTATACAACAACGCTTGAGGCCATGATGGGCGATGGCAGAGCACTTCAGATGGGCACTTCACATAACCTCGGCCAGAACTTCTCAAAACCGTTTGAGATTAAGTATCTAGGTCGAGACGAGAAAGAGCACTACGCATGGCAGGCCTCATGGGGCGTCTCATGGAGGCTAATAGGGGCTCTCATCATGGTCCATGGTGACGATAAGGGTCTTGCCCTTCCACCCAGAGTGGCTCCAACCCAAATAGTAGTTGTTCCTATCTTCTTCAGCGACGAGGACAAGAGAGCGGTTGATGCAAAAGCTAGGGAGGTTCAAAGCACGCTCAAGGCAGCACAACTCTCTGTTGATTATGATTCTAGGGAGCAGTTCACCCCAGGCTGGAAGTTCAACGAGTGGGAGATGAAGGGTGTCCCACTGAGAATTGAGATAGGGCCCAGAGACGTCAAAGAGGGGAAAGTCATCGCTGTAAGGAGAGACACAGGAGAGAAGATTGCGGTCAAACTAGAGGGGCTGACCAGAGAGATCTTGAACATCTTGGACTCGATTCAGAACAACCTGTTTCAGAGAGCGAAGAAGTTCCTTGAAGATCATACCGTCAAGATACAGGACTATTCCCAATTCAAGGAGATTCTGCGCGATAAAGGCGGATTTCTCAAAGCCTGCTGGTGTTCGAGGCAGGAATGTGAAGACAGAATCAAGGAAGAGACAGGCGCTACTATAAGGGCCATACCGTTTGAAGATGAAATGGTTTGGTCGAACTGTCTCTACTGCGGGAAAGTAGCTGACAAAGTTGTGTACTTTGCGCGGGCATACTAGGCAGCGCGGTTGATGAATTTGTCAGTTGCAGCTCCGGACGACTATAGGCATCATGAGGTCTCGGAGAACTCTGCCAATAAGCGTACGAGGCGCATTCACTGTCATAGTTAGTTGACAACCAACGCTGTGGGCTGAGAGTTCAAGCCTAGGCGCAATGTTTTAAGGACTCTTACTGGCAAACATATGCCGAATTCAGATGACAAAAAAGCGCAAATCTAGTGGAAGAAGCAAGGGCGGGAAGGGGCGAAGCGAGCTCGTGCAATGTACTAACTGTGGAATGTTGGTTCCAAGGGATAAAGTTAAGCGTGTCACCAGCAGGTTCTCGCTTGTTGATCCGTCGTTGGCCAGGGAGTTGAGGGCAAGTGGAGCCTATCTCGGTAGACCGTCAACATTCAAGTATTACTGTGTCTCATGTGCTGTCCACTTTGGTATTTCCAAGGTTAGGGCGCGTGAGGAACGTCGTGCTTTCCGTTAGTTCGACCTTAAGTGCAACCATTCAATCAAGATGCCGATATGCGTACAGGACTCTCTGAACCACTGTAATCGCCGAAAAAATCGCTACTAGTATGACTCCATATTCTATCCATCCCAGGAATGAAGCAGCAACCAGAATAAGAATTCTCTCAGCTCTCTCTGCAACGCCAACACCTGACATACTCACTCCCTCAACCTCGACCCTAGCCCTTACATAGCTAACCATCAGAGAGCACGAGATAGCGGCTAGACCCCAAAACGGGCTAGACAAACCTCCAAGAGTAATCCCGGAGAGTACAAAGACCTCTCCATATCTGTCAAAAGTCGAGTCAAGGACACCGCCGAACTTTGTAGTCTGGCCACTGAGTCTGGCCAATGACCCATCGAGAGCATCGAACAGTCCTGATAGGAGAACGAAGAATGGCGAGACTATGTAGGTGAGGACGTCAGAGATTCTCAGTAAGAACATTAGGCCTGCAAGCGCCGCAAAGACGAAGCCAATCGCGGTTGACATGTTCGGGGTTAGACCAGCTCGGTGAAGGCAAAGTGCTGTGCGATCGATGAGGAAAATGAACTTATTTCTCAAAGTAGAGAGCATCTGATTAACCTGCTGGCGTTTCCCTGATCTTGATTCTGACGTCGTTTAAAATAAGTATCCAAGTGTTTTTGACTGTTTTCTTCGACAACTGTAAGTAATAGGATCTAGGCATCGCAAGTGGGGCTTCAATACTTGCTGTGATGGCTTACAGTATTACGTTTGGCGCATATGATTCGGAAGAATGCTTGCTCATCTTCAGCCTGACCGACTTGATATAGCACCCTCTTCCAGAGACCATTTCAACGGCTTTTCTACACTCTGGGCATTCGAGTGTTGGAAAGACGAGATGGTACTCCAGCCTCTCCTTGAGCTGGATAGGCCCTTCGAACCCGCAACTATCGCAGCGAATCCTACCTTCCTCGCGCTCAATTCGCAACCTCGAATGTTCAAGCGATGTGTTTTTGGTTAATAGCTTGTAGCAGTAGCGCAGCTGTTCAAGACCCAACATTGTAAACCTGCCAACAACCAGACGGACCTCTACAACCGAGCTGGCGTCCCTCTTCTTAGCCTCCTTCAGGACCGTCTCGACAATACCGTTGGCCATTGAGAGTTCATGCATTCAGAACATCCAACATTTCCTGGGTATCAGATCTGTAACGCTTCAATTACTTTGTCAATGCCGAGGTTATTTCTGCAGCTTGTTCCGACAACCTTTGTCTTTGGGTTAACGTTGTTAACGTCTGTCTGCAGGTCTTCAAATTTGACCCCCATCGCCTCAGCTAGGTCGAGTTTGTTCACAACAACGACATCTGCCTCGATGAAGATGAAGGGGTGCTTAAGGACCATGTAAGGGCCTTCGGTCACGCTTATTACAACTAGTCTCCTGTCTGCGCCAAGTCTGAACTCCCCCGGGCAGATGAGGTTTCCCACATTCTCAATTAGAATCAAGTCCAGCTCCTCTAGGTCGATCTCATCGAGGGCTTTGGCAACAAGGTTCGCATCGAGATGACATTCCTTTCCAGTATTGATCTGTACGACTTCTACCCCATGCCTAGCAACCCTGACTGCGTCTATGGTAGTTGTCAGGTCGCCGTTGAAGACAGCGACTCTGCATCTGTCTTTCAGCTTCTGAACTATAAGTTCAATCAGGGAAGTCTTCCCTGAGCCGATGGAGCCCATTATGTCTATGGCCTTTACACCGTGTTTGCCTAGAAGCTCACGGTTCTTGGCGGCCAAGTCGTCGTTGGCTTTGAGAATGCTTTCTTCGAGTTCTATGTCGAAGACTTCTCCCTTGCCGTGTTTCACAAGTCGGGTCGTATGATCCACCTTGGTACGCTGATTCTGTTCGTCAGATGACTCTGTCTGATTGTGATTGAGAGCAGCAGTTATGGCAAGTTTAATATCTCATTCCACAACTCTAATGTCTCTTTGGCTGCTTCTTCGTTGAGGATCTCGATTGCAAAGCCAGCGTGGACTATGACATATTCCCCCACCTTTGCATTCACCAAGGAGACGTTAACCTGCCTGCTTGTTCCTCCTCCAAAGTCAACAGAGGCTATGTCGTCGTCTATTTTTGTAATTCTTCCTGGTATGGCCAGACACATTGTCATAAATCCGCTCGCTTAGTGACTACGCCGGGGCGAGAACCTAACTGCTATAATTCCTCGTCCTGCATCGAGATTTGAAGGTCACTTGGATTGTGCTTGTTCTCGATTCGCATAAATATAAAGAGTTCTAATGCTCAGTGAACACCCGCTCCGGTAGACTTACGGTTAAGCTTGCTCTGTCTGTCGGGCTGCAACTATGGCTTGGCCGAGAGATATGCCTCCGTCTCCAGGAGGAACCTTGTCATGCGACAGAAATGTCAACCTGTTCTTCTCAACCATCGATCTAACCGTGTTAGATATGTATTCATTACACGCCACCCCACCGGTGAACCCTACAGCTGAGACATCCAAGCTCAATGCTTGTTCGACAGCAAGTTGTGCAAGCGATCTTGCAAGATATGACTGTGCAGAGAACGCTAGATCTTGGACTCTGACTTTGTCGAGATGTATGTATATCTGCTCGAGCAGGAATCTTGTATCTATTATATTACTTTCTATCTTCACTTCTAGCCGAAGCTCATCCTTACCCTCTGCTGCAGCAGCTTCCAGTTTCATGGCCGGCTCACCCTCGTAAGTCCTTTCGTAACAAATCCCAAGCAAAGAGGAGACTGCATCAAGAACCCTTCCGCAACTGCTAGTAGTCGGGGTCTTCCCGCTGTCAAGTTGTTTCAGTATTACGTCTATCTCTTCTTGGCCGTGCGGCAAGTGCTCAGACTCTTTCAGCAAGAGTTCTTTGATGTTGACACGATCATGAAGAATTCCCGCAGCCATTCTAAGTGGGTACCTTGTCGCAAGATCTCCACCCACCATTGGCTGCTTCTGCAGATGGCCGATCCTTTTGAAACCCTTAATGTCCGAGTAGAGTATCTCCCCTCCCCAAGCTTCTCCGTCAGGGCCGTATCCGTATCCATCACAGACTATTCCAACAGCCTCGTCAACTCCGGATTCGCACATCAGCTTGGAGAGATGGGCATGATGATGCTGCACTTGAACAACAGGTATGTTCCTTTGCTCGCCAAGACGTCTGGCCAAGATGGTCGTGCCAAACTTTGGATGGAGGTCACAAGCGATAACCTTTGGCTCAGCCTTTGTCAAACCTAGTAGATGCCGGATTGTGTCTTGGAGAAAGCTTAGGATCTCAGGTGTTTCTACGTCTCCGACGTGTTGTGAGAGATAAGCTCGTTTTCCTATCAATATGCAACAGGTTGCGTTAAGCTCTGACCCGAGCGCAAGAATATCCCTTGACGTGGAGGTCTTAAGCGTTATTGGAGTTGGTGCATAACCTCTTGAGCGCCTGATGAAGGCCCTAGTATGCCCCACAGCACGAAGAACTGTGTCATCACATCGTTGTTCTATCCGCCTGTTGTGAAAGAGGAAATAGTCAACAACGTTGCCAAGCTGTTTGATGGCAACATCGTCCTCGATGATTATCGGTTCGTCAGGAGGATTTGCACTGGTCATGGTCAAGGCGGGATCCTCAACGGAATCAAACAGAAGGTAATGAAGCCCAGAGTAAGGAAGCATTACGCCTATGGTGTGGAGAGCTGGCGCGATGAGCTCAGAGAGGAAATATGTTTCGCTTTTCTTCAGTACAACGATCGGTCTCGCATATGACGCTAAAAGCTCAGCTTCAAAACCGTTTACTTGAGCAAAAGACTTGGCAGTCACCAAGTCTCGAGCCATGATCGCGAAGGGCTTCGTCCTTCTGTCTTTGACCTTTCTAAGTCGCAGCAGGGGCTCTGAATCCGTTGTCAAGCAGACTAGGTGGAAGCCCCCGTTTCCCTTGACTGCGAGTATATGGCCTTCATTTATCAGGCGACCCGCCTCGCTTATTTGGTCTCGGCAGCTCAGGGGTTCTCCCTTGTTGTTGGCAATAGACAGTTGGGGGCCACATTTCGCACAAGCATTGGTCTGAGCATGGAATCGTCGATCAACAGGTGAATCATACTCCCTCTGACACTCGATACACATCTGAAAATCGTTCATGCTGGTGTTTATCCTGTCATATGGTAGTGCACGAATTATCGTGTATCTGGGTCCGCAGTCTGTGCAGGTTATGAAAAAGTACGCATATTTAGTGTCCTTGAAGTCACACATCTCCCCAAGGCAATAATCACAAATCGAGATGTCGGCAGGGATGGTCGATCCTTTTTCGTCCCCTCCTAGGAAGCTCTCTCTAATCTCAAAGTTTGAGAAGGATCCCTTCTGGTCAAGATAGGACACTGTCAAGTCATGTATCTGAGAAATCGGGGGCTTCTTTGTTTGCAGCTCCCGGATGAAGTGCTTAATATCAGAGCTATCGCCTTCTACAACAATTCTTACTCCGGCGTCCCCCCGGTTTTGGACATAGCCGCGCAGCCTATTTTCCAGTGCGAGTCTATATACAAAAGGCCTGAAGCCGACTCCTTGAACGATGCCTTTCACGAGAATATCTGCTAGCAATCGGTTCTCGTCCTGAGACAAACAAGTGATCTTGGAGCCGCTAGTGATCTGCGTCGGACTTGACGAATGGGTTTTCTCTTGGTAGCTTATGGGGTTCTTCCTGAGAAAAGTATGGTGTTTATCCTTGGCTCCAACCTCCTTCTTTCCCGCTCAAGGATAGAGTCTAAGCTATTGTCAATCTTTGTTCTTTCGTCAGCTGTCTGAACGATGGCCCCACCAATGACTGAGATATTCCTAGCGGAAATCTCCAAGGTGGTTTCTATGCCTAGCCTCGAGCTTACTCTCCTAGAGATCTCTTTCAAGGGGATCTTCAGCTGCGCATCCGATCTGTTGAGAACGATCTCGAGTTTTCCTCCACCAGTAGCTGTTACTCCATCTTCTATTAGTCGCATCAGCAACTGGAAGTATCGGTCTTCTTTGATGGCGGCTAGGAGTCTTTTCTCAACTATTTTGAAGACGTTGTCTATGATCTTCCTTTTTTCCAACAGTAGTATCCACCGCGCCTTTATTATGGCAGCAACAGATTCGCGATGGATGATGTTCTCTGCTTCAGCTTCCGCGGCCCGCAGTATCTCACGGCAAGCTACACGAGCCTTTTCCTGAGCATCTTTGTGCTTCTCCTCAAGAATCTTCTTCGATGAGTTGGTTGCCTCTTCAATGATGACTTTCGCCTGCGATCTTGCATCCTCAAGTATCTTGGAGACCAGCTTGTCATACGATCTTTCTGTCAAGACTTCGTTCCACCAGACAAGATTTCGCTAAGTGCCAGCTCAGCCGCTTTCATCAGTGTCTTCTCATCAACAGCCCTTAGCTTGGCGACCTCGTTTTCACATTCATCCATAATCTTCTTGGATCTCTCTAGTGCCTTCTGTCTGGCTGACTCGCGAGAGGCTTCAGCCTCCTTCTTGCATGAGGCAACCATGCTGTCAAAGATATCGTCTTGCGACGCGTTTGCGCTCTCTCGTATCTGGTCGGCTTGGGTGGAAGCTTCCGAGATTTCTCGAGCTGCCTGTTCCTCTGCTTTGAGGATCGCCGTGATGATCTCGTCAGTCA
>CAZVKZ010000034.1:0-10912 GCA_964627775.1 uncultured Candidatus Bathyarchaeia archaeon | reverse complement strand
CCACTATATAAAACACTCCAGATCTAGCTCTGCTAAGTTGATGGAGTCTAGCAGTCAACCCAGAAGCTTATCAAACATAGACAGTACGCGTAGTTTCAGTGTACTCACCAAAATACTGCGTCTTCGCCGCCCAAGCAAGAGAGATGGATAGAGATCATTTTCATCCACTGTTTCCGAGGCAAATACACGATCTCGGAGGAATGTGAGAAATTCCGAAGAACACCTTTATTATTCCGAAAATACCAACTGTCTCTGGGAACATGAACAAGACAGAGTACATAGCAAAAGTCAGGGAAAAGGGCGAAGTAACTATACCAAAAGCACTCCGCAATCGATACTCGCTAACTCCAAAGAGGAGCGTGAAGTTAATCCCCAAAGTTGAAGGCATTCTAATCAAGCCGAGACCTGAAGATCCTGTTTCGGAGCTTAAAGGACTGACACGAAGAGTCTGGCCAAAGGAAAAAACAAGCGTGGAAATCATCAGAGAGATCCGCAGACGTGCTGATTTCGAATTGAAGGAGAAGTTATGAAACGGCTACTGGTTGACACAAATATCTTCCTCAATGTCGCTCGCGGGGAAAAACAGTCAGTGCAAGGGTCCCAAGAACTCTTAGTCAAGATCGCACGCAGAGGGCTTCCAGGATTGGCCTCATGCGCTGTCCTGATGGAGATCAAGTGGGCGCTGCACGAGAAGGGAGAAATGGCAAAGGCAGAAAAGGCCGCCTCTCCAGTTGAAGAGATTGCAGATATCGTTCCCATAGACAAAGACATCGCAAATGAAGCTATTGACCTTAAGCTCGCCAGAAGGCTCTAGTTACTTGACTCGATCCATGTGGCGACAGCAAAAATGCATGATTGCATTCTCGTGACCAGAGACGAGAACTTGAGAAGAAAATGTGAAGACATAATAACGATTAGAACACCCGAGGAACTGAAAGCTGGGGACTAAACACCTCCTGAGCGAACCGCTGGAATTTCCACCCTCTTCCGCAGAAGAGACTCTGCAATCGACCACTGTGAACCGCAAAGAACAGTGGACACATAAAACATCGAGAATAGAACGAACATGATTCTTGCGAATCGATCGGTGCTAAAACAGATGAAGATTGGAGTTCTGGCGGACACTCATGTCGGTAGGAGTATTCCAAGAGCCATCGGTTGGCTTAGAAGGCAAGCTTACCGCCATGCCTTCACGCAAGCCATCGACATCTTCATTCAAGAAGGAGTAGTCTGCCTCATTCATGCAGGTGACATGTTTGAGAAGCGAAGCATGACTCCTGAAGACAGTGTCTTTGTAAAAGGCGAGCTCCAGCGCCTAGCAGACTCGATATCTGATCGCTACCATAAGGAGGTCGCAGTATTTGCGGTGAGGGGCAACCATGACGGGACACCCGAGAATAATGCGCTGGACTACATCAAACACCCACTAGCCAAGTATCTCAGGATCATTGGTGACGAGATCCTGCAGGGGAAAGCAGAAAGTCAAACCCTGAATGATCTGTGTTTGGTTGGAGTTGCCTATCACCCTTACATATCCCGGAAATTCGAGGAGCTCAAACCAATAATCCAGAAGAACTTTGCACAGACTCATAGATTGAGAGTTCTTGTTGTTCACAATTTTGTCAGGGGGCATCACCACATCCCTCCAGGTGTTCCTTCTCACAATTGGCTGGACACCAGAGATCTCAGTGAACTTGGTGCAGATGTCGTTATCTCGGGGCATCATCACACTCGAAAAGAATCGACAGGCGAGAATGGAACAGTACTCTTGACGCCGGGTGCTACAGAGGCAATAGATCTTTCTGACGAGGGAGTCTACGGCGTTTACATCCTTGAAGGGAAGAATTCAAATCGTTTCATTCCGATCAGGCCACTGCACGAGATTCGGAACATCAAGGTTGACTCCCAAGGAACTGTTAAGTCCACTGGATGGTTTGCAGACATGGGTTCTGAGGAGGCTAGAGCCTACTCATCCAGTGTCCGAGAAAGAAATGCCCAAGGCATACTGAGGCTTGTGCTTCTTGGCCTATCCGATGGAGATCCTTATCGCATTGAACAACATCTAACGGCAGAACTGACCAAGATAAAGGACGCCACACCTGGACTCCTGCATACCGAACTCGTTAATCGAGTTGAGGATTCACGACATCCCCTGACTCATCCAACTCTCGGCAAAGCTGACGACTTTACAGCAGAGATACTGAAACCACTCGCCGAAACGACACCGGAAGCACTGAAACTAATCGAGGAGGTGAGCATGGCATTGGATGAGAAGGCGAGTCAGACGACAGGGTTACTCACAGGCTCAGACAGGGCAGAATTCCTGCCTCGATGGATCAAGATATTTGAAAGGAGCAAGAAGCGGGTTTGAACGCTGTCATCGAAGAATTGAGGCTGGAGAACTTCGAAGGCTACAGAGAGGCGGAGCTGAGATTCTTCTCAGGTTTGAACCTGATACGGGGGAGAAACTCAGCCGGCAAGACCTCGCTTCTCGACGCTTTAGTCTTCACATTCTTTGGCGAGGCGTTCGATATCAAACCCAGACTTCTTGTTTCAAGACTGCCTGGCTCAAGAGACATGACAACCTATGTCAAGTTTCGAAGTCCCGGAACTGGAGACATTGTTGAGGTCACTAGAAAGGGAAGGCTTGACAGCAAAGGAGCCTACAGAACCAGCGAGAGGCTACTTCTAGTCAACGGTAAGGAGATTAACATCGAAGGAGACGAGGACCTCAGGGCCAGAATCACCGAGTTGTTGGGAGTAGGTCTGAGGAGGTTCCTGAACTTGGTCTACGTCCGACAAGGCAAGTTGACAGCCATACTTGAACCTCACAAGGAACAGATGGACGCGATCATGGGAATAACACTCCTCAGAGAGCTGAGAGAGCAGCTGGATGAGGCAAGAAAGAGCCTGGAGAGATACGAAGGCAGAGACGTCTCCACTGAAATACAAAGCCTCAGGGAACACATCATACCCCAGCTTACATCAAATCTCGCGCTACTGGAAGATGACATCAGATCGCTGGAGTCGGAGACTCAAGAAATTCAGGAATTGGTTAGGAAAGGAGCATCAACAGAACTAGCTGAGTTGCTGGAGAAAATACGGGAAGGAGAACATATCGATGGCAGAATCCGCGAGTTAGAAGTAAAGACCAAGGAAATGCTGGAAACAGCTGAAGCATCCTCGTCCGATGAACTCATGCTAAAGATTAGAGAGTGCCAAGAAAGACTTGGCGAAATGCAGACGATCAAGAGTTCGCTAGTTAGAGAGATTGAAAAATTCCTAGAAGCCTGGTCCATGATCAAAGGCAAGGCTGATGCGATTGAGAGCCAGGTCAAAGAGCATGAGACACTGCTCGAACAAAGAATCTCAAGATGCCCAAAATGCGGCCAGGACCTTAACCCTGAGATCCTTCACATGATCCTGGAAGAAAGCACCTCTGAAATGAAAGAGTTGAGAGTAAGCCAGAAACAGGCCAAGAGGAATCTTGATGAGAAGAACTTAGAACTCGAAAAGCTGAGCAAGGAGATTGTCACTGAGGAGAATCGTATTCAGAACCTAACCTCGATTTTAGCAAATATTCGAAGGCAGCTGGACTCTATTGGAGAACTGCGTGCAACACAAGTTGGATTGCGTTTCAAGATTCGCGGGATCCTCGACAAGCTAGGCCTACCTCTATCAGAGGAAGACGCGGAGCTCAAGGTCAAGGTTGCACAGCAGCTCCCAATCCAACCTGAGGAATTGGCGAATCGAAAAAAGGAACTTGATAGTAAACTGAAAACTCTCGAGGAGAAGAAACACTTCGTCAATAAATTTAAAGATGAATTGAATACCTCACAAGGATTGCTTGTTCAACTCGAGCTTAGGATCGACAGCGCAAATCTTGCACGTAGACTCTCGGAGGATTTCGATCGTGGAGTTGAGGCCAGAAGGGAGGAGTTCCTGAAACGCATCGAGTTCAAGTCGCTTGAATATTACAGAACAATGACTGATCAACATGTCTACAGCGCGATTAGCATAGATCCGGAGGGATATACGGTATGGGTTCAGCCTAAAGGATTGATAGAACCGGTCCCTGCCACCAGGGTTGGTGGTGGGCATCAAACAATTCTCTCGCTTGCGATCCGCCTAGCCCTTCTGGACGCGTTGGGCTTCCGTTCGCTTCTGATTCTTGATGAACCTACCTATGGTGTTGACTCTGAGAACCTGCCACAGCTGGCAAGCGAGATAGGCGAGGCTTCCCGGCAACTTCCACAGACAATTTTGGTCAGCCATTTCAACATTTGTGAGGAGGAGGCCTCTAACATCATCGATGTGACTATGCGAGAGGATGGAGTCTCCAAGGCAGAGGTTAAGATCTAGTATCGCCTAACTCTAAAAGTCTAACCTGCAGGTTCTCCCCCCAAAATCTTCCGGAGCGTTGCCAGGTCCAAGATGAATATCTGTCTTAGGTAGGGGCTGCGAGTTTCTTGGCTGAGAGGAATAATTGGTGATTCGTTATCGGCTTGAGGATCCTGTTTAGTCGCAGTATCCTGAAGAGCAGTCTGAACCTCTTGTAGGGTCCTGTGTCACCGTAATGGTAGTCTTCGATTCTGAATCTGCATCGATCCAGCAGATGATCGATATCATGAATGGTCCAGGAGTTTATGTGCTCGTGTGAGGTGTAGGACTCGTCAACGCCTGTATAGAGAATCGCCCTGAGGATTTTGCCACACCAATAGACGTTAGGAATAGAGCATCGAATCGTGCCGTTCTGCTTTAGGACGCGATTCACTTCCTTCAAAGCTTCTGACGGGTTTTCAAGATGTTCAAGAATCTCAAGCATGTATGCTCCGTCAAAAGCCTCAGATTTGAAAGGGAGATGGTACGTGCTGGCGACGACATCAACGCAGGGCGTCAGCTTTACGTCAATCCCAACCTCACCATGTTTCTTGCCGCCGCACCCAATATCAAGGGTCAGCATATGCCTCTCCCTGTGCGAGTGATTTTGAGGTTTGGCGCCGGGAGTGGGATTTGAACCCACGAGGCCCGTAAGGACCACAGGCTTTCAAGCCCGTCTCCAGGCATGGGCTTCATTGTGAAACTGCCCCGTACCAGGCTCGGGAATCCCGGCTGAAACTACCGTGGTCTGTGGGTCAAGCTTAAAGCTGTTCCTCTGGCTTTCTCGGATCTCTTGGATTTGGATCTTCAGCTATCGTTGTCTGCTTCTCCATTCTCGCGGATATGTTCCAGTCTTCATCACGACTCTACGTGTCTTTGCAGCGATACCTTTCTCAGCCTCCATGATACTCTCTGTGGAAAGTTGAGCCTCTGCTAGAGCCACAACCTCATCCTTGAGGGTGTAGATAGCCACTGCGTTCTTCGGTCTTATGCCGGTCTCAAGTTTGACTATTCCCGGGATCGCCAGCTCAGCCCCATGGCAGATCGCGTCAACAGCCGAGTCTCGAATGTAGATCTTTGGAATGTACTTGAATGCCTCCTCTACAGGACGGATGACCTCTCTTAGGTTTCCTTCACGACCCTCTTCATCATAAAGTCGTTTGGCTTCTTGGATCTCATGTAGTGTGTAGTGGTTCTCATCCTCTGTGAACGGGCCTGCTCTAGTTCTTCTCAGTTCTCTCATGTGGGCTCCGCAGCCTAAGACCTCGCCGATGTCAGAGCAGAGCTTCCTTATGTACGTTCCAGCCTGGCAGACCACTCTGAATAGAACTCTTCTTCCATCGATCTCAAGGGGATCGATCTTGTATATTGTCCGCTTCCTGACTTCCCTCTTCACTGAGGCTCTGAGGGGCGGTTTCTGATAGATCTCACCTGTAAATTCGTTGAGGATCTTTCTTACCTGTTCGTGATCGACATCGCTGTGGAGCTGCATCAGGCAGACGTATTCTTTCCCAGAGAAGAGGAACGCCTGTATTGCTTTCGTCGCGTCTTCAAGAGCTATTGGGAGTACGCCTGTAACCATGGGGTCTCCCCGGCTTCTCAGCCTCTAGGGTCCCTCCGTGGCCGGCGTGTTCTACTCCAAGGATCTTTCTGACCCAAGACGCGACTTCGTGGCTTGACGGGTTTGGCGGCTTGTTGAGGTTTATTATTCCAAGCCGGATATGCTCGTTGATCGGTCTTTCTGATGGTAGTATTCCGTATCGCTTGTCCGTGTCTGCTTCGGCAAGTATCTCCAGTCTCCCCTTTACCTCCCAGGCTGTAATCTGATCTGTCATGGGCCTTCAGCCTTGGATGGTGTGGGCTGGGAATTAAACCGTGCCTTTCATTGTGGCCTTGAGAATTCTCATGCTGTTTTGGATTTCTTGGATGCTGGTTTGGTCTTCGTCAGGGCTTGGGAGACTTCCTCGTCTGTTGCGCCTTTCTTGACGTCGACCTTCTCTTCCGTCTTCTGGAGGTGTTTAATGTTGACTCGCCTTCTCTTTATGCCAGTTACTTTTGGTGGACCGGTGACTAGGACAAAGTTCTTGTCCATCAAGTCTATGACGATGCAGCGTCTGCCCCTCTCCCTGCCGGCGGTCTTCAAACAGACTGCTCCAACCTCTAACGCTGACATTCTATCGCTTCCTTTTCCTCGTGAGTTCGGCAATGTAGTCGCTGACTATCCTCTTAAGAATTTTTATCATCTCAGGGAGTGGGTAGAGGTTTGTGTCAACTATAAGGTCGTATATTGACGGGTCTGAGATGTCTATTCCATAGTATCTCTTGTATCGTTCCTTCTCGATCTCTTCCCTTCCGACCGTCTTCTTCTCTGCCTCCTCAGGGCTGAGCTTGTCTCTTTCGGCGACCCTCGCCAGCCTGATCTCCTTTGGGGCTATCAGGAGTATTTTGAGGTCTGCTTTGTCCTTGGCCATCCAGGCTGCGAGCTGGCCGTCCAGGACAATGTTCCCTATGGCGGCTTCCTCTTTGATCTTTTCGTCAACTTCCCTGTCGATTGCGGGGTCACTATCGGCGAGTCTGTTCAGCTCATCCAGACTCATCTTTCTTGCGTCAGCCGTGGCTCTGAAGATCTCCCCGGCTGAAACGTGTCTCAGCTTGAGTTCTTCAGCCAGTGCCCGTGCGTATGTTGTCTTCCCTGTTCCGTGTAGTCCTCCCACCGTGACTACTACGCTCATGGCATCACCGAGATTCCTTTTTGAGAATGGGTTCTGGGCTGAGGGCTTTATCCCATCTCCGGGTTGGCGCCCAGAAGCCTTGAGAGTGGGAGGCTGAGCGCGAGGGAGCAAGCTATGTACCAGCTGACGAACGGCAACTCGTTGCCCAGGAGGAATGGGAATGTGAAAGGCGATAGGGCTACGGCCCTGTTCTGGAAGAATCCCTGGAGAACGTAGAAGATTATCCAGAAAGGTCCAAGGTATATGAAGCTGACCTTCATGCGGTCCCACATGGCTTTGCTCTGAAGCTGCATTATCGCCTTCTGCCTCTTCATCACTTTTGCCATGAGTTGCTTGTTGTCGGTCTTCCGGGCTGTGTCAAACTCCCGCCTCCAAGCATTCACCTCAGCCATGACGGATCTCATCTTTTCCACATCGACGAGGAGTCGGTTTGCAAGGTTAGTTGCGAGCGATAAGGCGAAGGCCACTGACAGTATGAATATTGTTGAGTAAGGCCTCTCACCGTAGGGCTGGAGTGCCATCATCATCCAGCTCCAGATGTCTTCAAACAAATTCCTTCTTTACCTCCTTTATGATCGCAAGTATCTGCCGTGCAGCCTCTTTCTGCCGGCCTCCCTCATTTCTCACTATCGAGACCGGGACGCCCACTATTACTGAGCAGGCGGCTGCTGTCCTCCTGCTCCATTCCAGGTCTGACCTTACGCTCTCTATTGTCTGTCGGTCTCTCACTCTGCCGCTGTTGCCTCTTCTCCTCTTCTCTATGTCTTCAGGTTCCGCCTCAAGCAGAACAAGCAGCGACGGGTCAAGTGTTCTCAAGACGTTCTCAGGGAGTCCCGGGAAGGCCCCTGTGGGGGTTCTTATGAATATATGCGTATCAATGACTAGGACCCTTTCGTCTCGCATGTTTGAGATCTCCTTCGCCGCTTCAATCTGTAGATTTCTCTGAGCTGCAAGGTTTTCTTTTCTGATCTCGTCTCGGTGAAGTCTTCTTCCAGCTGAATCCAGGAGACCTATCATTACAGTCCCGAAGTTCACCACTCTAAGTCTTACGTTCTCTCTCTCAGAGAGCCTCTTGAGTTCATTGAGTATTGAGGTCTTTCCGACCCCGGCTGCGCCTGTGACTATCACCGTCGGACCCAAGGGTTCCCTCACTCGCCGAGGAAGGCTCTCACTGCTGGGAACATCTCACTCACCCTCTCCTTAACCAAGAGCTGGTAGTACTGCTCGATGATGCCCACTGTTAATAGGATGCCTGTTCCGGACCCGAAGGCTCCGAGAAAGTCTGCGAACGCGGCGATTACTCCGATTACAGCGCCGCCGAGGATTGTCACTATTGGGATGTAGCGTGAGAGGAGCTGCTGGATTGGCGCGCTTGATCTTCTGAAGCCTTCTATCTGCATTCCTGAGTCGATGAGCTGCCTTGCCACAGACTTCGCATCCATTCCTCCGACCTCGACCCATGTTGCAGCGAAGAAGATGCAGACCAGTATGAGGAGTAGGGCGTAGACCCCTGCTCTCAGAGGGTTCTCCACGATACCTGTTAGGCTCCTTGGGGGCGTGAGATAGTAGACTAGGCCTCCAAGGGGTTCAACGGTTCTCTCACTTATCTTAAAGTACCCTAGGAGGTTTAGCCAGAAGTTTGTGTTCGCCTGGTTGTACCTCTGCCAGATCATCTGCGTTATGAAATAGACGTTTCCGAAAAGTGCCGCGGCAAAGATCACTGGTATGTTTGAGACGTACAGGAACTTGATTGGGAAGGTTCCCCTGAAGCCCCTGTACTTTGCGTATGAGACTGGTATGCTCACCTTGAGCCCGTTCATGTATATGACTACGACTATGACAACGATTGTTGTTATGAGGCCCACCATGTCTGGGAGGCCCCCACCTCGATAGAGGCCCTGGATTCCTTCACCCATCTGTATCGACTGGACGAAGCTGATGAGGGCGCCGAGGTACTTCTTATCTTCCATCGGGCCTACGGGCGCGACCATGTCCCACCATATTCTCTGGGCTACCCCGGCTGCTATGAAGAGGCTGATGCCGCTACCTATCCCCCAGCCCTTCTGGAGCAGCTCATCAAGAAGCATCAGAATGATGCCCGCGGCTGCAAGCTGTGCCAGTATCGCAAGCTGGGTTCGTATCGCTATGGCGCCATATGCGCCGCCGAGTATGAAGGCCAAGGCTTCAAAGACCGTCATGACCACCGCTAGTACTTTGCTTGCGCCTGTGAAGAGGGATCTGTCCTCTGGACTTGTCATGTCGACATTGATCATCTTGGAGCCGCTTAGTATCTGGAGTATGAGGCCTGCTGTGACTATCGGCCCGATCCCTAGCTCCATCAATGTTCCTCTGTTTGAGGCGAAGATGACTCTTAATGCTCCTAGGGGGTCTTGGGCGCCGCCTTTGCCTACCCCAATCAGTGGAACCTCACTCATCACAAGGTAGACTACGAGCGCCATTGCCGTCCAGAAGAGTTTCTCATTGAACGCAACCCTTCTGTCGGGTTTTGTCACGTCCGGCAGGAGCTTTACGAAGGGCCTGAAGAGCTCTATGAATCTCGGCAAGGCTCACCTAGTCTCTTGAGGCTATGGATCCTCCGGCGTCTTGGATCTTCTTGGCTGCGGACTTTGAGCATTTTGGAATTGTGATGTTGAGGGGTCTCTGGATGGAGCCGCGGCCGAGTAGCTTATCGTATCCGAGCGCGGCTAGATCGAGTGTGACGGTTGTCTTTTGGTCTTGACCTTTGGCGGGTTCTTCGAGTAGGTTAAGCTCGTCAAGATTTATCGTCCTGGTTTTCTGTAGGCTCTTGGGGCTTGTGAAGCCTTTTTTTGAAACCTCTCCGTACCTGAGAACGCTCGTCCACTTATGTTTGAAGGTCCCTGCTTTACCATGTCCACCTAGCATACCGGAGCCTCTATGTTGACCGGATTGCCCCCAGCCATGCAGTCTTGAACCACGCATCTTCCGAGTTTTCTTTTTTCTAGTAGCCGTTGCTATTCATCCTCCTAAATCATTCTCTCAACAGTCTCCTTGAAGGATTCACCCTTGTAGCCGAGTTCTCCCCCTTTGCCCGAGGGGTCTTTGAGGCTTCCTCTGAATCCTCCTTTTGGCGGGTGGAGGTTGAACTTTGTTTGGAGGCCGCGCTTTCTGAGCTCTTGGGGTTTGAGCTCTCCGCTTGTGAGCGCCTTTGCGAGGGTCTTGATGTTCTCGATGCCGAGGCGCTTCTTGACCTCGTCGTCGGTTAGCCTTCCCAAGCCGGGGACTTTTGATCTTGAGGTGAGAATTGAGTTCAGGATCTCCTCAGATGCTTCGCCCCAGAAGATCACATCCTTCAACCCCGTGAGAGTTCCTCTAATCTCTGGCGTGTCTTGGAGGAGGATCGCCTCGTTTCTGCGGGTTAGGCCGAGCGGCTGGAGGGCTGACTCAACCTGGTGCCTGAGCCCGGCGGAACCTCTCATCCTCACCGCGAGTATACATCCCTTTCTCTCTTTCTTCAATCGATCTCGCCTCACTTTCTGTAATGTGTTGGCGGCCTAATCGGTGACTGTGGTCATCGTGTAGGAGTCTCTTAGCGCGTCGTAGACTGCGTACGCTATTGATGTGAGAGTGTTTGTTGAGCCGAAGGTTCTCGTCCAGCAGTCTCTCACGCCTGTGAGGCCGAGGACTGTCTTTACTATCTCGCCGCCGACCAGTCCGAGTCCTCTTCGTCCTGGAAGCAGCTCAATGGTTACGCTTCCGCATCTACCTCTCATCTTGAATGGTAGTGAGTGTGGTAGTCTGCATCCGCATTCCGAACTTCC
>CAZVKZ010000033.1:10128-11007 GCA_964627775.1 uncultured Candidatus Bathyarchaeia archaeon | reverse complement strand
GAAGAAAGAGAGCCTTGTCTTGACAGGCGCCGAACTGGAAGCCATAAGCGACGAGGAGTTCGAGAAGATCGTCGAGAATGTGGCGGTCTATGCAAGAGTCTCACCAGAACACAAGTTGAAAATTGTCAAGGCACTAAAATCTAAAGGACACATCACAGCAATGACAGGAGATGGCGTGAATGATGCGCCAGCAGTGAAGGCTGCAGATATAGGAGTCTCAATGGGCATAACCGGCACGGACGTGACACGTGAAGCCTCGGACCTTGTGCTTACCGACGACAACTTCGCGACGATAGTTAAGGCTGTTGAGCAAGGAAGAGTAATCTACGACAACATCCGCAAGTACGCAAGATTCCTGATCTCATGTAACTTCGACGAGTTACTGGTGATTGGTACCTTCGCAATCCTAGGAGGCATCTTCAGCCCTGAACTGTTTCCACTACCGCTGCTTCCAGGCATGATTCTGTGGATCAACCTAGTTACAGATGGCGCGCCCGCAGTGTCTCTGTCGACAGATCCTCCTGACGAAGATGTGATGGAGAGAAAACCTAGGAGGCCTCATGAGGGCATCTTGCATGGGATGGGCCCATTTATCATAGTCTCTTTCATATTGCAGTCTGTTGGAACGATTCTGGTATTCTGTCTGGAATACTATGTCTGGCCTGCCCATGGATTTGGTACAGAAGAGACCCTGAGAGAGGCCAGAACAACCGCCTTTGTCCAAGCCGCTATGTTTGAACTGATTGTTATCTGGAACTGTCGCTCTGAAACGCGCAGCGTGTGGAGAATGGGACGTGATAGCTTCAAGAACAAGTTCTTTGTTGTTGCAGTAGTCATTTCCACGATTGCTACCTTGGGCATAACCTACGTTCCTATAAC